>JBIIRA010000088.1:0-13266 GCA_044341795.1 Candidatus Limnocylindrus sp.
AGCTTCCTCTCGAACCCCGACGGCATTCAGGGGCACAACTTCACCACGCAAGTCGCACACGCCGACGATCGCCGAACGTTGCAGGGGCGACTCACCTTTGTGCGCTACAGCAACGAGTCGGAGTTCTTTATCGCCGACGCGAGCGTCTTCCTTCAGGTTGCGGCCGACCTGCTCGACAAGCTCGGCACGCACATCAGCCGTGACGATGTTGACCAGGAGTCGGTGACGCGCCTCAAAGAGGCGGTCAACCTCATCGAGCGCCGCACCGCGCCGCGCGACGAGGCGTAGCCCGATGACCGGCGCCGCGGGCGCACGGCAGCTCTTCCTCGCCGCGACAGGGCAGAACCGCGGCAAGACGACCACCTCTCTCGGACTCTTCGCCGCTTTCCGCGCGCAAGGGCTGGATGCGGGATTCATGAAACCGGTTGGGCAGCGGTGGATCACGATCGACGACACCCCCGCCGACGAAGATGCGGCGTTGATGCGCGGCGTGTTTGGCCTGACCGATGCGGTCGCCCTCCTTTCGCCAGTGCAGATTCCGCGCGGATTTACGCGCAAGGTGATTGAGGGGCAGGTGGTGGAAGACCTCGGCGCGAAGATCATCGCCGCCCAGGTGGAGCTCGCACAGAGGCACGAACTGCTGCTGCTCGAGGGGACAGGACATGCGGGCGTTGGCGCCGTGATCGGCTTAAGCAACGCCGATGTTGCCGCACTCCTCGGCGCGCCGGCGATCATCGTGAGTGAGGGTGGTATCGGCCGACCGATCGACGAGATCGTGCTGAACGCGGCGCTCTTCGCCGCGCGTGGTGTTGAGGTTGCCGGCGCCATCGTGAACAAGGTCGATCTTGACCTCCAGCCTGAGTTACCGCGACTTCTTGAGAAGGGGCTCGCGCGCCACGGAATTCCACTCCTCGGCGTGCTGCCGTATCGCCAGATTCTTTCGAACCCCACGCTGGCGATTATTGAAGATGGCCTGCAGGGAGAAACGCTCTGGCCTGGCCGCGACATGGACGCGATCATTGGCCGCGTCTCCGTTGCCGCGATGCAGCCGGAGCATGTGATGCAGCGCATCGGCGAAAGCGCCCTCATTGTGGTCCCTGGCGACCGTGAGGATGTAATTGAGGTGCTCACGCAACTGTGGCTCGACGGAAGCGATCATCCGAACCGACCGCTCGGTTTCGTCCTCAGCGGCGGCTATCGACCGAGCGCACGAGTGCTAGACCTGATTCGCAAGGCCAACATCTTCGCCGTGTTGATGGAGGGTGATACCTACAGCGTTGCCTCAAACGTGCACGACCTACTGGTGAAGACACACCCTGAAGATGTGCGCAAGATTGAAGAGATCAAGCAGCTTGTTGCCGGCTCACTCGACGTGGACCGCATTCTCGCCGCGGCGCGCCCAGTTCCAACGCGCTAGCCGACGCTCCTACGGGAGTGTGATCGCGTCGATCAGGCGCACCCCATCAACAACGGCGGCGAGAGAGACGAGCACCTCACCTGGCGCGGCATCGCTAATCTGTACGCCTTCTCCAAGTGGCACGAGCGTTGCACTCTCAGCAAAGTCGAGATAGTCGAGCGTGACGCTCGGCTCGGCGGTGATCACCCGCTCGGCGAGGGTCCGGAGCATCGCAACGCTCGTGACGCCAGAGGCATACGCCTCAGCGATGAGCGAGAGGGCGACGGGGATCGTTTTCGCCGCGGCAACGCGACCGCTCGCTGTGAGCTTCTGATTGCGCGAACTGAGCGCAAGGCCATCACCATCGCGCACGGTGGTGACGCGGTGGATCGAGATCTGGTCGCTCCGCTGCGCCGCCATCCACTCCACGACGCGCACCTGTTGCGCATCCTTTGCGCCGAAGTACGCCTGGTCGGGGCGTACCAGATCAAAGAGCCGAGAGACAACAGTCGCCACGCCGACAAAGTGACCGGGCCGAGAGGCGCCCTCAAGACGCGTTGCGAGCGGACCTGGAGCAATCGGTGCAACTGGTTCACTGGTTGGGTAGATCTGGGCAACGTCGGGCGCGAAGATCAGGTCTGCGCCGGCCGCCTCGGCAATCTGCTGGTCGGCCACAAGCGTGCGCGGGTATTGCGCCGCGTCCGTAGCGCTCCCGAACTGTCGCGGGTTAACGAAGATGGAGACGACCACGGTCGCAGCGGTGCGGCGCGCGGCCGTGATGAGCGCTGCGTGGCCAGCGTGGAGTGCCCCCATCGTAGGTACGAGCGCAACAGGGCGGGGCAGTTGGGCGAGCACTTCGCCGAGTTCGGCACGAGTGGTGACGGTGCGCATGACTCTACGACTGAGCTAGCGCGGGAGCTCGTCGAGGGCGGCGATGAGGGTTGCGTCGCCAGCGATCCCTTGCGCTGCGGTGGGGAAGCTTCCCGCCTCCACGTTCGCGCGCCAGGTGGTGAGGGCGCCGATGGCCTCATCGCGAAGGTTGGCAGCGCGCCCAGCGTGGCGCGGTGCGGTTGCGCCGAGTAGACCGAGCAGATCGGGGAGCACCTGCACCTGCCCGGTGCAGCCGGCACCTGCGCCGATGCCGATGGTTGGGATCGTGAGACGGCTGGTGATCGCGGCTGCAAGCTCCTGTGGCACGAGCTCGATCACGATCGCCGATGCGCCGGCCTCCTGCAGAGCGAGCGCATCCTCGAGGAGTGCCGCCGCCGCTTCGGGGAGACGCCCCTTCGCACGTGGCTTGCTCTCATTCAGTGATGACTGTGGAGTGAAGCCAATGTGTCCGATCACGGGAACACCACTGCGCACCAGCGCTGCAACGACGGGGGCCACGGCCACACCACCCTCGAGCTTTACGGCCCCAGCACCCGCATCACGGATAAATCGAGCGGCGTTCTCTGCCGCCGTTGGGGCATCAACGTACGAGAGAAAGGGCATGTCGCCAATCACCAGCGCGCTGCTGGTTGAGCGCACAACGGCGGCGGTGTGATGCAGCATCTCGCTCATGCCAACGCGAACGGTCGACTCGTGGCCGAGCGCAACCTGTGCAAGTGAATCGCCCACGAGCATGAAGTGAATCCCAGCCGCCTCGGCGAACTCAGCGGTCGGACGATCCCAGGCGGTGACAACGGCGAAGTGGCCGCCCGCGGCGTGTGTGGCGCGCATGTCGGCAACGGTGTGCCGTGCCATCAGCCTGCTCGCGCTGCGAGGAGCGCCGCCACTCGATCCAGGATGGCGTCAGCCACCACGCGCTTCGGCGCTGGACCGACACGGGTAACGACATCATCCGCCCCGATGATCTCTGCCGCATTCTCGGCGCTCTCAAAGCCGATGCCGGGCGCCGTGACGTCGTTGGCAACGATCAGATCGAGGTCCTTCTTTGCGAGCTTCTCGCGTGCGCGCGGCGTTGCACTCGCCTCTGCCGAGAAGCCAACGAGCAGTGTCTGGCGAGTGGCACGTGGCCCGAGCGCCTCTGCGACGCCGGCGAGCAGGTCGGGGGTTGGCGTCAGGCGCAGCGTGATCTCACCATCACGGCGCAACTTCTCTGCCGAAGGGCCGCCCGCAACGCGGAAGTCAGAGACGGCGGCTGTGGCGATGAGCGCATCGGCGGGGGTTGTTGCGCTGCCGTTCGGTGCGGCGAGGAGTGCGTTGCGTAGTGCAGCGTCGAGCGCGTCAACGCTCATGGCGCGCACGATGGTGACCCCCTCAGGGAGCGGCACGCTGACACGCGCGGCGATCAGGGTGACGTCGGCGCCACGATCGCGCGCCGCCTCAGCCAGGGCGATCCCCTGACGACCCGACGAGCGGTTCGCCAAGATGCGCACCGCATCGATCGGCTCTTCGGTGCCACCTGCGGTAACCACAATTCGTCGACCGGAGAGGTCGCCTGCGGGTACTGCGGGTGGGCGACGGCTCTCGTTCGGCTCGCGAATCGGTGCGGCGCCAATGGCGGCCACCACCGCGTCAACGATCGCGGCAGTCTCAGCGAGACGGCCGACACCGGTGGCACCACTCGCCAGTGCGCCGCTCTCCGGTGCAACAAGTGCGTAGCCAAAGTCGTCGCGCAGTCGGGTCGCATTCGTTTGGGTGGCGGCATGCGCCCACATCTCGCCATCCATAGCTGGCGCAACGATCACGGGTGCGGTGGTGGCAAGGCAGGCGGCGGTGACCACGTCTCCAGCGAGACCGCTCGCCATGGCGCCGATCCACTGTGCGGTTGCAGGCGCGATCAGGATCGCATCGGCGGAGTCTGCGGCAACGATGTGGCCGATGCGACCGTCGGGGAGAAGGTCGAGTAGGTCAGCGTCGACGGCGTGGCCGGTAAGGGTGCGCAGGGTGAGGGGTGAGACGAACCGCGTCGCGGCGGGGGTGAGGAGCGCCTGCACATCGGCACCCTCGGCGCGGAGGGCGCGCACGATCTCTGGCGACTTGTAGGCGGCGATGGAGCCAGTGATGCCAAGGACAATGAGGCGTCCGGCGAGTCGCTTGCTCATGCGCGCACCGCTGCGGGAAGTGCGTTGATCGCGCGCAGCACAAATTCGGCGTCGCGATGGTCGGCTGCGATTGTGGCGCACCAACCAGCGAGTGCTGCGCCGCCACTGAGGACCACGGCGGGAGTTGGCGCACCAGGATCGCGGCGTGACATCTCTGCGATGGATTCTGCAATCAGTGCGGTGAGGGCGCCACGTGCACCCCGAAGAATTCCGGCGCTGAGCGCTTCGGCTGTGTCGGCGCCAATGGGTCCAGCGAGATCGGGGCTCTCGTCATAGATGGCAACGAGTGGGAGTGCGGCGGCGCCGCTCGCCAAGGCTCGGGAGGCGAGCACCGGCGAGGGGGCGATCGCGCCACCAAGGAGGCGGCCACCTCGATCGACGCAGGTGAGGGTGAGTGCGGTGCCGAGGGTTACCGCGATCGCCCCACGCTGGGTGGGGACGCCGTACTCCGTATAGGCGAGCCAGGCGGCGAGGAGTCGATCAATGCCGATCTGGGCTGGTGGAGTGAGTGCCAGCTCAAGCGGCACATCGGCCACGTTCACAATTTCAGCGGCGATCGCGGCGCTCGCAGCCGCCGCGCTGAGCGCATCAGTACCGACTGGGACCACGCTCGCAACACGGAGAGTTGCCGGTTCGCCAGTCCGCTCCGCATCGGCACGGATCGCTGCGATCAGCTCGGCGGCAACACCACTCCAGGCAACGGCGTCGCGGGGATCCGCAGGGGCGGGGAGGCGCACCACGGCACCGTCAAGCAGGGCGGCCTTCGCCGCACTATTCCCGAGATCAACGGCGTAGCGCACCGCGCAATGATAGGGCGGGCGGCGCGGGTGCGGCGGGGAGCCGCTCTGCGGTAGGCTCTCACCCTCATGGATCACGAACAGCACGACCGCGCCCCCGGCCTCTTCGTTAATAGAGGCCTCGTGGTGCAGCGCGCCGATAAGGCGAATATCCTCCGCCCCCTCCTGCACCAGACGGTCTCGTACCGACACCTCCGCGATGGCGAGCAGATCGTTCGCGGTCACGGCTGGGTTGAGGAGGTGCTGGGCGATGACCCTGAGGTCTCCTCAATCTTCACCCCGCTCACCATCACCATCAATGTTGATGCCTTCGAGAGCGTTGAGTTTGATCTGAGCGAGCCAGGGAACCTTCGCTATGTGCTGCGATCAGGCGCCGATGCGGTCGAGATCGAGTACCAGGCCGGCACCCAGATTCCAGATGCTGCACCGGTGAAGAGTTGGCTTGAGTATCGTGGCGAGCAGTATGTGCAGATCGAATTGCCAACGGGTGCGTGGCCGACGGCGAGTGACGATAAACCGCACTCCAACGAGATCGGCTAACCTGCTGCTATGAGCACCAGTCAGCGCACCCTTGTTCTCGTCAAGCCAGACGGCGTACAGCGCCAGCTTGCTGGTCGAGTGATCACGCGGTTCGAAGAGCGGGGCCTAAAGATTGTTGCCCTCAAGATCACGCCAGTGAGTGCGAAGCTTGCTGAGACCCACTACGCGGTGCACGCGCAGCGCCCCTTCTTCAAGGGTCTCGTGGAATTCATCTCGTCGGGCCCAGTTGTAGCAATGGTCCTTGAAGGACCAAACGCTATTGCCGTTGTCCGTTCCATGGTTGGCGCAACGAAGCCGCACGAGTCAGCCCCCGGAACCATTCGTGGCGACTTCGCGCTGGAGACGGCAAAGAATTTGATCCACGCATCTGATGCGCCAGAAACTGCCGCGGCAGAGATCGCACTCTGGTTCCCAGAGGGTGGTCTTGTTGAGTACACCCGCGCGACTGACGCCTGGATCCTCTCCGACGAGGAGTAGTTCCCCCCGCGACCGATGGTCGCTACGGCGCTGGCGAGATCTCCCCACTCCCTGACGGCAGCGCACTTGGCGTTGGTTCAACGCTCGGCTCACTGCTCGGCGCTGGATCGAAGCTTGTCGCCGGTGACACACTCGGCGCCGGTGGGAGCGGGCCAGTGCCACCCGACTCAAGGGCGAGCCAGCCAGCAGCCGCTGCCGCAACGAAAATTGACCCAGCAACCAGCGAGATGGTGATGATGTTGGCGAAGGGTCGAGTCTCCGCTTCATGCACGGTCTGACTCTGTGGGGTGAAGCCAACGAGGAGGAGCCGAATCGCTGCAACGATCAAGAGGATCTGGCCGATGATCGCGAAGAGTGCGATGAGGGGATTCCCACCAAGCAGCAGAAGATTCAGTCGAGCGGCCAATACGGCACCAGGCGGCAGTGCAGCGAGTGCAATGATCGCGGCGGCGAGGGCAATCCCGTTAGCGCCCGTGCGACGCGCCCACCCACCAAGCTCACTAATAGAGGTGGTTCCATATCGTCGCCGCACGCTCACGAGCCAGAGTCCAAAGAGTGAGATGGTCAACATGCCAGGGAGAACGATCAGGCGTGACGAGGTGTCGGTCGGTGACTGCAGGGCGGCCGCGGCAGCGATCGCCAACCATCCGGAGTTTCCTGCGGCCATGAAGCCAACGATCTCGCCGATGTCGTCATGGAGTAAGGCGGAGACTGCGCCGAAGATCAGCGTTACCGCTCCCGCAAGCAGGATGCCAGGCACGATCGCGCCACCAAGAGGGTCGGTAATGCTGCTCGCCAACGCTGAGAGCTCACCCATGACAATGAGTGCAAGCGCCGAGGGGATCCAAACACCGACGAGCAGCGATCCCACGATCGGGAGCGCTTCAAAGATCTTGATCAGTCGGCTGTGGAAAGGGAAGACCCCTGCGGCCACGATGAGCACGAGCGAAACGCCAAGCGCCGTTCCTGCTGCGAGCGATGCGGGGGTGGCATACGAAGCGTCGACGGCGGCGTAGGAGATTGCTGTACGCAGAATCTCCGCAACCACAACGGCTGGGAGCAGGAGAGAGACGGTGCGTAGGTCGCGGAAGACGGCACGGGCGCGACCTACATCATCTTTGCCGCTCGCCGCAGCGCCCGAGATGCCCAAGCTGGCGAAGAGGAGGAGGGCAATCGGTGCGATGCCTGATGGAATCGCCAACGCGAGATCGATCGCGGCGATACCGAAGAGCGCAATCTGACCCATAGTGCCCGCGCGACGACCCTCGCCAGCACCGACGATCACGGCGAAGACGATGCCGCCTAGAAGCACCAGCAGGCGACCCGGCTCAGAAGGGTCAATGGTCACCTGGCCAATCTTGAGCGTTGAGAGGTAGCCGGCGCCAGCGAGCGCTGCGCCAACCGAGGTTGCGAACAACAGGAGCTGTACGCCAAATGTTGCGTACGTCGCGGCGTCATCACGTTGTGGCCCGCGCCAGAGTTGAATGAGAGGAACGAGCGCGAGAGAGCTTAGTGCCGTGAGGACGGGGAAGAGCGCGCGGATCGTCGTCAGGACCTCTGCTTCGGTCATCGCTCCTCCTCCGCGTTAGAGATACGCGTGGCAACACTGCCGCCAACGACCAGGATGCAGGTAAACCCTGCGCCAATCGCCAGCGCAGTGAGCGGATCCAGCGCCCCAAAGATAGAGGTGCGGAGCAGCATGGTTCCGGCAAGCGTCACAACGGCAGCGCGCGTCGTCGCCTCAATGAAGCGACTGGTTAGAAGTGGCGGCAGGCCGACGACGAGGAGCGCGATGCCCGCGGCTCGGAGCGCATCGCTACTCGATTCAATCGGGAGGGCGAGTGGCACGAGACCAAGCAGGAGGCCCGCGATTGCGCTGGCGACGACTACGGGATGCTCACGGAGCGTGCGTACCAGAGTGCGCAGTGCCAGATCTCGGCGCAGCGCCTCGCGCTCAAAGAGGTTCTCGGGGAGCGCCGCAACGAGGCCGATGCCAATCGCGGAGAGGCGCAAGATGAGGCCGATGCGGTTTGGATCCGCGACCGAGAACTCCAACGCACTGGAGCTCAGCGCCAGGATCGCAATCGCGACCCATGCGCCGCGACCGGCGCTGGTGACCGCCAACGTGCCCGCCAGGATGGCGATGAGGACGAGTGGGAGTTCAAGGCCAGGCATCTAGGGTGCAACCTGTCGGTAGATTGGCGGCGTGATGATGGTGAGCAGGTCAATGGGGAAGTAACGCAAGACCGCCCGCCCGATCACACTGGTGCTGGGGATCGGGCCGTAGGCCCGAGAGTCGGAAGAGTTCGACCGATGGTCGCCGAAGACGAGGAGCTCCGTGGACCCGAGGACCCAGCGGCCAGACTCGCCAGCCCCGTTGCCGCCACCGTCACGATAGGTATAGGTCTCATCAATCGCTATCCCATTCACGCTGACCACACCGTCGACCAGGTCGATCGTCTCGCCGGGGAGCCCAATCACTCGCTTGATATACGGGGTGCCCGATGCGTCGGCGGGCCAGGTGCTGGGGGGGCGGAAGATGACGATGTCGCCCCGGTGATATCCGGTCAGCGCTGCGGTGAGCTTATCGGCGAGCACGTACTGGCCAGGCTCGAGGGTTTGTCGCATCGAGCCCTGCTCGACCCGAAATGGTTGAGCCACGAAGGTCTGCAGGAGATAGAAGGCGAGGATGGTCAGCGCCACCGTCTGCACGATCTCTATGGCAAGTTTTCGGAGGCGCATCTGGCTGAGTATAGGCGGGGCAGGGTGTGCGGTTGACCCACGGCGGGGCCTCCCCGTACCATCACCTCACCAGGAGCCCATCCTGGCGGGTCGCACGTGCGACCTGCAGCCCGACAGACGCCCGACCCGAAGCGCGGTGCCAAGCACCGCGGCCACGCGACGGACTGGACGCATCGGAGGAGCAAGAAGAATGGAAATCACGTCACTCATGCTGCAGGGGCTCGTGCTCCCAGCAGCGGTTATCGCAATCCTCTTCGCCTTGTGGTTGGCCAGCGATGTGCTGCGCCGCGACAAGGGGACACCTGCCATGCAAGATGTTGCGGGCATGATCTTCGAAGGGGCCGTCGCGTTCATGCGACGCCAGTACATCACCATTGGTGTGCTCTCCGTCGCGATGGCGGTGCTGATCGGCGTGCTGATCGCTACGTTTGAAACCGCCGCTGTTGCCGACACCTCGGTCTACGGCGCTGACCTCGGCATTCGTACCGGAATCGCCTTCATCTTCGGCGCCGCCTGCTCCATGGCATCAGGCGTCATCGGCATGTACGTCAGCGTCAAGGCAAACCTTCGCACCACCGCCGCCGCCCGCCAGGGCGTCGTTAAGGCGGTGCAGGTTGCAATGCGTGGTGGAGCCGTCTCCGGCTTCCTCGTAGCGGCGCTCTCGCTGCTCGGCGTCTACGCCGTCTTCGTCGTCTTCGGTGGACTTGAGCGCCCAGCAGAGGCGCCGTTCCTGATCGTCGGCTACGGCTTCGGCGCATCGTTCGTTGCGCTCTTCGCCCAGCTCGGCGGTGGTATCTACACCAAGGCTGCTGACGTTGGCTCCGATCTCGTCGGTAAAGTAGAGAAGGGAATCCCAGAGGATGACCCTCGCAATGCAGGCGTGATCGCCGACCTCGTGGGCGACAACGTCGGCGATTGCGCCGGCCGCGGCGCCGACCTCTTTGAATCGACCGCTGCTGAGAACATCGGCGCCATGATCTTGGGCGTGAGCGCCTTCAAGATCGCGGAGGGGATGGGCTGGGCGCACCCGGAGTCATGGATCTTCTTCCCACTCGTGGTGCACGCCTTCGGTCTGCTGAGCACAATCGTGGCCATGGCCTTCGTGCGCGGCAACGACAAAGAGAATCCAATGAACATCTTGAACCGCGGCTACTGGGCGACCACCATCATTTCAGCCGGCCTGCTCGCGCTCGCCTGTGCAGTGATGTTGAACGCCGGTAACTCCGACGCATGGCTCTGGTTCTTCGGCGCAGGCCTGGTCGGTCTCGCCACCAGCGTGGCGTTCGTTTACATCACCCAGTTCTATACCGCTGGCTCGTATCGACCGGTACGTGAGATCGCAGAGGCGAGCCGCACGGGCGCCGGCACGAACATCATCGCTGGCACCGCCGTTGGCTTTGAGACCACGCTGGTGACTGCCGTCTCCATTTCGGCGGCGATCTTCGCCTCGAACTGGTTGGGCACGCAAGCTGGACTTGCGGCGGGCCTGTCGGGCGTCGCGCTTGAGAAGTTCGGCATCTTCGGCACCGCCGTTGCAACGGTCGGCATGCTCATGACCACCGCCTACATCTTGGCGATGGACACGTTCGGGCCGATCACCGACAACGCCGGTGGTATCGCTGAGTTCAGTCGCGCCCCAGAGAAGGTGCGCACCGTGACCGACAAGCTCGATGCAGTCGGCAACACAACCAAGGCTCTCACCAAGGGGTACGCGATCGCCTCGGCATCGCTCGCCGCCTTCCTGCTCTTCTCGGCCTACCTCGACAAGGTGAACCTGATCCTTGAGCGTGCCGGCCGGCCGATCATTGAGTCGGTCAACTTGGCGAACGTGAACGTCTTCATCGGCGCCTTTATCGGCGCGATGCTTGCCTACTTCTTCAGCTCGCTCGCCATTCGCGCCGTTGGGCGCACGGCGCAGGCGATCATTGTTGAAGTTCGCCGCCAGTTCCGTGAGATTCCGGGAATCATGACCTACAAGGCGCGTCCGGATTACGCGCGCGTCGTAGACATCACCACCATTGCCGCCCTGCGCGAGATGATCGCCCCAGGTGTGGTTGCAGTAGCAACCCCGGTCTTGGTTGGAGTGCTACTCGGCGCTGAGGCGGTTGCAGGCTTCTTGATCGTTGGAACGATCAGCGGCGTCTTGCTGGCCACGGTGTTGAACAACTCCGGCGGTGCATGGGATAACGCCAAGAAGTTCATCGAGTCGGGCGGACTCAAGGATGCGAAGGGGAAGGCCCTCGGCAAGGGGAGCGACGCCCACGCGGCCGCCGTTGTTGGCGACACTGTCGGCGACCCATTCAAGGACACTGCTGGTCCGTCGCTGCACGTTCTCGTGAAGCTGCTGGCCACCGTCACCTTGGTGCTTGCTCCGCTCTTTATTCGCGGCTAGTCCGCGCACACAGGCAGTTCGCTGAGGCGGTGCTTCCCATTTGGGGGGCGCCGCCTCATGCTATGCCCCCACAGCGCCAGTTCGGCGCGCAGGCGATAACGGGAGGGCGCAATGGGCAGTGATCCAGTTTCTGCAGCACTCATCGCGCTGCTGCTCGGGCTCGTGCAGGGTGCAACCGAGTTCCTCCCAATCTCGTCATCGGCACATCTCTATGCGATCCCGTACCTCTTTGGCATCAGCGACCCACTCCTCTCGTCACTCGCCTTCGCCGCGGTGATTCACTTAGGCACGCTTGCCGCCGTACTCGTGGCACTTCGCAGTGACGTAACGCGGCTCACCCGCGTGGCGCTGCGCACCCTCACCTCGCTCGGTCGGCATCGTGGCGACTCTGCCGACGAGCGACTCATCCTTGCGATTGTCATCGGCACCATCCCCGCCGTTCTTCTAGGCCTGACAGCCGGCGACCTGCTGGAGAGTGCGGTGCGCACTCCGCTCGTTGTTGCCGCTGCCGTTACCACTGGCGCGTTGCTGCTCTGGTTTGCAGAAAGCCTTGGCTCCCGCGAGCGACCACTTCAAAGTGTCGGTGTCATCGATGGCCTCATGGTCGGACTGGCGCAAGCACTAGCACTCATCCCGGGCATCAGTCGATCCGGCGCAACGATTAGCGGCGGACTCCTTCTTGGTTTCCGTCGTGAGGCGGCGGCGCGATTCGGTTTCTTGCTCGGCATCCCCGCCATTGCCGGTGCAGGCACCATTGAACTGCGGCGCCTCCTCGAGTCGAGCGAAGACCTTGCGGCGAGTGCGCCACTCCTCGTCATTGGCGTGGTGAGCGCGTTCATCTCGGGCCTCTTCGCCATCAAGCTGCTCTTCCGCATCTTGGATGGCGGTAGCACGCGCATCTTCGTGGCGTACCGTTTCGCCTTTGCCGCGGTGCTGGTCGCCTCTGTCGTTCTGCGAGGCGGCGAGTAGTGGACCTCGGCAAGAGCGTTCGCCACCGCGCCTTGCGTGACATCGTGTCGCGGCAGGCGATCCGCACCCAGCGGGAGCTGGCAACGGCGCTCAAGCGACAGGGGATCCCCGCCACGCAGGCAACACTCAGTCGCGACATCACCGAGCTCGGCCTGATCAAGGTGGATCGCGGCGGCTCACCCGCGTATGCATTCCCACCAGGTCGCTCGGTTGAAATTGCGTCCGAGGAGCGGCTACAGGCGCTGCTCGGCGAGATTCCACTCGAGGCGTCGGTTGCTGGGTCGATCCTGGTACTGAAGACGCTCCCGGGGAGCGCACACGCCATTGCCGCCTCACTCGACCGCCTGCGCCTCCCCGAGATCGTTGGCACGGTGGCGGGGGATGACACCCTCTTTGTGGCTGTGAGCGATGCCGCGGCGATGCGCAAACTCCGCAAGCGCCTGACCGAACTCGCCCAGCGAGGCTAATCGCCGCCGCGGGCGCTAGGATTCCCAGCATGTATTGGGCAGACGAACTCGCCGCACGCGTCTCCGGGCCCCAGGTCGTCAACGACTCCAAGACCCCGTCGGGGACGGTGCATGTTGGCTCCCTTCGCGGACCGGTGATGCACGACGCCATCGCTCGTGCCCTGCGCGACCGCGGCATCCCCGTGCAGTTCCGCTACGGCGTCGAAGATATGGATGCGATGGATGCGCAGGCGCTCCTGACCCCCGACGCGGTGGAGCGGTACATGGGCGTGCCACTCGCACACGTACCGGCTCCTGAAGGGAGTAGCGCCGAAAACTACGCGCGACACTTCGTCGGCACGCTCTTCTTCCCAACCTTTGCGCGCCTCGGCATTCGCCCCGAGTTTTACTGGCTCTCCGAGATCTACCCAACCGGGCAGCTCGATCCGTTTATCCG
>JBIIRA010000071.1:0-3764 GCA_044341795.1 Candidatus Limnocylindrus sp.
CGGAACCTACGGTTTACAAAACCGTTGCTCTACCAATTGAGCTATGTCGGCGCCCACGTCGGGATACCTTGCGGTCCGTCGGTGAGGCGTGATCATAGCCCCCTACAGGCGTGGGGGTCAACCGCCTGCGTGCGGGAGATCGTCACGTTCAGGAGTGGCTGGCAATTCGGCGTCAACTGAGACTGGCGCAACAGGCTCGCTTGGGGCAGCCAGCGGGGCCTCGGGGGCTGGCACAGGCTGTGCCGCTGCTGGACGTTGACCGAGCGCCTCGAAGAGGAGGATGGAGCCCGCCACGGCGGCATTCAAGCTGGCAACCTTGCCCGCCATGGGGATCCGAACGAAGAGGTCGACCCGCCGACGCACGGCGGGCGAAAGCCCCCGGCCCTCGGCGCCGATCACGATGCAAAGTGGCCCGCGCAGGTCTGCCTCGCGGTACCCCTGGGCCGCCTCGGCCTCAGCTCCGACCACCCGAATGCCCCGCAGGCGCAGGGCGGTGAGCTCATCGGCCAGGTTCTCAACGCGGGCGACCAAGAGGTGCTCCACCGCTCCAGCGCTGGCCTTGATGGCGGCCGGCGAGAGAGGGGCGGCCCCCTTGCTTCCGATCAGGAGGCCATGCACCCCGACCGCCTCGGCGCTGCGGATCAGGCTGCCGAAGTTCTGGGGGTCCTCTACCCCGTCGAGCGCCAGGATGAAGGGGGCCTCCCCGCGCGCGACGGCGCGGGCCAGCAGGTCTTCGGGCGCAGCCTCGGGGCGTCGCTTCACGACCAGGGCGACCCCCTGGTGCCCATCGAACCCAGCGAGTTGCCCGATCAGGGCACCCTCGACCTCAATAATCGGGATACGCAGGGCGGTTGCATGCAAGACCATCTGCTGCAGGGCATCTCGTCGCTGCGGCACCACCAGGAGGCGGACCGCCTCGCGGCGGGCGGCGAAGGCCTCTTCGACGGGCCGACGCCCAGCGATCACCTCGTGCTCTGGGCCGACCATGCCCGCAACCTGGAGAGAGATCGCCCGTCGTGACGCCCACTGCTTGGCGCCGCCTGCGCTAAAGGTTGGGCGTGCGACGCCAGGTCGTGGTCCACCAGGGCCGCCGGGGCGGAAGCCGCCGGGGCGCGGTGCTCGCGGGCGCTGCTCGTCGTTCATGCCTGTGGCCCAGCCAGTCGCCAGCGCTGCCCATCGCGACCGTCATCAATGAGCACGCCAAGGATCGCCAGCTCGTCACGCAGCGCATCGGAGCGCGCCCAGTCCTTGGCGGCGCGGGCGGCAATGCGCTCTGCCAGGAGTGCCTCCGCACCCGCTGGAAGCACCGCGCGATCTGGCAGCACCGCGAGCACGGCGTTGATCTTTTCCAGAACGGCGACCAGCGCCTGCGCCCCTGCCCCGCTGCAGTTCGCGTCGAGGAGACGATTCCCGTCGCGTACCAAATCGAAGAGTGCTGCGAGTGCTTCGGGGACGGCGAGGTCGTCATCCATTGCTGCCGCGAATCGGCTCCAGCTTGTCTCGGCAAGTGTTGTCGCGCGCTGATCGGCGTCTGCATCACTGGTTGTGATCGCGCTCCGTGCGTTCAGTGCGGCGACGAAGGCATCAATGCGCGCGATGGCCGATGCGGCTGCGGTAAGCGAATCGTCGTTGTAGTTGAGATTTGTGCGGTAGTGCGCGGAGATGAGGGCAAGGCGTAGCGCGCGCGGCTCAGCGCCGCCAGCGAGCAGGTCGCTCACACGAGAAATGTTGCCGAGCGACTTTGACATCTTGTCGCCAGAGACGTGCAGGTGCGCACAGTGCATCCAAGTGCCGACGAACGGCTTCCCTGTTGCCGCCTCAGACTGAGCGATCTCGTCTTCATGATGTGGGAAGACGAGGTCAATGCCGCCCGTGTGCAGATCGAACGACTCACCGAGGTAGCGCATGCTCATCGCCGAGCACTCGAGGTGCCATCCTGGTCGCCCTGGGCCGAGCGGGCCATCCCACGATGGCTCGCCAGGCTTCGCCGCCTTCCACAAGACGAAGTCGCGCACGTCATCCTTGCTGTACTCGTCCGCCTCGACGCGCTCGCCAACGCGCATCGCTTCAGGATCGAGGCGAGCGAGCTTGCCGTAGGCTGGCCACGACGAGATCTTGAAGAAGATGGATCCATCCTCGGTGCGATAGGCGTGCCCCTTGTCGAGGAGCTGCTGCACGAGGGCGATCTGGTCAGGGATATGTTCTGTTGCGCGCGGCATCTCGTCTGGGGTGGCCATGCGCAAGGCGGCCATGTCGGCGCGGAAGACCGCCTCCCAGCGATCGGTGAGCGCGCGAATCTCTACGCCCTCTGCCGCTGCGGTGCGAATGATCTTGTCGTCAATGTCGGTCAGGTTTACCACCCATCGCACGGTGCGGCCGCTCGCCCGGAGCCAGCGCACCAACGTGTCGGCAAAGAGGAAGCTGCGGAAGTTACCGATATGGGCGGGGCCGTAGATCGTCGGCCCACAGGAATAGACGCCGACCTGTTTTGGGTCGACGGGCGTGAAGGGTCGAGTCTCCCCGCTCAGCGTATCGCGGAACTGCAGGCTCACTCCGAGGTACCCCTTCGCTGCGCTACAAGGATGGCGGCGCAGCGAATCGCCTTGCCGGCACCCTCGTCGCCCACCAGATTACCGCTCGACGCCTTCGCGCTGACGCGATCGACGGGAATGCCTAGGAGGCCCGCCACATTCGCACCGATCTCGTCGAGGTGTGGCGCAAGCTTTGGAGCGCTGGCGGTGATCAGGAGATCGACCCAGAGCGGTTGCACGCCAACGGCAGCAGCGCGCTCCACGCTCTCGGCGAGCAGCGCACCACTCGCAATCCCCTTCGGCGTCGCATCGGTCGCCGGGAAGAGTCGCCCCAGATCGCCGAGTCCTGCGGCGCCAATCAGGGCGTCTGCCACCGCATGGAGCACCACGTCCCCATCGGAGTGCCCGACCAGCGCTGGGCTTTCGGGGAAGGGGCGTCCACCGAGATGCAGCGTGCCGCTTGTGCCGACCGGGTGCGCGTCGTCTCCCCAGCCAACGCGGATGCGGCTTCCAGGGAGAGCGGAGAGGATTTCGCTGAAGGAGACGGTCGGATCCGACGGTCGCAACAGTGCGCCGACGGAGAGAATGTCGTCCGGCTCGGTCAGCTTGCGCAGGCGGGCCGATCCCTGCACGAGCTCAACGGCGACGCCGATCGATTCAAGAACGCTCGTATCGTCGGTCGCCGCAGCGTCGCGGGCAAGCGCGGCAGCAAAGGCGGGGACGTGTTGCGCGGCGATCCCTTGCGGCGTCTGTGCCGAAACCACGCCCGCGCGATCGACGCTCCCTGAACTGTGTGCGGTTGCGGTACCTGCTGCGCTTGGCGCGACCCGCTTCAGCGTGTCGGCGATCGGCATCACTGGAGCGGCGGCACCGTGCTGCAGGGCGGCAGCAACCACTCGGAGCGTGACGTCGGCATCAACGCCCGGCCGTGCAGCATCATGAATCAGCAGTACCGCACCCGCCTCGCCTGGGGCACGCTCGAGCGCGTGCAGGCCAGCGGCGACCGAAGCGGATCGTGTCTCGCCACCGGGAACAACGGCGACGACAGCGGCAGGGATCCACGGGAGTGCGGCGTAGTTGGCCACACGATCCTGCGCGGTGACAATAACGATGCGCCGAACGCCAGCGGTTGCCGCGAACGACTCCAGCGACCAGCGCAGTGCTGGCTTTCCAGCAATGGGGATGAGCGACTTGTCGACGCCGCCCATGCGCAGGCCGGAGCCCGCAGCCACG
>JBIIRA010000072.1:0-3754 GCA_044341795.1 Candidatus Limnocylindrus sp.
TCGACCAGCGCATCATCGACTGGCTCTTGGCCGAGTTCAAGAAGGACCAGGGGATCGACCTGTCGAAGGATCAGCAGGCCCTCCAGCGCCTCAAGGAGGCGGCGGAGAAGGCCAAGATCGAGCTCTCGGGCACGGGCCAGACTGAGATCAACCTGCCGTACATCACGGCAGACGCGACCGGTCCGAAGCACGTGGTGGTGACCCTGACCCGAGCGAAGCTCGAGGCCCTGGTCGCCGACCTGATTGAGAAGACGAAGGCCCCAGTGCTCGCCGCCCTCAAGGATGCGGGACTGAAGCCTTCCGAGATCGATGAGGTCGTTCTCGTCGGCGGTATGACGCGCATGCCCGCCGTTGTTGAGGCGGTCAAGGCGCTCTTCGGTGGCAAGGAGCCGTCGAAGGGTGTGAACCCTGACGAGGTGGTGGCGATCGGCGCCGCGATCCAGGGCGGCGTCCTCGCGGGCGACGTCAAGGATGTGCTGTTGCTCGACGTGACGCCACTCTCGCTCGGCATTGAGACGTTGGGTGGCGTGATGACGAAGCTCATCGAACGCAACACGACGATCCCAACCTCAAAGAGTCAAACGTTCTCGACGGCCTCCGACAACCAGCCGCAGGTGGAGATCCACGTGCTGCAGGGTGAGCGCGAATTTGCCGCCGACAACAAGACGCTCGGCAAGTTCATCCTCTCCGGGATCCCCGCCGCTCCGCGCGGTGTGCCACAGGTTGAGGTGACGTTCGACATCGACGCGAACGGCATCCTCGACGTGAAGGCGAAGGATCGCGCGACCGGCAAGGAGCAGCAGGTGCGCATCACCGGCAGCTCGATGCTCGGCAAGGACGATGTTGATCGCATGGTGCGCGAGGCGAAGGATCATGAGGCAGAAGACAAGGCACGCCGCGAGGCGGTCGACTTCCGCAATCAGACCGAAGCGCTCGCCTTCCAGGCAGAGAAGACGCTGGCCGATCTTGGCGACAAGGTCGATGCGGCGAAGAAGTCCGAGGCCGAAGGGCTCATCGGCGAGGTCCGCGAGGCCCTCAAGGGTGAAGACCAGGCGCTCCTGAAGGAGAAGGGCGAGGCGCTCGCGCGACTCATGTCAGAGATCGGCACCGCCGCCTACCAGCAGGGTCAGGCCGAAGGTGCAAACGGCGCCGAAAGTGGTGAGCCAACCCCGGCCAGCGAGGAGACGATCGAAGGCGAAGCGAAGGAGGTCTAACCTATGGGTATGACCAACTCCGCATCTGAACCTACCGCGCTGATCCGCGCCCGAGGCCTGACAAAGGTCTTCGGGGCGCGGTCAGCCGTGGCCGGCATCGACTTCGACGTTCGCGACGGCGAGTTCTTCGGCTTCCTAGGACCAAACGGCGCAGGGAAGACGACCACGATGCGCATGATCGCGGGCGTCTCGCCGCGCACATCGGGCACCCTCGAGATCTTCGGGCAGGACCCAGACCTTCATGGCTCCGAGATTCGCGGGCGGATCGGCGTGGTGCACCAGCAAGAGACGCTCGATATGGAGCTGACGGTTCGGGAGAACCTGCTCATTTTCGGTCGCTTCTTCGGCATGGATCGCGCAGCAATCGCAACGCGCGCTGATGAACTCCTTGAACTCTTCCAGTTGAGCGATCGTGCCAAGGATCAGGTAGAGCCGCTCTCGGGCGGCATGAAGCGCCGACTCTCCATTGCGCGATCACTCATCGCCAGCCCACGCATCTTGATGCTCGACGAGCCGACCACCGGTCTTGACCCACAGGCGCGACACCTCTTGTGGGATGCGTTGCAGCGACTGAAGCGCGGCGGCACCACGATCGTGTTGACCACCCACTACATGGATGAGGCCGAACAACTCTGCGACCGACTCGTGGTGATGGACCAGGCGAAGATCGTCGCCGAGGGATCGCCGCGCCAACTCATTGTTGAACACGCGTCGCGCGAAGTGCTGGAGCTGCGCTTCCCGAACGGTACCGAATCTATTGATGCGAAGGTGCTGGAAGGGATTGGCGATCGCTATGAGCGACTCGCGGAGCGTGTGATCATTGGCTGCGAGAACGGTGAAGCGGCGCACGCCCGCGCACTTGAGCACGGCCTCGATCCTGAGAGTTGGCTCGTACGACGTTCAAGCTTGGAGGACGTCTTCCTTCGGCTTACTGGCCGGACACTCGACGAGTGACCGCCGCGTCGAGCGTCGCTCCGAATCGAACGCGCAGCCGACTCGCCGCCATCCGCGAGGCGGCACCACATCCAACGCGTTGGCGCCACGTCGTGGCGTACATGATTTCCGTTTATCGACGCGAGTGGCAGGGGTCGGTCTTTAGCGGCTTCATCGAACCACTCGTCGTACTTGCAGGACTCGGCATTGGCCTCGGCGTCCTCGTTGGCGACAAGGCCGCCGAAATCACGGGCGGGGTCAGCTACGTCGCCTACATCGCTCCAGCACTGATGGTTAGCTCAGCGATGAATCTTGCGACCAGCGAGGCAGCCTGGCCGATCTTGGCGCGCGTTGCGTGGGTCCGCATCTATCACGCCATGGTGGCGACACCCCTCAACGCTGCCGACGTCATGGTCGGCGCGATCGCCTTCATCGTGGGGAAGGTCGCCTTCGCCGCGGCGTTCTTTGCGGGGGTCCTCCTCGTTACGGGGATCGCGACGAGCCCAACCGGGGCGCTCGGCATGATCGGTATCTCTGTGCTCACCGCCTTCGCCTTCGGCGCTCCGATGGCAGCCTTCTCGGTGACGCAGAAGTCAGACCAGGGGTTCGCCTTCCTCTTCCGACTGATCATCACCCCGCTCGGCTTCTTCTCGGGGACCTACTTCCCGATCGAGAATCTGCCGTTTGCCGCCCAAGTCCTCTCCTGGTGCACCCCGCTCGCTCACGGCGTGGCCCTCAGCCGCTCGCTGGCGCTGGGCACCCCAGTCACCTTTGTTTGGTTCCACGTCGGCGCACTGCTGCTGTGGGGGATTGGCGGCTCCATCGCTGCGATCTACCTCTTCCGAAAGAGGATGCTGAAGTGATCGCCAGCCTCGCCCCACGCGCCTTTAGCGTCTTCGAGCGAAACGTCTTCGTCTATCGCCGACAGTGGCTGATCATCGTGACCGGCTTCTTCGAACCGCTCTTCTTCTTGCTCGGCATCGGCTACGGCGTGGGCGGTGTGATCGGCACCATTCCGTACGGCGGTGTCGAAGTTCCTTATGCGGCCTTCGTTGCCCCCGCACTCCTCGCGAGTGCCGCCATGAATGGAGCAATCTTCGACTCCACCTTCAACATCTTCTACAAGTTGAAGTACGGTAAGGTCTACGACGCAATTCTTTCCACGCCGGTTGGCGTGGGCGACCTGGCGGTCGGGGAGCTGCTTTGGTCCAACCTGCGCGGCGTCATTTACGCCACCGCCTTCCTTGTGGTGATGCTTGCCTTCGGCCTCGTGCAGTCACCGCTCGCGCTGCTCGCCCCACTCGCGGTGATCTTTATCGGATTCTCATTCGGTGCTGCAGGCTTCGCCATCACCACCCATATGCGTAGCTGGAAAGACTTCGACTTCCTCTTCATCATCCTGACGCCGCTCTTCCTCTTCTCGGCGACCTTCTACCCGGTAGAGATCTACCCAGGGGCGCTGCGCTGGATCGTGGAGCTCTCGCCACTGACGCGCGGCACGCATCTGGTGCGCTCGCTCTGCTTCGGCGACCTGAACTGGCTCATGCTGGTCGACATTGCGTATCTCTCGGCAATTAGCTTCATCGGCTATCGCCATGCGGTGCGCC
>JBIIRA010000073.1:0-3702 GCA_044341795.1 Candidatus Limnocylindrus sp.
GCGGACGCACGACGAGCACCTTCTTCCAGGAGATGGCGCAAGAGATCCAGGCGTACCTGAAGGCGCGTCTGCCAGAGTGGCGCCCACTGCACCCAGGAGTTGAGAACCTTGAGGTGGCGGTGATGGGGTGCGTAGTGAACGGGCCAGGGGAGTCGAAGCACGCCAACCTTGGGATCAGCCTCCCGGGCACCTTCGAGGAGCCAGTCGCCCCCGTATTCCAAGATGGCGCCCTCCTCACCACCCTGCGCGGCGAGAGGATCGTGGCTGAGTTCTTGGAGATCCTCGAACGCTACGTAGCGGCCCGCTACCCAAAGAGCTAGCGCCCGCTGTCTTTGCGCAGCCCTCGCACACGCTAACCGGCCTGCCAGGCACGCTCGGTTTAGGACCCTTCATCCCCGTGGTATAGTTGCTGTAACAACGGCCGCCGAACGAGAGACGTGGGTGACCCCCACGTCTTTTTTATCGGGGTCGCAAGTACAGAAGGGAGGCGTGACGTGAGCAAAGAGCTTGTGAGCGCCCTCATTCAGCTAGGCGCTGAGCGCGGTATCGATCGAGCTGCGGTGTTGCAGGCGGCAGAGGAGTCCTACGCGGTCGCCCTGAACCGTCGACACGCTTCATCCGATATCCACGTGCGCCTTGATCCTGAATCAGGGGCAATGCGGGTCTTCCGGGCCCGTCGAGTAGTTGAAGAGGTCCTCGTCCCAGGTGCAGAGTGGACGCCAGAGGAGGCCCAGGCCGCAAAGCCAGGCGCCGTTGCTGGTGACCTCATTGAACTGGAAGAGATGGATGGCGATATGGGTCGCATCGTTGCCGCCCAGGCGCGCCAGGCGCTGCAGCAGCGCCTCATCCAGATCCAGCGCGACCTGATCATGCAGTCGTTTGCCGAGCGTGCTGGTGAGATCCTCACCGGTGTCGTGATGCGCGTCGATCGCCGCAACCTTGTCTTGGACGTAGGGAAGGCCGAAGCGTACCTGCCTGCAACCGAGCAGTCGCAGCTCGACACCTTCCGCATTGGCGAAAACGTTAAGGCGCTGCTCCTTGAGGTGCGAACAACGGTTCGTGGCCCAGAAATCCTTCTGACGCGTACCCATAAGAACTTCGTCAAGAAGCTCTTTGAGCTTGAAGTTCCTGAGTTGACTGCGGGCACCGTGGAGATCACCTCGATCGCTCGTGAGCCTGGAAGCCGCACCAAGATCGTTGTAGCAACGAAACAGGTCGGCCTCGACCCTGTCGGCGCAGTTGTGGGCCAGCGTGGCGCACGTGTGCAGGCTGTTGTTGAAGACCTTGGCGGCGAGAAGATCGACATCATCGCGCACACCGACGACGCGGCTGAGGCGATTGGGCGAGCCCTCTCACCAGCACCCGTCGTTTCGGTCACCGTTGATGAGGCGTCTAAGTCAGCAACTGTCGTCGTTCCTGAGCGTGCACTCTCGCTTGCGATCGGCGCTGGCGGACAGAATGCACGCCTAGCGGCACGACTCACCGGATTCCGCATTGACATTGCCAGTGATGGAACAGGGGCTGCTGAAGCGCCTGCGGACGCCCCAGTGGGCGAGGAGGCCTAAGACGCCCGCTGTTCGTGCACGCACCTGCGTGGCCTGTCGGCTGACACAGCCGGTGGAGACGCTTGTGCGGTACGGAGCCTCCGCAGATGGGGGAGTACAAACAGGCGCAGTCGGCGGTCGAGGTGCCTGGATCTGCCAGAGCGGCAACGAAGCGCACGACCTGCTCATTGGTGACGGACTACGACGGGGATTGAGGGGTCGCATCGCGGCTGCCGAGATCGAACAGATTCTGATTGAGCGACAACGCCAAAGAAGCGAAAGGGGGTAGCAGATGACAAAGCAGCGCAAGAGCATCCGTCCACCGCGCCCCGATCGCTTGCCGCCAGAGCCGAAGCCAGCACGTGTTGCGCAGGTGCATGATGGCGTCCTTGAGCTGCCCGCCTCCATCGTCGTTGGCGATCTTGCAACGCTACTCAAGGTAAACCCCGCTGACATCATCAACCCGCTGATTCGGAGCGGCGTCTTTGCCACCATGAACCAGGGCATTGATCGTGAAACGGCCTCCCTCATTGCGACCGAGCTCGGCTTTACGGTTAAGGAGCCCGAGCCTGACGAAGATGAGGCCACGCCGGAGGCAACTCCTGAGGCCGCACCAGCTGCAGCGAAGACGGAATTCTTTAGTGAAGATCCAGGCGCGACACTCATCTCGCGCGCACCGATCGTTACCGTGATGGGCCACGTTGACCACGGCAAGACGAGCCTGCTCGATGCGCTGCGCAAGACCAGCGTTGCCGACGGCGAGCGTGGCGGCATTACCCAGCACCTTGGTGCCAGCCAGGTTCAGCGTGGCGACCGCTCCATCCTCTTCCTCGACACCCCTGGACACGAAGCCTTCACAGCGATGCGAGCACGCGGCGCGCGAGTGACCGATATCGCCATCGTTGTGGTCGCCGCTGATGACGGTGTGATGCCACAGACAAAAGAGGCGATCAGCCATGCTCGCGCAGCGAACGTGCCGATTATCAT
The DNA here is from genome assembly GCA_044341795.1 of Candidatus Limnocylindrus sp. GTDB lineage: Bacteria > Chloroflexota > Limnocylindria > Limnocylindrales > Limnocylindraceae > Limnocylindrus. The sequence goes on from JBIIRA010000073.1 coordinate 2,532, forward strand.
CGCGCTCAACAAGATCGACAAGCCAGATGCAAACCCAGATCGCGTGAAGACGGAGCTCGCGGAGTCCAACGTCGTCATTGAGGATTACGGCGGCGACGTGCCGCTCGTCGCGGTGTCGGCTAAAACGGGTATCGGTCTCGACGATCTGCTCGATATGGTCCTCCTTGTCGCCGATCTCGGTGACTACAAGGCTGATGCGGCTCGACTCGCCGTGGGCACCGTGATTGAGGCCCAGCGCGACAAGGGGCGAGGTCCGATCGCCACCGTGATCGTGCAGACGGGCACCCTCCGCGTTGGTGACCATATGGTCGTCGGCGCCATCTCGGGGAAGGTCCGCTCGCTGGAGTCGACCGATGGGGGCCGGATCAAGCTGGCTGGACCCTCCACAGCGGTCGTTGTTTCCGGCCTCCCCGAGGTCCCCGTGAGTGGTGAGATCTTCCGTATTGCAGCAGACGAGAAGGAGGCTCGCGCCTGGTCTGAGGCCGCCGCCGACGCCACGAGCGCTGGGCGCGATAGTGGCCACGCCACGATGGAGGACCTCTACAAGCGCATTCAGTCTGGAGCCGGCAAAGAGGTCCGCGTCATTCTGAAGTCCGATGTGGCCGGATCACTCGGCGCCATCGAGCATCAGCTCGAGAAGATGCAGAGCGATGAGGTGCGCATCAACGTGCTCCTCTCCGCCGCGGGAGAGGTCACCGAGAACGACATCTTGCTCGCCTCAGCATCTGATGCCATCGTGCTCGGCTTCACCACCACGCTCACTCCAGGTGCACGCCGCATGGCCGAAACGGACAAGGTGGACGTGCGCCTTTACGAGATCATCTACGAGCTCGCCGACGATATGAAGGCTGCGCTTGAGGGGATGCTCGATCCTGAGAAGTCAGAGGTTGTTGAGGGGCGTGCTGAGGTGAAGCAGCTCTTCCCAGGGAAGGGCTTCGTCATTGCCGGCTCCATCATTCGAGAAGGCCGCGTCACCCGCGGCGCGAAGGTCCGCGTCATGCGCGGCGGGAACCTTGTTGCCACTGACGTGATTGAATCCCTGCGCCGCTTCCGTGATGACGTCCGTGAGGTGAAAGAGGGCCAGGAGTGCGGTATCGGCCTCGGTGCATCGGTCACCGTGCTCGAGGGTGACATCTTGGAGATCATCGGCGAGAAGTCAACGAGGCGGACC
>JBIIRA010000024.1:0-12929 GCA_044341795.1 Candidatus Limnocylindrus sp.
CTCCACCAAGCCGCCAAATGGCGCGCTTCGGAAGGAGAGGAGCCCCACCCGTGGCCGAGCAAGACGAGCGACTCGAGCGGTACGACCCGACCGAGATTGAGCCGCGCTGGCAGCGCCGCTGGGAAGAGCTTGGGCTCCACACCACCGACCTCACCGATACGAGCAAGCCCAACTACTACCTGCTCACGATGTGGCCCTATCCGTCGGGCGACCTGCACATTGGCCACTGGTACGTAAAGACTCCGACCGACGCGATTGCGCGCTACAAGCGCATGCAGGGATTCAATGTCTTCTACCCGGTCGGCTTCGATGCCTTCGGTCTCCCCGCTGAGAACGCCGCGATCAAGCGCAAGATTCATCCGCGCGAGTGGACGTACGCCAACATGGAGAACATGCGCCGTCAGCTGCGCAGCATGGGCGCCTCATTTGATTGGAAGAGCGAGGTCGTCACCTGCGACCCGGTCTACTTCCGCTGGAACCAGTGGATCTTCCTGAAGTTCTACGAGAAGGGCGTCGCCTACCGCAAGCAGGCACCAGTCGATTGGTGCCCGTCGTGCCAGGTGACTCTCGCGCGCGAACAGGTCGAAGGCGTTGATCGCGTCTGCTGGCGCTGCTCAACACCAGTCACCAAGCGCGACCTGACGCAGTGGTTCTTCAAGATCACCGACTACGCTGACGAGCTGCTCTCCTACGAGGGGCTCAATTGGCCAGAGCCGATTCGCACCATGCAAACAAATTGGATCGGGCGCTCCGAAGGTGCCGAAGTCGACTTCACCGTTGCACCAGCGACACATCATGCCGGCGGCGAGAAGCTGCGCGTCTTCACCACGCGCCCCGACACCCTCTACGGCGCAACCTTCATGGTGCTTGCACCAGAGCATGAGCTCGTCGACACCATCACCACGCCAGAGCAGCGCGCTGCCGTCACCGCCTACATCGAGGCGACGAAGCGCAAGACCGAAATTGATCGCCTCACCACCACCAAAGAGAAGAGCGGTGTGGCCACGGGTGCATTCGCGATCAACCCGGTGAACGGCGAACAGATTCCCGTGTGGATCGCCGACTACGTGCTCGCCGGCTACGGCACGGGGGCGATCATGGCGGTGCCAGCGCACGACGAGCGCGACTACGAGTTCGCCCAGCAGTTCGGCCTGCCGATCAAGCCGGTCGTGGCACCAGCGAGCCTTGCCGCTACACCAAACGACGTACCGCTGCCGTATGTGGAGAAAGCCGAGGGTGCCGCCGTTGCTGTGAACAGCCCCGCCTGGAACGGCGCCGCCTGGCCAGAGTCACTCACCAAGGCGATCGCCCATCTCGAAAGCGGCAAGAGCGGCGAGAAGAAGGTCACCTACCGACTGCGCGACTGGTTGATCAGCCGTCAGCGCTACTGGGGCACACCGATCCCGATCATTCACTGCGAAACCTGCGGCCCCGTCGGCGTGCCGGTGGAGCAGTTGCCAGTCACGCTTCCTGATGACGTCGACTTCAAGGCGACCGGTGAGTCGCCACTGAAGACCGCCACCGCGTGGCTCAACGTGCCCTGCCCGAAGTGCGGCGGCCCTGGCCAGCGCGAGACCGACACGATGGACACCTTCGTTGATTCGTCGTGGTACTGGTATCGCTATCTCGCGCCAACAAACGAACTCGGCCCTGTTGATCGCAAGCTCGTTGATGCCTGGTGCCCCGTAGATCAGTACACCGGTGGCGCCGAGCATGCGGTGATGCACCTGCTCTACTCGCGCTTCTTCACCAAGGCGATGCGCGACCTTGGGTTGATCGGTGAATCAGAGCCGTTCACGCGCCTCTTCAATCAGGGGCAGATCCTTGGCGCCGACGGCGAGCGCATGTCGAAGTCGCGCGGCAACGTGCAAGACCCCGACGAACTCGTCAGCCGACACGGTGCCGACGCGGTGCGTCTCTTCTTGATGTTCATGGGCCCGTGGGATCAGGGTGGCGCATGGTCGTCGAGCGGCATCAGCGGCATGGTGCGCTTCCTTGGCCGCATCTGGACCCTCGCCCTCGACCCACACGGCAAGGAGCCGGGTGATCCGAACTCTGGCGTGCTTCCCGAAGGCCAAGACCAGGCCGCAGGTGAAGCAGCGGTGCGTCGCGCCGCGCACAAGGCGCTCGGCGGCGTTGGCACCGACATCGAAGCCTTCCGCTTCAACACTGCCGTTGCAAAGCTCATGGAGCTTGCCAACGCGCTCTTCCCGTATCGCGGCAGCCCCGTGGCCGGCACCGCGGCGTGGAACGAGGCGATTCACTACCTGCTCGCCGGTATTGCCCCAATGGCGCCGCACCTCGCCGACGAGATGCACAGCCGCGTGCAGGCGGCCGCCGGCATCAGCGCCAGCGACCCGCGCTGGACCTCAATCCATCAGTGCGCCTGGCCAACCGTTGACACGAGCCTGCTCACCGAGAGCACCCGCGAACTTCCGGTGCAGGTGAACGGCAAGCTGCGCGACAAGCTCACTGTGAGCGCCACCGCCACCGAAGCCGAGATTGAAGCGCTCGCCCTCGCCTCACCAAAGGTGCAGCTCGCCCTTGAGGGGCGCGCGCCGAAGAAGGTGATCCACGCCGGCGGGCGCCTCGTCAATATCGTCGGCTAGCGAGCGGCGCAGCCGCGCTGCGTACGCAGCGTCTACTTCGCGAGAAGCGCCAGCATCGCCGCAACGTCAATCGTCGCGGTCATTACCGTTCCGCCGTCGCCAGGGGTCAAGACGATGTCGCTCATCGGGAGCCCTGCAGTCGCATCAGAACCTTCGATCTTTCCATCTTTGATCGCTGCTGCCAGCGCTTCGGCAAGCTCGTTGGGGATCGTTCCGGTCAGGGCCGCCGACTTCTCGGTGCCAGTCACGGTCAACTTCGAAAACGAGGAGAAGGTGTCGGCGGTCATGGTGAATCGCGTTCCTTCAGGGAGGACGATGGTGCCCGCATTGGCGCCGGCCATCAGACCATTGACGTCATCAACGCCCAAGCCACCAAACTCAAAGACAAGATTGGTCGCCATCAATTCGCCACCGCCCACCGAGGCAGGGAGTGTTGGGAGGGTGAGCTTCGCGCCATCAGCGCGGACCTCGACGATCGCGCCCTCAAGGCCCGCGGCCTGTAACTGCTCGGTTGCGAGCTTGTTGACAGCAGGTGTGACAACGAGGACCCATGCGCCAACGAGGAGGCCGGCAATCACGCCGAGGGCGATGAGGAACTTGCGCTTCTTACTCATCTTCTTCTTCGGCTGAGCGGCTCCGTCAACGGTTTCCTTGGCCACAATGCACCTCTAACTAGCGGGCTGAACCAGAGGCTCTGATTTACAGCCCGCACACTCTACGCGAGCCCCGTAAACAACAACAGCCCCCACCCGAAGGTGAGGGCTGTTCGGCACGCCGAGCGTGAAACGCTACAGAATCTTCTTGGCAGCACTGACGCGGACCGCCACCCCCGCAGTGGAGGTCGCGGTGACCGTGACACGAATGTGTCCGGCGGCCTTATCGGCTGCTACGAGCTTGTACGTGCTCTTGGTTGCCCCCGCAATGAGCGTGCAGGTGCCTGGCACCGTTGATGTAGCAGCCCCCGCTGCAGTGCAGCGATACCACTGGTATCGATACGTGGCTGTTGGGGTTGCTGTCCAGGTGCCCTTCGCCGCAGTAAGCGTTCGCCCAACCCTCAGGACGCCTCCCACAGTTGGCGGAGCACTCGCCTTACTCACCGGGGCGGTGCCGATCACCGCCGTGGCCTTGGAGAACGAGAAGAGCTGCCCACCATCCCCCGTGCCGCCACTGCGCATGCGCAGGAACTTTCCCTTGTCGGCAGTGACTGGGGTGTAGGTGAGCTCGTTAGCACCACTGATCGCCGAGCAACCCGAAGGCGCGGAGCCTGACGTGTACTGATCAACTGCAACGCCTGCCTTGGTGCAGCGATACCACTGCGGACGGAAGTAAGCGCTGATGCTCGTCCAGGTGCCGCGCGTTCCGGTGAGCTGAACACCTACCGCGGCATAGCTACCAGTCACAACAGGCTTCACCGTTGCCACTGGCGCATCGACCCAGAAGTCGGTCGTCGTTAACGTGACGTTCGACCATTGAGCCTCAATATCAAAGCTGGGCACATCACCACAGTAGGCGGCACGAAACGCTAGGCTCACCGTCGTCCCTGCCCATGCGGTCACATCAACATCGATGCGCCCACTGCCACTGGCGACTGGTGTCAGTGCATTCTTGAGTAGCCCGAGTGCTGGCGAGCCAAACCATGACTGCCCTGAAAGGGTAGATTCAACAATGTCCACACGAAACTGATTGTTGTTTAGTGCTGTAGCGAAAATTGTGCAGGCCATTGTCCCGCCCACCATCAAGGGTCCGGAGGAACTCACCGCATAATCAAAAGAGATCGTCGATCGCATGTCAGCTGGGAGGGTAACCGGCACGTACACCACTATCGCCTGTTCGTAGGCGGATGTCGCCGCGCCCCATGAGCCAGAACTGAATCCAACAGTAGTCTGCTGCACTACCGTCATGCCAGTGCCGTCAATCACAGTCACAACCGGGTCAGCGGCGCGCACCTGCGCCGGCGCAAACGCCATGGCGCCAGCGGCGAGCGATGCTGCGAGTAGCAGCTTCACGGTTTTTCCAGCCTTCATTGATCCCCCTGTAGCAGAAGGCCCAAGTAGAACGCAGGGCTCAGAAACTGAAGCCTGGCGGGCACTCCACTAGCAGCACGATAGGCGAGATCCCGCGGAGGCAACAGGGGTTCGCACCCTGTTAGCCTCTGCGCTCCCGCACAAGGCACCGCCCGCAGAGGAGTACCCTAAGCGCAACGCGGCGGCCTGCCGCATGGGCGAAGGAGGGTTCATCGTGGGTGAGGTCAAGATTGGCGCACTGGTATGGCCGCAGTTCACCGAGTGGAAGTCGGTCAAGTCGATGGGCGTGACCGCCGATCGCGTGGGCTTCGACACCCTCTGGACCTGGGACCACATGTACCCAATCATCGGCAACCCGAACGGCCCCATGTTTGAAGGCTGGTCGACGCTCGTCTCGTGGGCTGAGAACACCTCAAGGATTCGCATCGGCCTGATGGTCGGCGCGAACACCTTCCGTGAGCCAACCATTACGGCGAAGCTCGCCACCACCCTCGACCACATCTCCAACGGCCGCGCCATCCTTGGCGTGGGTGCCGCCTGGTTCGAAGAGGAGCACGAGCACTTCGGTCTGAACTTCGGAGATGGTTTCCCAGAGCGACTCCGCTGGCTGGGCGAGGCCCTACCGATCATGCGCGGCATGCTCGACGGCACCGAACCAACCGCGACCGGCCCACGCTACAAGGCGAAGACGGTACGCAACCTTCCCGCCCCTATTCAGAAGCATCTGCCGATCCTGATCGGCGGCGGTGGCGAGCAGGTCACGCTGAAGCTCGTTGCCAAGTACGGCGACGCCAACAACGTGAGCGGCACACCGGAACAGGTCGCACACAAGGAAGAGGTGCTGTTGAAGCACTGCGAGACCCTTGGCCGCGACCCCGGCACGATCGACCGCACCGTGGGCATTGGCAACGTGGTGATTCGCAACGATGCCGCCGAGGCGCTGCGCATCCACAAGGCCCAGTTCGCCGCCAACGGCATTGAGCCAGCCTGGGAGAACCAGCCGGTCGGCACCGTCGATCAGGTCGTAGAGCACCTCGCTCCGTACCTAAAGATCGGCTACCGCCACCTGATTGCTGGCTTCTCTACCCCGCACGATGAGGAGTCGATGATCCGCTTCGCCGAAGAGGTGTTGCCGAAGCTGAAGCAGATCTAAGTTGTCTACGCCTGTAAGTGAAGGCTTATGGGAATAAACCAAGATTTGGCGCCGCAACGTGATCAGTACTAGCGTCGCTAAGAATCTCTTGATAATTGGCAGCGCTAAATGGTGATGCTAACTTCTTGTCGATTAGCTCGCGGATGCCGTTCCACTTATCCTGACTCACCTCGGCTTGCACCTCAGGAACCCAAATTTTTCGGCCTTGCTTTTTCGCTGCCGCAATTGTGTTCTGTGTCCCGCCTTTCACATCCGTCTGGATAGGAATAACGACCCGCGATAGTCCTGATTGAATTCGATCACGTCGAGCGAATTCAAATCTGTCTGTAATCGCCCCGAGCGGATGCTCACTGATTAACGCGCCTCCGGCCTCTAAAATCGCCTCAGAGAGCGCAAGATTCGAACCCGGTGCTACCTGCCCACGCTTCAGGGACTGCGCCAATACTGCGGCCGTATAACCGTTTGCAGTTAACGCAGACTTATGTGCAACGGTATCAATGCCAAGCGCGAGGCCACTAACGATACCCACGCCTTTACCTGCCAGGAAACTCGTCACTCGATCACAAATCTCTAGCCCAATTTCGGTCGGCGAACGAGTTCCAACGACTGCCGCGCTAGCCACCTCAAGGCCGGAAAGGCTGCCGCGCCAATAGAGAAGTAGTGGCGCGTCTGCTGCCTCTGAAAGGATATGGGGGTAATCATCATCATCAATGGCTGCAACATGGATCTCGTTGTTCTCGTGATAATCAATGAACCGAACCGCATTTTCCTCAAGATCATCCAGGCCCTGCGACTGCACATATTGCTGGAGACCAATCGCAGCAATTCTTGCACCACCTAACGACTCAAACGCATCTGGCGTCGCGCTTAGAAGAGCCTTTGCTGATTCGAAAGACCGAAAAATCTTAACCTGGAAAGCAGGGCCCAGCCGATCTACAAATTCACCAGAACGTGCAATAACCTGGGCAAAAATCAATCGGCTCATTTCATTAGCCTAGACTAATTCTTGACAGATTCTTCTCCACCATAAGCCACGCTTCGCGGAAGAACTCCGAACTGGAATGCTGCGCTTCGATAAACTCCAATCCTGCGCCCGCCGCCGCAGCCCTATCGCGTTCTTCATCTCCGATGTATACGCCTCGGTGCATATTCATGGCCGTCATTGCGTGAAGCAAGGGATCCGGGGCAGGCTTATGCCGCCGGGTGTCATGAAATGCAGTCACAACCTCGATTGGCAGATCATGCACGCGTAACACAAGCTCGGCGTATCTCCTAGGGGCGCTAGTAACGATTCCGTAAGGGATTTGGGAATTCTTGAGTTGAATCAAGAATTCTCTTGCATATAAATACGGACGTACGCTGTCTACATTCCTGTATACCTCTTCCCACCTGCGTGAGTCGCGCAATGCCTTTAGGGCAGACGAATCGACGAGTGTCTGATCTAGATCAAGCAGTACTCCGATTCTTTGAGTCAAGAGTCTCGGGCCCAAGTCTTGGCAATAAACAAGCCGCCAATTGAGGATCTGCTATCTGCGTCTAGCATGAGCTCTTTGCAAGCCGCAAATGTGTTCCCGCGCGTATACACATCATCAACAATTAGCAATCGCAGGATGTATTCATCATCTTCAGGTGCATCAATGTCAGTTACAACTTGAATGGTTGCCAGATGGTCCTCAACCTCTTTTTTTTCCTGATGCGAAGGGGTATCAAGAGCAGTATGTCGTTGAAAATAGTACTTGCTCCGCAGCACTAGTTGTTTTGCCTTACCTTGAACGGGAGGTGTTTTTTGAGCCGTTATCATTGAGATCAAGGTGTTTGCTGCTGGGCTACCAAGTCCGGCCTTACTTGATGGGGCTGCAATTAGATATTGCGGGGAATACCCTTCGCTAATTCGAAAATTCTCATGAGCTAATGCCTTCGTGATTAAGGTAACAGCAGCAGCTACCGCGTCGGGCTCTTTCTCCTTGAAGGCGATTATGAATTTGTTTACGTAAGCTTCATCGTCGGTAGGATTTCCCCGTCGTGGAACATAGCGAAACAACGCAAATGAATCATTGTTGTTTGAGTTGAGGACTTGGCTATCAGCATCAACCTGACTACTTGAGAACCATGGGTTGCGGAGCTTCAGCTTGTTCAACCTTTGGATGTCCCACTGCGGCATTGTCATAAATCCTTTCACTGTGGTGAGGGTCTGGTGGCTCGTAGATAGTTTATGTGAGATGTTTTCATGCAGAGCATCGGTTGCGCTCTGGCTTAAGCGCTAGGATCCGCCCATGGGAACGGCACCGATCCTCTTAGCCTGGGGCGACGACCTCCTCCTCATCGAGGAGGCGGTGGCGGCGCTGGGCGCCCGCATGGCTGCCGAGGACGCCATGGGGGGCGGACTCCCTGAGAAGGTGCGCCTCAAGGCTGAGGGGCGCGGCTCTGGCGACGGCGCTGAGGTGCTCGGCGAGCTGCGCCGCCGTCTCGGTACTGGTGGCCTCTTCGGTGGCGGATCGCTGATGGTCGTCGCTGGCGCTGGTCGGCTCGGGCGCACCAAAGATCTACGCGCCAGTCTGAACGACACCCTCGCCAACATGGCCCCCGGGAACGGTGTCGTCTTAGTCGATCAGCGTGCACGGCGACCAAACCTCAAAGGCATGCGCCCCGACGGGCCAGGCGAGCTTGGGCTGCTGGTGCAAGATCGCGGCGGCAGCATCGTCTCGTGCATCTCCCCGGGTCCTGGTGAACTGGCGTCGTGGTTGCTGGCGCGCGCGAAGAGCGCCGGCCGAGAGATTGCTGGTGATGCAGCCAAGTCAATCGCCGAGCGGCTCGGTGCCGAGGTGCGCGAACCTGATCTTGATCGCAGCGGAATTCGCATGACGGCGGTCGTAGAGCTCGAGAAGTTGATGCTCGCCATTCCTACCGGGCCGATCTCGCTGCGTGCCGTTGATGCGCTCGTTGCCGATCGCGGTGTTGGATCGCTCTTCGCCTTTGCTGATGCGATCGTGTCGCGCAGTGGCACGCTGGTGTCAAAGCACCTCCTTCGCGCGGTCAGTGAGCCAGGGCCGATGGTGGTGGCAACGCTGCATCGAAAGATGCGCGACCTCGCGCAGATTCACGGTGCAACGGTTGTGGAGGGTGCGTCAGTAGCGACGGCGGCGCGCACCATTGGCATGCATGAGTTCCCCGCCGGCAAGCTTGCCGAGGCGGCGCGCAAGTGGAGCAGCACAGAGATCGCCGAGGCAATCAATGGATTAGTTGAACTCGATGCGATCAGTAAGGGCGACGGGGAACGGGCCTGGGGCCCGGCGCTGACTCGCTGGAGCGCTGCGCGCATTCGCTAACGCAGCGCTCCGAGCGTGTCGTTAGATCAGCCTTCGCGCTTCTCCGGTACCGCCTGCAGCAGGTACCAGCCCACCAGCATCGTGGCGAGCAGGGTCAGCAAGCCGACCGTGTACGCGCCGGTGCCAATCACTGGGAAGAGGAAGAAAATCGTGGCGCCATACAGCAAGCCACCGATCACCTGTGAGCCCTTACCCACGAGGCCGTAGAGACCGTAGAACTCACCGAGCTGCTTCGGTGGGGAGAGGCGGTACATGAGGATTCGGTCGGCGCCCGACAGGCCGCCGAAGCCGAAGCCGAGCACCACGCCAGCCACGATGAACGGGATCGGCGAGACGAAGAGCGCACCGATGACAAGTGCAACCGCCCAGAGGGCAAGCACGCGATTCAACGTTGCCTTTGGTCCCTGGCTGTCGGTGAGGCGTCCCCACACGAGGCCGCCAATGACCGCGGTCGATGCGAGTGCCACAAGAACATAGTTCGCCTCACCTTGAGTGAACCCTACCGCCTGCACCGCAAAGATCGCCATGATCGAGATCACGGTGTTCTGTGCATCGGTGTAGAAGAAGCGTGCCGTCAGGAAGCGCTTCAGGCCCGGGTACTTCTTGAGCTCTCGAATGGTTCCGAGCGTTGCCGTCAGCGAGTTGCCGCCAGCAACCTTCCCTGACGGTTCTGGAACCTCCTTGATGAAGATGAAGATTGGCAGTGAGAGCACCCCAAACAAAATCGGAGCAATCACAAAGACCTGCGCGACAGAGATATCGCCGAAGAGAATAATCACGCCGATCAGAATCGTGCCGAGATAGCCGAGGCCGTTACCGAGCCCCGAAACCCAGCCACGGTTTGCTGGCGTGCTCACGATCTTGATCGTGGCGTCGTAGTAGACCAGGGCTGACTGGTAGCCAAAGTTTGCGATGCAGAAGAGCACCACGCCGACCCCAACCGGCACCGATGGGATGAAGATCGCGGGGATGATCGCGAGAAGGGTAAAGAAGAGGAGATACGGGAGCCGTCGCCCCGCGCGATCAGAGATCGCACCAATCGCCGGCGAGATCAACGCATTGATACCGACGGAGAGGGCGATCGAGATCTGCAGCCAGAGGTTTCCCTGTGACTCGCCGAGCCCCTGCTCGCTGGTTAGATAGAGACCAATCGCATACGAGAAGATTCCGTACGACCAGATGGTGTTAGCCAAGTCGTAGAGGGTCCACGAGGCGATCCAGGTCGCCGGAACGGTGATCTTGACGCCGCCAGCGGCGTTCCGTGTAGCCATGTTTGTCCTCCCAATCCCGAATCCGCAGCGCGGGCACGCTGTCGGTTCGGTCAGGAGACAGGATGAAGGTTAACAAGGTGTAATGCCTCTCTTGGCGCGCTTGGTGCGCCGTGAATTACCACGGCTGGGGGGCTACGATGCAGGCATGCCACCCGCACGAAAACGGCCAGTTTCCGCACGAATCAGCCCGGCGCAAGCCTGGGTGAGGCAGCTCAAGCGCCGTCGCCCTGGGGTGGTCGAGGACGCCTTATCGGGCCTCGCCACCCTCTACGGCACCCCTGCCTGGAAGCCGCGCATGGACCCGATCAGTGAGCTTGTCACCACCATCCTGAGCCAGAACACGAGCGACACGAATGCCGAGCGAGCCTTCACGGCACTGCGCGAGCGCTACCCAGATTGGGCCGCAGTTGAAGCGGCGCCGGTGCGCTCCCTTGCCGCCGTGATCAAGAGCGGCGGGCTCGCCGCGCAGAAGGCGCCGCGCATCAAAGCGGCACTCCGCGCTACGCGCGAGCAGAGCGGCGCATACGACTTGGGATTCCTCACATTAATGTCGCCGATCGAGGCCCGCAACTGGCTCACCGCCATTCCCGGGATCGGCCCAAAGACGGCATCGATCGTGATGCTCTTCTGTTTCGGCGTACCGCTGATGCCGGTCGATACGCATGTAGAGCGCGTCTCTAAGCGAATCGGCTTGCTGCCACCAAAGGCGAGCCTGCAGTTCGCGCATGACGCATGGCTTGACCTGGTTGAACCATCGCGTATGTACGAGGCGCACGTTGCGCTGATCCGCCACGGTCGCGGGCACTGCGATGCTCTTCGGCCAGATTGCGAGCGCTGCCCCATTCGCGTGCGGTGTCGCTACGTTGATCGTCGTGCGCCGTAGGGCGTTGTTCTCTCTAGCGTGCGTCGCTGCGGTGCGCACTCGCTTGTGACCAGGGTGCACTTCTGAAGTCGAGTCCACCTGGTTCGCCAGAGGTACGCGACCCGAGGCCGATCACTTCGACGGCGGAGCCGACCGGTAGCGCAAGTCGCGGGCCGCCGTTCGGTAACGCCGCATCAGCAAGGGCGGCAAGCCGCTCATCGTTGCCACCAGTTGCATGCGCCAGAATGCTCCACGCGCCGAGCGCACCGATGCCATCAATCACGCGAATAGCGTGGCCACCACAGGTGCACGAAGCCGCGCGCCGACCGAGCGCCATTGCCGATGCAGAGTCCGCAACGATGGTGAGGTTTGACACGGTCAGCGCTGTCGAAAGTTCGCGGACGCGTTCGGGCTGGTCGAGGAGTCGCGTCGCGTCGCCGCCGCACAGGAAGAGGGTGGTTGGCTCGGTAACTTCGTGCGGCAAATGAGAGACAAGCGAGGCCTCGCGACCGGCGACCGATAGGAGTTGCTGCAGGGTGCGGGCCTGCCGATCGTCGTCTGAGGCGATGGAGGCGAGTAGGAGCGCGCCAGGTTGCGCGGCGAGCCAGTGCAGCGCCTCGGGCCACGCGAGGGCTGAGCGTCCAAGTCCGCCGCCAGAGAGGTAGAGGGTTGCCATCCCCTGATCCTACTCGCCGCTGCGCCATACTGACGATATGACGGCAGAAACGACCCCAGGAAGAATTGTCCTGATCGGATCAGGCGAGATCGGCCCATCAATGGCGCCGCTACATCGCAGCATCGTCGCTTCGCTGCCAAAGCGCAGCACCCCGTCGTCACTCGTTGCCCTCGATGGGAGCTACGACTTCCAAACGAACCGTGCCGAGATGGGCGAGAAGATCGCCGTCTTCTTCCGCTCGAAAGTCGGCATCCCAACGACCGTTATCGGTCTTCCTGAAACCGATCGGGCCGGCGCCGACCTTGCCCCTTCGGCGCTCGCGCCGACGATCGCCGGGCTCAACGCTGCAGATCTGATCTTCTTGGGGCCAGGCTCTCCATCGCGCGCGCTCCGTCGCTGGGGCGGCACACCCATCGTTGAACAGCTCGTCGCGCGCATTCAGGGAGGCGCAACGCTGATCGCTTCGTCTGCGGCGGCGGCGGCATCAGGGCGACACACCATCCCGGTCTACGAGATCTACAAGGCGGGGACCAACCCGGTCTGGCTCGATGGCCTCGACATCATCGGTGCGCTGACGGGGCTCGCCGTTGCAATCGTTCCCCACTGGAACAACAACGAGGGTGCGACGCACGACACTTCACGTTGCTTCATCGGCGAAAGCCGCTTGCAGCAGCTAGAGCGAGCACTTCCTGATGGCGCTGCCATTCTGGGCATTGACGAGCACTCCGCCCTCACTATTGACCTTGGCGCAAAGTGCGTCGCCGTTGGCGGCAAGGGTGCGGTGACCATTCGTATCCCAGGGATTGGCGAAACCGCGATGCATAGCGGCGCTACAGAGTCGCTGGCCACCTTTGTCGCACGATTCGGCGCTGCAGCCGGCGTGCCACGCGCCGCACTTCCAGCAACCGAGGCGCTCCTCTCCGTGCCAACATCGGCGCCTGGGGTGGACGTGAGTAGCGCAGTGGAGCAGATGATTGCCCTGCGCGCAGCGGCTCGCGCCGAGCGCCG
>JBIIRA010000025.1:0-12535 GCA_044341795.1 Candidatus Limnocylindrus sp.
CCGCAGCCGAGAGGTGCAGCTGGCCAAGGGTGGCGTCGCCAACATTGCCGGTGGTTCGCGCAAGGATTTGCGCGAAGCGGTTCGAGTCGCGCGCATCGCCGCTGAGCCATGGGCCGCACGGACCGCAATGGTGCGCGGACAGATTCTCTATCGCGTCGCCGAGTTGATGGAGGGCCGCGCGGCGCAGTTCCGTGATGACCTGATCAACCACGGCGCGTCGAAGTCTGACGCCGCAGCAGAGGTCTCGGCCGCCATCGATCGCATGGTCTGGTACGCAGGCTGGCCCGACAAGCTCTCTGCTGTACTGGGCGGCACCAATCCGGTCGCCTCATCGCACTTCGTCTTCACCCTCCCTGAGCCAACGGGCGTCATCGCCTCCATCGCACCAGAGGCGTCGCCACTCCTTGGTCTTGTCTCGCGCCTCGGTGGCATCCTCGCTGGCGGCAACGTTGCGATCGTCCTTGCGAGCGAATCGGCACCGCTTCCCGCCGTCACCCTGGCCGAAACACTCGCAGTGAGCGACGTTCCGGCAGGGGTCGTGAACATCATCACCGCGCGCCGCGCAGAACTGCTGCCGCACCTGGTGCGCCATGCCGACATCGATGGGTATGACCTGTGGGGCTGCCCCGACGAGCTGCTCGTTGAGGCGGAGCAGGGTGCGGCGGAGCATGTCGCCCGTGTCGCGCGTCGCCCGCACGGGGTGAAGGATCGCGCCGACGCCTTTGATGGCGAGCGCGGTGAGCGTATCGACGGCATTACCGCCTTCCTGGAGATGAAGACCGTCTGGCACCCGATCGGCTCGTAGCCGACGCCCCCGCGCCGGTGAGGCGCGCCGATCAGTACGTGCTAGTCGAGGGTGAAGTCGTCTGGATCGGCGTAGGCGCCCGTCACCTCTTTTTCGAGCTGCATCAGCAGGTCGTTGACCAGGCTCGATGCTCCGAAGCGGAAGCGATCGGGGGTGAGCCAATCAGGGCCGAGCGTCTCGTGCACGACCACCAGATACTGGATCGCCTCTTTCGCCGTGCGAATGCCACCGGCGGGCTTCATGCCCACCACCTTGCCGGTGCGGTTCCAGTGCTCGCGAATCGTCTCCAGCATCACGAGCGTTACCGGGATCGTCGCCGCGGGTGTGACTTTCCCGGTTGAGGTCTTGATGAAGTCGCCGCCAGCGGCAATTGCCAACGCCGATGCACGGCGCACGTCGTCATAGGTGCCGAGCTCGCCCGTCTCAAGGATGACCTTCAGGTGCGCCGGGCCACAGGCCTCTTTCACCGCAACGATCTCATCCCACACCTTGGCGTAATCACCGGCGAGGAATGCGCCGCGGTCGATCACCATGTCAATTTCGTCGGCGCCAGCGGCAACGGCGTACTTCGTCTCGGCAATCTTCAGGTCGATCCACGAGCGGCCGCTCGGGAATGCCGTTGCGACTGCGGCAACCTTGACGCTGCTCCCCTTAAGCGCCTCCTTCGCAACGCCGACCAGGTCCGGGTAGCAGCAGAGCGCCGCGACCGAGGGCATCGACGCGTCGCCAGGGAGCGGGCGCATCGCCTTTGTTGCGAGCTGGCGAATCTTGCCCGGTGTGTCTTTCCCTTCAAGGGTGGTGATGTCGCACATGCTCAGCGCGAGGCGGAGTGCCCACACCTTGGAGGACTTCTTGATCGAACGCGTCTTCAGGGTGGCGACGCGCTCCTCGATGCCAATACGGTCGACCGGGGTTGCGTCACGGAGCCATGCCCCGAGCGCTCGTGAATCTGTAGCCACCGGCAGTGATGAGGTCATGGTGGGAGTATCCTCTCTCTCGCAGAGATGCGCACGCGGGTGCGCAGCCTGCGAGACAGTGCATGGGGAGGGGAGTAGTGGAGTTCCAGCGTGCCGGCGATGCCCGTCGCCTCTTCTTTGAGATGCCGAAGCCGGAGCTGCATCTCCATCTCGACGGCTCACTTGATCCCGCCCTCGCACTCGAACTTGCGGCAACGCGGAACGTTGATGCCCCGCAGGATTGGGCCGGTATGCGCGCCGCCCTCGTCGCCCCTGAGCGCTGCGCCGATCAGGCCGATCTTTTGCGCGCATTCGACCTGCCAATCGCCCTCTTGCAAGACGCCGAGGCGCTCGATCGCGCCGCCGAGCAGTTGGTGCGCGCCAAGGCGGCAGAGCAGGTTGCCTACCTAGAAATGCGGTGGGGGCCGCACCTCCACACCGCAAAGGGGCTGACGCAATCGCAAGTGATCGCCGCTGTTGCAGCGGGCGCGCGACGCGCAGCCGCAGAGACCGGCATCGAAGTGCGCCTGATCATCACCGCCCTCCGCTCGCACTCCCTTGAAGAGAATCGCAACCTCGCAACGGCGGCGGTTGCCGCCCAAGATCTTGGCGTCGTTGCCTTTGATCTTGCTGGCCGCGAGGCGGCCTTCCCCGACCCACTCACATTCAAGGAGGCATTCGACATCGCGCGCAACGGTGGACTTGCGATCACGCTCCATGCAGGGGAGTGGGGCGGTGCGGCGCAGGTGCGTCGCGCCCTTGAGGTGCAGCCCGCGCGCATCGCCCATGGTGGCGTCGCGGTTGATGACGTTTCGCTCTGCGCTGAGCTCGCCGCACGCAACGTCTCGCTTGACCTCTGCCCAACGAGCAACACCCAGGCGGCCATCGTTCCGGGCTATGGCGACTTTCCGATCGGCGAGCTGCGCCGCCGCGGCGTACCGGTCACCCTCAATACCGACGACCTCGTGGTGAGCGATGTCACCCTCTCGGAGGAGTACCTCCACGTGCATCAACGGCTGGGGCTTCCCGTCGCAGACCTGATTGCCTTGGCGCGAACCGGCTACGACTTCGCGTTCGCTGAGCAGGGAACCAAAACCCGTCTCAGGAACACCCTAGAACTGTGGCTCTCACAGCGGGGTATGTAACAGAGCCGCAACCTTCCCCCGCTACCAAATTGCAATGCGTGCGCGCCTCGCGCCGTTATGAGGCACAATGCCGCCA
This sequence comes from Candidatus Limnocylindrus sp., assembly GCA_044341795.1. Taxonomy (GTDB): domain Bacteria; phylum Chloroflexota; class Limnocylindria; order Limnocylindrales; family Limnocylindraceae; genus Limnocylindrus. Next base: position 2,983 of record JBIIRA010000025.1, read on the forward strand.
CGGTCAGCGAATGGCTGACCCGCTCGTCGCCGTGGGCGTCTGGGCAAAAGGAAATAGCGGAGGGCTACATACATATGAAGACGCGAATGTTCGCGCTCCTCACCGTTCTCGCTCTTCTCGCCGCAGCGTGCGGTGGCTCGACGGCTTCGCCGTCAGCCTCTGCCGATGCCGGGAAGGCCGATTATCTGGCATGCCTCTCGTTGGACACGGGCGGACGCACGGATAAGAACTTCAACCAGTCAGCCTACGAAGGTCTGCAGGCGCTGGCGAAGGAAGGCTTCAAGACAGCTGATACGACTGCGGTTGATCCAACGTCGTACGTGCCAAACATCCAGCAGCTGATCGACAAGGGCTGCAACAGCGTTATCGCCGTTGGTTACAACCAGGGCGAAGCGTTGAAGGCTGCAGTGCTTGATCCAGCGAACAAGGACATTGCCTTCGGTTGGGTCGACTCAACCTGGACTTACGATAACGGAACTCCGGATGTGACCACGGATGACTTCATTCCGGCGAACTTCACCGGTATCGACTTCCAGATCGACGAGGCCTCGATGCTTGCCTCCTACTTGGCAGCCGGCATTTCGAAGACTCATGTAACGGCTGTCTATGGCGGCCAGCCATATCCAGGCGTCACCCGATTCATGGATGGTTGGGTCGCTGGCGCGAACTACTATTCAGAGAAGAAGAACGTGAAGACGACCGTCTTGGGCTGGACTCCGGCCGACGGGGCCACCCCGGGCACTGGCGTGTTCAATGAGAACACGAATCCATTCGGCGACATTGTGTTCGGAAAGACTCAGGCTGAGTCGTTCTTGGGCTCAAATGCCGACGTGATTCACCCAGTGGCTGGCACAACCAGCAACGGCACCTACGAGGCGATGCTTAAGGCGGAGAAGTACTCCGTTGGCGTTGACCTTGACCAGTGCATCAGCCTTCCGGACTATTGTGGAACCCTGTTGACCTCGGCGCAGAAGAACATCGGCGCTGCAGTCATCACCGCGGTCAACTCCGCATACAAGGGGACCAAGGGCGGCACCAACTACGTTGGTACGCTCAAGAACGGTGGCGTTCAGATCTCCACACTCGATCGCACTGAGAAGGCCTGGACGGACGTCTTCGGCACGCTCGTAACCGCTGAGCTCAAGGCAGAGGTTGAGGCCCTGAAGGCCGCAATCATTGACGGCTCAGTCAAGGTTTCTGACTACTTCAAGGCGAAGTAGGTAACGACAGTTACGAAGGTAACTCGTTGAAGTCGTTCCGCCCGAGTGCTTCGGCGCTCGGGCGGAAGACTCTTACAGGTGAATCAAGCGGCAGAGTAGGGAGGGTACGCGTCGTATGAGGCTTGAACTGCAGAAGATCACGAAGCAGTTCCCTGGTGTTCTCGCTAACGACCGCATCTCTATCTCCGTCGACAAGGGTCAGGTCCTCGGCCTTCTCGGTGAGAACGGCGCAGGGAAGACCACCCTCATGAATATCCTCTCGGGACTCTACCGACCCGACTCTGGAAAGATTTTCATTGACGGCAAGGAGCGCATTTTCAACGACCCTGCGCAGGCTATTGATGCTGGCATCGGCATGGTCCACCAGCACTTCATGCTCGTACCAGTCTTCGACGTCACCGAATCGGTCGTCCTTGGCAACGAGCCAACGAAGGGTCCACTCGGCAGCTTTGATCGAGCCACTGCGCGTGCGCAGGTTGTTGAGCTCTCAAAGAAGCATGGGCTCCATGTTGACCCAGACGCGAAGATCGAATCCCTTCCGGTTGGCGTGCGTCAGCGCGTTGAGATCTTGAAGGCGCTGTACCGAAAGAGCGACATCCTCGTCCTCGACGAGCCTTCGGCGGTGCTCACCCCCCAGGAGACGGAAGAGCTCTTCGATATCATTCGCGGTCTGGCCAAGGGCGGCACCTCCGTCATCTTCATCACCCACAAGCTGAACGAGGTCATCGCCGTTGCCGACAAGATCACCGTGCTGCGCCGTGGCGCTGTTGCAGGTGAAACCACCCCAAAGAAGGCGACTGCCGCGAAGCTCGCAGAAATGATGGTCGGACGCGAGGTGCAGCTCACCGTCAGCCGCTCAAAGTCAAAGGCTGCGAAGCCGCTCCTCGAGGTCACCGGCCTACAAGTGCTCAACGACGCGGCAAAACTTGTGGTGAGCGACGTTACGTTCTCCGTTCGAAGTGGCGAGATTCTCGCCGTAGCCGGCGTTCAGGGGAATGGGCAAACGGAACTCGTCGAAGCCTTAACGGGCCTGCGCGAGGTTGACGGCGGCAGCATCACTCTTGAGGGCACTACGCTCACCAACCGCTCGCCCCGGGAGATCGCCTCTGCCGGTGTCGCCCATATTCCCGAAGACCGCAACCGCGACGGCATGGTTAAAGGGATGACCGTTGCGGAGAATTACATCTTGAACTCATATCACCTCCCGCCGTTCAGTAAGAACGGAGTCCTGAACCGCAAAGAGATTGCAGCGGCCGCCGAGAAGGCCGTGCGAGATTATGACGTTCGTACACCCTCTATTGATACCGATATCGCCTCGCTCTCCGGCGGCAATCAGCAGAAGGTCATTGTTGCTCGCGAATTCAGTCGCGGTGTGAAGCTGGTCATCGCGGCGCAGCCAACTCGGGGTCTTGATGTCGGCTCAATTGAATACATTCACCGAAGAATCGTTGAGCAGCGAGATGCAGGGGCCGCAGTCCTGATCGTAAGCACCGAGCTTGATGAGGTGCTGGCACTTGGCGATCGCGTTGCCGTAATGTACGAAGGCAGGATCGTCGGGATTCTCGACGCGAAAGATGCAACCCGTGAGCGAGTCGGGCTTCTAATGGGAGGAATGGGAAAGTGAACTCCTTGCGTCGTATTGGCTCAGCACTCCGGCTACCCGCGCTATCGATGCTCGCGGCGTTCCTGGTTGGTGCAGTCTTTATCTTCCTCACCGATGTTGAAATGTGGCAAGGGTTTGCGACCGATCCGCTTGGGGCCATCTTCCTCGGCCTGGGTCGGGTTGCCGCTTCGTACTGGGCGCTTCTTCGCGGGGCGTTTGGCGACCCAGCCGTCTATGGGCAAGCGTTCGCTTCGGGTGGCGACATCAACATCTGGACACGAGCCGTTCGGCCACTCGTCGAGGGTGTGATCGCGGCAGTCCCACTGATCTTTGTGGGCCTTGGGGTCTCTGTGGCGTTCCGAACGGGCATCTTCAATATCGGTGGGGCTGGCCAGTTTGCGATTGGCGGACTCGGCGGTACCGTAGCGGCACTGCTCTTCGGTGCTGGCGTAACCCCCCTCCCATTCGCAATCCTGATGATCATGGTGTTCGGCATTGCCGGAGGGGCGCTCTGGGCCTTCATTCCGGGATTCCTGAAGGCGCGCGTTGGTGCCAGCGAAGTGATCACCACGATCATGTTGAACGCTATCGCCAGTCAGCTGATCTTCTTCATCGTCATGAACTCTGAGTTCGTCCAACAGGAGGATCGACTGCAGCCAGTGTCGAAGGAGCTGAGCAAGTTCGTCGACATTCCTGGAATCCTGCCAATCGCAGCCCTGCGGCTCGATATTGCATTCCCAATCGCGTTACTCACGGCTGTAGCCGTAAGCTACTTCCTCTTTAGGTCGACGCGCGGCTTTGAGCTCAGAACAGCAGGCCTCAACCTGGCTGCCGCAAAATATGCTGGGATTGGCGCTTCGGGCTCCATCATCACCGCGATGCTGATCTCCGGGGGCATCTCTGGGCTTGGTGGCGCACTCGTTGTGGTGGGCATGGCCAAACAGCTCGCCCCGGGCGTTGAGGGGAGCGTGGGCTTTACGGCGATCGCCATTGCACTGGTTGGTCGCACGAAGCCGGCGGGTGTTGTTGCGACGGCTCTCGTCTTCGGTTTCCTCCAGCAGGGTGGTCGCTTGATGCAAGTTGAAACGATCATTCCAATCGAGATGCTTCTGTTTGTGCAAGCACTCGTTATCGCGTTCATCGCCGCGCCAGATCTAACGCTGCAAATGATGAGGAGTCCTTTCAGGCGCAGCGGAAAGCGTTCGTCAAAAGCACAATCTAAGGGGGTAGCGTGAGCACGAAGCGCACATCAGTCAAAAAGGCAAAGGGCACGAACGTTGCTGCGACGAAGGCTCCGCGCCGAACCTCTAGCTCAAAGGGCGCAAGCAACGAGGCGCAAAAGAGCCAAACAGCGGCGCGCTTGCGCGCAGCGCTCTTCGCAGGATTTACCCTTCTCTCGGGCTGGTTGGCTTCTGGTATCTGGGGCGTAGATGGGAAGTTCTCTTTCTGGGTCGATAAGGTAGGCGGTACCCAAACGTCATTTACGATTGGCGTTGGACCGCTCTGGATTGCCATCACAGCGGCATTCGCATTGGCATCTGTGCTGCAGTTTGTCCGGGGGGCAACCTTCCGATGGCGGCTCGCGATCGGGCTGATTGCGCCACTGATGGTGTTCGGCCTTCTTGCCCTGCTCCTTGAGGGCACAACTGCAAATCTCACCGTCTTCTTCACCAATACGCTGAGTTTCGCGATTCCTGTGGGTATTGGTGCGATTGCTGGCATCGTTGCTGAGCGGAGTGGCTTCCTCAACATCGCCGTAGAGGGGAAGCTCTTGGTTGGCGCCTTAGTTGGCTCTGTCGTCTCGAGCGTCACTGGCGTCGCCTTCCTCGGACCAATCGGTGGGGCGCTAACCGGCGCGCTGGTCAGTCTCCTACTCGCCATCCTCGGGATTCGCTACAAGGTTGATCAGATTATCGCGGGCACCGTAGTGAATATCGGCGCTGTCGGGATCACCAGTGTCATCTTCCAGCGAATTCTGCAGCCGTATCGTGAACTGAATAACCCGGTCAACATTGATCCGATTAGCATCCCAGTACTGTCCGACATTCCAGTGATTGGGCCAATCTTGTTCGCGCTCAATCCGTACTTTTACATTGCCTTAGGCCTCGTCATCTTCTTTTCGTACATGATCTTCCGTACGCGATGGGGTCTGCGACTACGGGCCGCCGGTGAGCTGCCTGGGGCAGCAGGTACGGTTGGCGTCGATGTGGTGAAACTTCGCTACCGTGCGATGATCATCGCTGGACTTCTGGCTGGCTTCGCCGGCAGCTTCATCGCCCTTGGTGGGACGGGTGGATTTGCGCCGAACTCTAGCGCAGGTAAGGGATTCATTGCGCTGGCTGCCGTGATCTTTGGTGCCTGGAATCCGATCTACGCATTTGGCGCGGCGCTGATCTTCGGTATGGCATCGTCGGCCTCGTCGCTGTTGGCCGGACTCGGCGTGCAGTTCCCGCCGCAGGTATTAGGTTCGGTTCCTTACGTGGTCACGATCATTGTTGTCGCAGGATTGGTTGGTCGCGTTCGTGGTCCAGCGTCGGCTGGTCGACCGTACGACCAGGGATAAGGAGCGGCGGGCATGGCTTCTGTAGGACTGTTTCGGCTACCTGAGGCGGGTTTGACGCCACGAGTGGCGCCACTCGGCACGGCCAACAAGCCGCTTCCAATCATCATCGATTGCGATCCTGGGCTAGATGACGCACTGGCCATTGCCTGCGCCGTCGTGCGACCAGAGTTAAACCTCCTTGCTGTTACCAGCGTTGGCGGCAATGCGGATGTTCGTCACTGCACAGAGAACGCACTGCGCTTGCTGCAGCTCTACGGTGCTGCGGACGTGCCAGTTGCCGAGGGCGCTGTCGGGCCGCTCTCTGGGCCCCTTGAGCGCGCAACTGAAATCCACGGCGCAACTGGGCTCGGTTCAACAACGATCCCAGCAGCAGCGCGCAAAGCAGATCCGGAGGGGGCAGTCGCCCTCATGGCGCGAACCCTTGCTGCCTCCTCGGAGCCGGTTGTCCTGGTGCCAATTGGCCCACTCACGAACATCGCGCTGCTCATTCGCTCATACCCCCATCTCGCACCAAAGATCTCGCACATCTGCCTGATGGGCGGCTCGGTAGGCGAGGGGAACTCCTCTGCGTCGGCGGAGTTCAACATCTACGCCGACCCAACCGCCGCCGAAATTGTCTTCAACAGCGGCCTGCCAATCACGATGATTGGCCTCGACGTGACGCACCACGCCATTCTTGACCGCTCCATTCTCGAGCGCTTCGCGGCACTCCCTGGCGCATCGGCGAAGGTGGCTGCCGAACTCCTGAAGTTCTCGTTCGATCGATCCGCAGCATGGGGCCAGGGTGAGAAGATGGCCATCCACGATGCCGTGGCGGTTCTGCACCTCGCTATCCCAGATCTCGTTGGCGTATCGCGCTATCACGTGGTCGTTGACGCGACACAGGGGCCGGGGCGCGGCCGCACGATCGGCGACGCGAACCCATATCGCCTGAAGCGCGATAAGTTGGAGCCGAATTGCGATGTAGGGCTCACGATCGATAGCAAGCGCTTCGCAGATGAGATGGTGGATATCTACTCCAAGCTTCCATGAGCGAGCTAAAGCCGAATCCGCTCCCGCTCTCGACACCCTTCCCACCTTCGCCTCGACGTGCCCCATTAGGTACCGTTGCTAAGCCACTGCCGATCATCATCGATTGTGATCCTGGCCATGACGATGCGATGGCGCTCGCTGTGGCGTTTGCCCGCCCAGAGCTGAAGGTGCTCGGCGTGACCGCCGTTGCAGGTAACGCATCACTGCCAAAGACCTACGAGAACCTGCGCCGCACCTTGGCTCTGCTCGGAGCTAACGATGTGCGCGTTGCCGCTGGTGCCGATGTCCCACTCGTGCGACCACTCTGGGTTGCGCCATACGTGCACGGCGACTCGGGACTCGACGGCGCGGAGCTTCCAGCGCCAACGGGCATTGAGCACGCAGCGGGAGCCGTCGACCTGATTGCGACGCTGCTTCGTGAGGCGAGCGAGCCAGTGACACTGGTTCCGCTCGGTCCGTTGACGAACATTGCCATCTTGCTCCGGGATCACCCCGAGATCAAGGCGAAGATTGCACATATTTGTTGGATGGGTGGCGCGATCGCCGAGGGGAATGTGACCGCATCGGCGGAGTTCAACTCCTACGTTGACCCTGACGCCGCAGCGATCGTTTTTGCTGCAGGCATTCCAATCACGATGGTCTGCCTTGATGCGACGCACCGCGCCCTTACCGGCGAGGCGGCGATGCAGCGTTTGGACGCGGCGGGCACACTGCCAGCGAAGATCTTCGCTGACCTGCTGCGCTTCTACGCCATCTTCCATAAGGACCGCTACGACTGGCCAGCATCCGCCGTGCATGACGCCGTCGCGGTGGCGCACCTCGCAGTGCCGAATCTCTTGGCACTGGTTCATGCCGCCGTTGACGTTGAACTCGGCGACCTCGCGCGCGGCCGCACGATTACCGATTGGTATGGGGACCGCCTGAAGCAGCGCGGACGAACGCCTGACGTGGATGTGGCCGTTGGCGTTGATGCGGACGCGTTTGACCGTGTCCTCGTGGACGCGATCCTCTCGTTTAAGTAGCGCTAGAGCCGGTCGCGGAGCTCCGCGAGTAAGCCTGGGATCGCCGCAGAAATCTCCACAGCAACTCGTTCATATTCTGTTGGTGGATACCCCCACGGGTCATCGAGATCGTGACCAACGGCCGTTGGATCAAAATCTCTGAGGAGACGAATCTCTGGCTGCCTGTTCGCCATGCGGATGATGGCGCGCCCGTTGCGAAGGTTGGCCTGATCAGCTGCGAGCACAAGGTCGAGGGTCGTTGCCATGGTTGGGGTAAAGAGACGCGCCTGGTGCGTGCTTCGTAGACCACGTGCGCTCAAGATGGCAGCGCTGTTTGCGTGCATCCCTTCGTCCGCATGCTCGTCAGAGGTGCCAGCGCTCGAGACCACCACGCGCCCAGCGAGGAGCGGGTCGGTGCCGATCGCCGCCTCAATGAGGACCTCAGCGAGAGGGGAGCGGCAGATGTTGCCGTGGCAGAGGGTAAGGATTCTCAACATCTTCGGAGCCTAGCGGATCGCCTCGTGGGCGGGCCTCAGCCTCGTGGTGCGGGGGGGAGCCCTGTTCGGTATCCTATGCAGAGGCACGGCGGGGTAGCTCACCGGTAGAGCAGGGGATTCATAAGCCCTTGGTAGCAGGTTCGATTCCTGCCCTCGCTACCATGCACCTTTGGGGAAGACGGAGAACGGAGGGAACCTAATGATTCCGAAGGCTCTGCGAAACGGTGCAGTGATGCTGATCTTGCTCCTGGGCACGGTCGTGCTTCTCGGCAGCGTCCTTCTCACCCCAGTGCCAGCCGCAACAAAGGATTACTCGGCATTCCTGGCCGAAGTCCGAGGGGGCAGCGTCGCCTCAGTGGTGCAGCAGGAGCAGATCCTGACCATCACAAAGATCGGCACCCCGCCAGAAACCTACGAGGTGCAGGTCCCCACGCAGTTGACCGACGTCTATAACGATGTCCGCGCCGCCGCTATCGCTGGTGGCCGCAACCCTGACAGCGTGACGTTCGGCGCGAAGAAGCCCGATGACTCCGGCCAGCTCCTCAGCTTGCTGGTCAGCGCACTGCTGCCGGTCCTGCTCATCGGCGGGCTTTTTGTCTTCATGATGCGCAGCGCGCAAGGACAGAACAACCAGGCGATGAGCTTCGGTAAGAGCAAGGCAAAGATGTTCATTGCGAACAAGACCCCTGTCACCTTTGCCGACGTCGCTGGCGTCGAAGAGGCGAAGGTTGAGCTGGAAGAGGTCGTGGAATTCCTGAAGTTCCCTGAGCGCTTTGAGGCGCTCGGCGCAAAGATTCCAAAGGGCGTCCTCCTCATCGGGTCACCAGGCACCGGAAAGACCCTACTCGCGCGCGCCGTTGCCGGCGAGGCTGGCGTGCCATTCTTCAGCATCTCTGGCTCCGAATTTGTTGAGATGTTCGTTGGCGTTGGCGCCTCTCGTGTGCGCGACCTCTTCGATCAGGCGAAGCGCAACTCGCCGTGCATCGTCTTCATTGACGAAATTGATGCCGTCGGCCGACAACGCGGTGCTGGGCTCGGTGGTTCGCACGACGAGCGCGAGCAGACGCTGAACCAGATCCTGGTCGAGATGGACGGCTTCGAGACTGGCACTAACGTGATCATCATTGCCGCAACGAACCGCCCAGACGTGCTTGACCCAGCGCTCCTGCGCCCAGGCCGCTTCGACCGTCAGGTAATCCTTGACCGCCCAGACCTGAAGGGTCGCATTGCGATCTTGAAGGTGCACGTGAAGGGGAAGCCGCTCGACAAGACGGTGAACCTCGAAGAGATCGCACGCCGCTCGCCGGGATTCTCGGGAGCGGACCTCGCGAACTTGATGAATGAGGCGGCGATCCTTGCCGCACGTCGCAGCAAGCGAACGATTGGCATGGACGAGTTCGCCGAGGCGCTTGATCGCGTGATGGCTGGCCCACAGCGCAAGAGCCGCCTGATTACTGATGCAGAGAAGCAGATCATCGCCTACCACGAGGGTGGCCACGCGGTGGTGGGACGCATCCTCGAGAAGTGCGATCCGGTCAGCAAGGTGACGGTGATCAGCCGCGGCATGGCGCTCGGCTACACCATGAACCTGCCGACCGAAGACCGCTACCTGCAGAGCAAGAGCGAATTCGAAGACA
>JBIIRA010000026.1:0-12362 GCA_044341795.1 Candidatus Limnocylindrus sp.
GTCATGAAACTCCCCCGTTCGATCCATCAACCCGGCGCGTACCCCGTAGCGGGGGCTCGGGTGATTACGCTCGGATTCTAGACGAGGGGGCGATTCGGAGCCGCCGTTCCGGGGAGTGGCGATGCGGGGTCGGCGAGCGCATTTGCCCCTGGAGAACTCCCCGCCACAAACACCTCCACGGCGAATCCGCCCATGCGGCGTGGATCCATCAGTTGGGCGAGTGCGGAGCGCAGGGCGATCGCCCCCTCGAGGGTTGCCGCTGGCCCCGTGCGCGTTCGGGCGACCTCCCCATCGACCCCCGCAGTTGCGAGAAATCTGGCCTGGTTCGTGCTCGCCACATGACGAAGTCCGCCCGCCGCCGCCGCCGTCCGCAGCAGGGTGAGGTCCACATGGGCGGTCAGGTCGCGGCTCCCCGGCTCGCTCAGGAGGTCCGCGATCGCTCGGTGCCCCTGATAGGCGAGGGCGGTCCCAGCCATCCGGCTGGCTGGGTCGCGTAAGGCGACCCCCTCGCGACCGTAATCGAGCACGACGACGACCCCTTCGGTGAGTTCGCCGCCAAGTCCGTGGGCCCATTCGGCCGTGGCGGGTGAAATCTCGGCGAGCTGCCCCTCCGCCAGCGGCGGCCAGCCGGCCATGAGGGGGTCGAGCTGTTCGGCGACCCCTGGGTCGGGCGCCCCCTCGGTCCACGTGAGGGCATTTGTTACAGCATCCACCGCCACGCGACGCTCGGTGAAGCCGCCTGGAGCGGCGGCGCGCCCGACCACGATGTGAAAGGGGAGGGCGTCGGCGAACTCATTGGCGACCACGATCCCTGGAACAGGGGCGCTCCCTGTCGAAATGAGCGGTGGTCCGCCGCCCGGGAGCGCCGCCAGAGCCGCGGCTAGATCGGTGAGGCGGTGCGGGTTCGCCTCGCTCACGGAGATCTCCAACGCACCGAGAAGGGGGTGCCCTTCGCGGGCGAGGTAGTCGAGTGCCGCCAGGAGGAGGGTTCCCTCGCCGGCGCCGTACTCGCGCCAACGGAAGGTGGCGGGGCGGTCGAGACGCTCCCACGTTGCGGCGGCTAGTTGAGCAATCGCGGCACCAAGGATGGGGTGCAGCTCTGGCGCGGTCATGAAGTCACCGCTGCGCCCAGCCCGGCGCTGTGCGGTTGCGTAGTAGCCGAGCCCTGGCTCAAGAAGGGCGCGCGCCATAAACCGTGCAAAGCTGATCGAGCCCTCACGTTGGATCTCTTCGCGAATGAGGCGATCTACCTCTTTCATGCAGGAGATCCTACACGGCGCTACCGTCGGCACATGCGCGAGCTCGTCCTACACCTAGGGATCGGGGCCAATCTTGACGACCCTGTCGCCACCCTTGCTGAAGCGGTTGTCGCACTCGCGCATATTCCTGGCTGGAGCGTTGAGCAAGTCTCACCGCTCTACCGCACTACCCCAGTCGGCCTCGTTGATCAGCCTGAATTCTTCAACGCTGCGCTTCGGATGCGCGCGATGCTTCCAGAAGAGCCGGCCGCAGCGGCTCTTGAGGTGCTTACGCGCGTTAAAGAGTTAGAGCGACTCTTCGGCCGCGTGCCGACCGTTCGGTTCGGTCCGCGTCGTCTCGACATCGACATCATCACGATGGAAAACATTGCAGTTGTACATCCGCGCCCGCACGGCACGGAGCCCGACGGAACTGATGGCGATCGGCCGCTTGTTGTTCCGCATCCATCTGCGACCGAGCGACTCTTTGTGTTGGCGCCACTCGCCGACATCTCTCCCACGCTGAAGGCGCCAGGGTGGCACGGCACCGCACGCGAACTGCGTGATGTACAACGAGGGATTGAAGGTGAAGCTGCTGCAATCTGTGTCGGTGCGTGGGATCAGTCAGCGCTGCGCTGGGTGTAGCGCTTTAGCGGCGGTAGTGTCGCCGTCCCGTAAACACCATCGCGATGCCGTGACGATCGGCGATCTCAATTGCCGCTGCGTCGCGACGTGAACCGCCTGGCTGAACGATTGCAGTGATCCCGGCCGCTGCTGCGGAAGCAATCCCTTCTGCGAACGGAAAATACGCATCGCTGGCCATCACCGCACCACGTGCGCGCTCTCCCGCCTGATTCAGCGCAATGTCAACAGCAACGCGGCGGTTGACTTGCGCGGCGCCGATGCCGAGTGTGGCCGCACCGCGCGCCACCACAATTGCGTTCGATCGAATGTGTCGAACGATGCGCCAAGAGAAGAGAAGGTCGGTCAGCTCGTCAAGTGTTGGGCGTCGTTCGGTGACGACGCGAAGTTGTGAGCGTTCGATGTTGCCAGTGTCGGCTGTTTGCAGCAGCACTGCGCCGTCCACGCCGATCATGTCAAATTCATTTGCGCGATGCGAAGAGTTGATAACAACGCTCAGTTCTGGTCGCGTGCGTAGCGTCTCTGTGGCACTGTCGTCGGCGATCGCAGGAGCGAGCACCGATTCAAAAGTGCCTGATGCAATCACCGCAGCAACGGCGCGATCAATTGGCACGTTCAGCACAATCGTTGATCCAGAGCTTGCCGCTGCATCTGTTTCAATAGCTCGCGTTAAAGCACCCAGCGCCGTCTCGGCTGTTGCTACACCGATTGGGTCTGTGTGACGGATGAGCGCAACGCTTGGTGTTGGCAGATCAGCAACGAGTCGTGCGCCTGCGTTGAGGTCGAGCAGGTCGTTGAGGCTCGGTTCTTGCCCCTGCAGCACGCGCGCACCTATGATTCCAGAATCTGTTGCGTGCACGCGTCGGTACGCAGCAGCAGCCTGATGTTGATTCTCGCCGTGTCCGAATGTTCGAATTCGTTCAAGCACGATCACGTCTCGCGCTGGCATCGCGCTCGCGCTGTCGCGGACAAGCGGTGCTACATGGGCCGCAATCGCGAGTGCCGCCGATCGTCGCAGATCGCTTCGCAGCGCGTCTAGCCTTTTTGCAGATCCTAAATCGCTGAGAAGGTCGCCGATTGCTGCTGGATCTACAACGATCAGTGGTCCCTTCTCAGCTGCGAGCAGCGCTCGTGTGATGGCAACGATTGCAGCTGGCGGTGCATCAACTCCCCCCGGGGCGATAAGGAGGTCAGCATTACTGAGGCTTGCCGCCGCCTGATCCAGCTCCGCATCGTCGGCATGCTCGGTGACGTGAATCGATTCTGCCCGCAGTTGCGAGGCGGCCGGGCCAGCTTCGATCGTGGCGCCGCGAGCGATGAGGGTCGCCAGGATCGGTGCCAGCCCTGCGAGGGCAGGGCTCTCGGGGGAGATCAGCAGAAGGACGCGCATGCTGCTGATGGTGGCATACTCGCTCACACAAACCTGCACGCTGTTGTGCTGGGTGAACCGAAACGTAGCGAGTGAGGACAAGATGTTTCGTTGGCCCTGGGAGTACCTCTTCACCGTCTTGAATGCCGATCTTGGAACGTTCTACACGCCGTTCTGGGTCGCCAACCTGGTGCTCTTCCTCGCAACGATCCTGGTCTATGCATTTGCAACTCGTGGAAATCGTGGACGTGGGGTGGTCGGCGACGAATGGGAGTACATCCTGTGGATCGGCCTCGGCACCTTCGGCATGAATCTGGTCTACGCCGCGTTCCAGTGGTACGGCCTCTTCCCGATCGCAACCACGCTAGTTGGGCTTCTTGCGCTCCGCGACACCGTTACGAAGCGATTCCCGCCACTCCTCGCCGCCGAAGCACAGCATGCGGAACTCTTGCGCACGCGACGCCAGGTTGCCGACGGTGTTGAAGCGACCATTCGTCCAGCGAACCGTCGCGGGTAGCTTTTCAATGTGCGCGGCTGCGCACTGTGAGCAAGCATGAACGTTCGCCGGTTTGGTCCTGGTCATCGACGCGCCGACCGCGCTGCGGGATCTCAAGGTGTTCTCAGTAGCGCGATCTTCTCCAACGACGTCGCACAGATCACTGAGTTTACGGTGACGCCTGGTGGCGCGTACGGTCCACTACGCAGCGCAGGTGATGTTGTTCTTGTGGTGATTGAGGGGGGCGGCTGGGTTACCGCCCACGATGCGCAACTGCAACTTGCTGCTGGTGAATCGCTACACCTTGAACGACTGACGCCGTATAGCGTTGCTGCTCGCGAGTTGCCGCTACGCGCGATCCTCGTCGAGCTTTCTGCGGGCGGCGGCGCTGAATCTGCTCGCACCATAGGCGCCAGCGGCGGCGGCGCAGAGGAGTAGCACGCCAACCACGAGCGTCGCACTACTGACGAGCGCTGTCTCGGCTGGGCTTTCAAGGGTGACACCAAATTGGAACGGCCATGTCCATGTTGGAAGCACTCCTTGATACCAATTGTGTAAACCGGCGGGAAGCGGCAGTGCTGACCAGTTCGGATACCAGAGAAGCGCAACTGCAGCGATGCTGCTGATGGTGATCGTAAAGATCCGACGCAGATCGGTCGCGCCAAGAATTGACCATGCGGCCACCGTTGCGGGAACAAGTGCGATCGCACCGACGAGTGGCCCCGGTGTGCCGAACCCGCCTGACAGGCAGACCTGACTTTCGGGATAGACGCTTCCCACACCTGCGAGCGCACAGAGTGCACCCGTAGCCATCCAGAGCACAGGTGCAGCGAGCACAGCGCATGCGCCGCTGATTCGCAGGATCTGCGCTGCGCGCTGAGATCCGGCGCGCAAATCTGCCAAGAGCAGCGCGAGTCCAATCAGGGCGATCTGTGACGTTGGGTAGTAGTGATATTGAAATGCGGCGCGATCAATGCGCGCCCACGGCAGCCAGAGCGCAAGGCCAAGAACTAAAACAGATGCGAGGCCCCAGCTTCGTCGTCTCCACGCCTCGACTGCGAGCCAGAGTGCGCCGCCGATGCTAAGGATTCGCGAGAGCACATTGCCGCCGTCATACACCGCGGCGGTTAGTGCGCTACCTCCTGCAGTAAAACTCGACTGGAAGAACCAGACAGGCTTCAGGTCAAGTGGCCACGCCCACCATGGTGACGACGCGGCGTGTGCAACGCGCAGCGTGTCGTGATAGCGATACATTGACGCCGTCAGGTCGGTGAGTGTCTGTCCGGTGTTGCCGATCGGCCAGCCGGTAATCAGCTGGTTGCCGAGCGCCGCCCACGGCAGGTAACTCGCGATGTAGACGCCGAGCGGAACTGCAGCGAGGGTGAAGAAGACGAGCGTCGCTTCCCCTGGTAGCGAGAGGAGTCCGAGCAGCGAGCGCGGTGTTGCGTCGCGTCGTGAGATGCCACCCGCGCGATAGATGGCTGCACCAGTAGCGACAAGAAGTACGGCCAACGTAACGGCAAACGGCAAGTTCGGGATGCGGGTGGAGCCGTCGGCGACGGCGAGCGCTGGCGGAAGAAGTACGGCGCCGAGGATGGCGAGCCCGCCGGCGACCAGCAAGCGTCCGGGTGCTGTTCGGGCGAGCCAGATGATGCCAAGGCCAAAGATGCCGTAGAGGGCGACCCACTTGCTGGCGAGTGCTCCGCCGAGCAGGAGGCCGGCCACGATCAAAAGGAGCCCTCTGGGGAGGGTGCCGCGAACACGGCCCTGGAGCCATGCGACAAAGGCGACTGCGCCGCCGAGCAGGAGGGCGAGCAGGTAGACGTCATTCATACCGATGCGGCTCTGCACAAATCCGGCTCCATCGAGCAGGGTGAGAACGCCAACCAGGGCGGCAACGTCGCGTCGTTCGGTCAACAGCCGGGCCAGGAGCACCAAGAGTGCTGCAGCGAGTGCGCCGGCAATCACCCCAGGCCAGCGCCAGCCAGCGGCGAGATCGCCCACGCTCACCTGTGTCATCGCGCCCGCTGGCGCCGCAAGGATCAACTCCTCGTTGCCACCGTCGGAACGTTCAGCAGAGGCATCGAGGGCGGCGGCGCTCGCGCCGAGCGTGAGCGCATCGGCGCCCACGGCCACATCTGCGAACCGAGCGTTTCCGTTTGGCTCGATCGTCCACAGCGATGCACCGGTGCCGTCAGGACCAGGTGCGACCACGTGCACCATGCGGCTCGCATCGTTCGGCAGGATCGCTGTCGCGCCTGGGATGGTGACCTGTGCCATGAGTGTCGCGCTCTCGTTTTTTACGTTGTATACGCGCACGCCATCGCGACCCGCTACGTAAAGTCGCGGTCCATCGAACCAGTCAATGGCCGCCGCGGCAAGCGCGCCGCCGTCAATCAGCAAAGACCGGGTGCTCGACAAGTCGGTTGCAGTAAAGCTTGTCAGTCCGCTTGCGCTCGTCACAAAGATTCGCTCCTCGCCGTCAACTGTGAGGGTGAGCACCGACGTCCCGCGCACGAGCGGTGCGCTCGCAACCTCCACGCCGTCGCGCATGATCAGCACCTCGTCACGTTGAACAAACGCAACGCTCCCATCGGTAAGCGGCGCGATGCCCAAAATTGCGCCGCCTGTTGTTGGCCATGTGCGCAGGCCGCTGGTACCACCTTGGTCCGCGGTGACGCGATCGGCAGAAAAAATCGTGCCGTTTGCTGTGGCGCCCCAGAGGGCTCCATCACGAGCAGCAAAGAGTCGCGAAACGTTACGCAACGGAATTGAACCAACAACGGAGCGTGTCGCAGCGTTAATGGCGCTGATCTTGTCTGGGCCTGCGACCCACAATCTCCCCGCGCTCAACCCGTCTTCTGGCCGAGCGGCGATTGCGCCGATCGCTGTTGGGTATGTTGATTGTGCATTAATGCGTGGCGCGCCAAACGTTTCAAGGCCGATCGCGATTAGGTACTTCGCCAAGTGTGGATGGGTGTACTCGTAGATGGCATGTGCTTCGCCGTATTTCCACTCTTGCATGAACTCTGTAGCGGTTCGTACGTGATACACCTCATCAAACTGGAAGTGCGTTGGCTCACCAACGCGCCAGCCTCTCAGTGACAACGCGCTAATTGCCACAAGGGCGAGGAGCCAAACGTCAATGCGTGTAATGGTTCGACGGGGCTCTGGCCGCGCGATTACGGCGCGTTTCGGCACTGCGTCAACACGCTTTCGGAGTGATCCTGTAGGTCGCGTACTTGTCGCCGTCTTTTCGGAACTCCATGTAAGCCAGATTGCTGCAGCGAGCGTTGCGGTAATTGCGATTGAGACGGTCGTAATGGCAGCTGGCGTATGCAGTACTTCGGTGAAAACGCCGAGGTTTGGTAAGCCAGGATTTTGGAAGTACGAGATGGTCAACACGCCCCAGCTGTTCGCAAAGAA
Source organism: Candidatus Limnocylindrus sp. (assembly GCA_044341795.1). GTDB lineage: Bacteria > Chloroflexota > Limnocylindria > Limnocylindrales > Limnocylindraceae > Limnocylindrus. The sequence continues at coordinate 7,172 of JBIIRA010000026.1, forward strand.
CGCAACGGAGGTTACGAATGCAATCCAACGCCACGCTGGACGCGCTGCAGCGAGTGCGATTGTTAGTGGGATCGCCGGGAAGAGATAACGCTCATGCACGCGCGTTGGCAGCACAAAGAATGCGATAGCGAGGATGGCAACAGCGGTGACGGTGCGGATCGCCACGTCGCGTCGTACGTAGCGCATCGCAACGAGTACGGCGCTGGCGATCGCAGCGCTACCGATTGCCACGCCAGGAATACCGATCAGTGGGAGTGGGGCGATGTCAGATGCCCATCCGGTTGCATCAACGACGGCGCGGCCGCCGACCTCAATGAGTGCCCAGGGGTTCCAGGCGTTCACTGAAAGGTATGGGTAACCGCCTGCCGCTTCGGCAACCTTGGCGAGTACGTCTGGCAGCGTGAGCCCAAACGGTAGTGCTGCGAGAGCGATGGTTGCGGCGCCAGCGAGGCCCGTAACAACGAAGGCCCACGGGTCGCGTGCCGATCGCGCGCGAACGAAGGCGAGCACTGCAACGATGGGGATCAGGATGCCGAACTGTGGCTTCAGCACCGCTGCGAGCGCGGCGAGGATCGCGCCGCGCACCGTCTTGCCCCGGATCAGCGCCGAGAGGGAAAAGAGGAGCGCTGCTGTTCCAATGGAGTCGACTTGCCCCCATACGGCCGAGTCGAGCCAAATCATTGGGCCAAGCGCCATGGTCGCGGCAGCCACGAGTTGGCCCCGACGCGGGGCGCCGAGGTCGGCGGCGAGTCGTGCTGTTGCAAGCACGAGTAGGCCGTCGGCGAGGATTGCGGGGAGTTTCACAAGTGCCCCTGGGTCCGTGCTACCGGTGAAGAGCGCTCCAATCGAGCCGAGCGCCCAGAGGATCCACATGTAGCCAGGGAGGTAGTCGACAAAGATTCCACGGGCGTAGAAGCCCCACGGTCCGCGGGTCCCTAGTTCAGATGCCCATGATCGGAACGCGTTGAGGTCAGCGGCAAATCCCGCGTCTGGGGGGAGTGCCACGTATGCGATGATCAGCCGCAAGAGAATTCCGATCGCAGCGATCAGCGCAAGTGTGCGAAGGCTGACCTGATCGGTTGGTCGACGGGCCGTCTGAGAAGTCATGAGCCGAGTGTAGCCGTGAAGGGGGTTGTGGAAGGTGCCACTACAAGAGCTCTCGCTCTTCTTCCCCTGCCATAACGAGGCTGAAAATCTTGAGGCGCTGGTCGCCGATGCGCTTGCGGCGCTCCCCGCCCTTGCGGCGACCTATGAGGTCATTCTTGTTGACGACGGTTCTCGCGATGGCACTGCTGATGTGGCCGAGCGCCTCGTGCAGCGGCACGGTGGGGTCGTCCGCCTGGTGCGCCACGACGTAAATCGCGGGTATGGGGGCGCCCTTCGATCAGGTTTTGCTGCGGCACGGTATGACTACCTTGCCTACACCGATGGTGACCGTCAGTTTCGCATCGCCGACCTTACGCGCCTTGTAGACCGTGCGGAGGCCACACGATCTCCGGTTGTCATTGGCTATCGGTTGCGGCGCGCCGATCCGCCGTTACGTCTCGTCTACGCCACCTTGTATCGCGTTGCGAATCGTATATGGTTCGGCCTTCGTGTTCGTGATGTTGACTGCGCTGCGAAGCTTTTTCGACGTGATGCGCTGCGAAACATCAGCGTGCACTCTGATGGTGCCTTCTTCTCTGCTGAGCTGCTCATTCGATTGCAACTCGCTGGCATAAGCGCGCTTGAGGTTGGCGTGCCGCACTATCCGCGCACTGCTGGATCGCCGACAGGGGCGCGCCTTTCTGTTGTTGCGCGAGCCGTTCGTGACTTCTGGTCGCTGCGGATTGGACTCTGGCTGCACCGCTCTCGCACACTCGCACGGGGCCGCGCGCTGCTGAACGATTAGCGCGCCGCTGGTGGCTCCTCGCCGTCAAGCGAGTTCACGAAGTCACGGAAAAGGGAGAGTCGCTCCTCTTCCGCAGCCTCCGGAACAATTCCTTCGGTTGAGAGCAACTCTGCTGAAATAAAGATGGGGGCGTCGGCGCGTAGCGCCAGCGCAACGGCGTCGCTCGGGCGCGCGTCCAGCTCCGCCTCTTCGCCGTTTGGGGCAACCATCAGCATTCGCGCGCGAAATGTCTCTTCGCGAACCTCTGTAATGCGCACCTCCCGCAAGGTTGCACCGACAGCCCGAATGGCCTGGAGCGCCGTGTCGTGGGTGAGTGGGCGCTCTGGTGTGACACCTTGCAGGTGATAGGCGATAGCGCTGGCCTCGTTCGGGCCGATCGGAATCGGCAGGTAGCGTGCCTCCTCAGCGTCGCGAAGGAGTAGCACGTGTGTCCCAGAGATCATCTGGATGCGTACCCCATCAACAACCGCGCGTCGTAGTTCCATCGCTCTATGCTCGCACGCTTTATGGGGTAGGGATCGGGGTTTCGATCACGGGGTCGGGGGTTGGGCCGACACTTGGCCTTGGTTCTTGCGTCACCGGCGTGCCGAGTACGGCGCTGCGAATGCGTCCCGCCTCAGCCCAGACAAACGTCGGTGCGCCGCCATCGGGTGCTGGGAGGATGTATCCGCCGAGAATCTCACCCACGGGGTCAGCTTGATCGCTGATGACGTACTGCGCGAGCATGGCGCCGGACGACGCCTTGCTGTACGCAATCACGCGCCGTGCGCTGCTATCCCAGATGTACACGACTCCAGTGCGGCTCGCCCCCGCTGACATCACCAGTGTTGGGGTGAGGAGTGGGCGAAGCGTCTCGTCGCCAATCTCTGCTGGGATCCAGTCGTCGGCGGCTCCGCCTGAGTAGCGACGCAGCGCACCATCGCTTGTCATGTACACGTCGCCGTCGATAGCGATGCTTGTCATGGTGCCGAGCGCCATAGGGTTGATCAGGTATGCCGTTGGGGTGGCTGGATAGCCCGTGCCATCAGGGGCCGGCTGATACCGCAAGATTTGACGCGCCGATGGGTCTACAACGTAGAGGCGATAGAGGCCCGTCCCAGGGTCAGCTGCGAAGCCAACGATCGCCTTGATGTCGCTCCCCCAGAGCTCGCCGTCGCGAACGCGAAGCTTGACGAGTGTCCCCTTCCCTGACCCATCGGAGGGCCGCCAGCGCCACAGATTCGATGAGGCGTCAAACACCACAAGGTCGGGCCCTGCGGCGGTCACGAGAAGCGCACGCCCGGTCCGCGTTCCGTAGAGGTCAAAGCCTGGCTGGTACACCACCGTTGCGCGGCCGCGCGTTGCATCAATTCGATAGACCGCGCCCGTCACCCTGTCGATGACGTAGGGGAGTCCGTCAGGACCCTGAACGATCGCTTGGATTTCAACCGTTGCCCCTGCCGCCGCAAAGTCAAAGAGTTTGATTGGGGCCGTGTTGTTCACCAAGAAGATTTTGTTGAGTGTCTCCGTTGCTTGGGTGCGGAGCAGCGTGATTTGACTGAGTGATCCGCCACCGCTCTCTGCCAGATTTAGGTTGACGACAGCGGCAAGGAGCAGGCTCTTCGCGCGCGAAGGGTCGTTCACAAGAAGATTGGTTTGCGGGTCAAGCGCCTCGCTGATACCAATCTCGGCGCTTCGCAGCGCCTCGCGGGCCTTTGCCGCAGCGTCAAGTTCAGGGCTTGGGCCATTTAGAACGAGAGCGGTTGCGCCGCCAACACCTGCGACCAACACCGCAGCGAGGAGGATTGCAGCGGATCGGCGGCGCCGTGTGCGTTGCACCTCGTGCTCTGTCTGCTCTTCTTCTCCGGTCGTCGCACGGAGTGATGGCGCAGATGAGGTGATCGTGAGCCATGGCGCTCGGCGTTCAATCTCGTTGGCGATGCGCGCGGCAGCTCGCTGCCAGAATGATGTTGAGGTTGCGGCGCGCTCCCGCCAGGATCGCTCAACAAGCGGCTCTGCCGCGCTACGGTGTTCTGCGCGTAGTCGCGCCGCAGCACGCGCCGCCTCTTGCGCTGATCGCACGGCGTCACTGGTCCGCTGATCGCGTGCTGGCGGGGGTTGGCTCTTTCCGCGCGCGCGCGGATCTACACCGCTTCTGGTGCTTGGACGCCGCGCATCAATGACCGCCTGAGCCGCTGAGTCAATTGGCTCATACGGTTGTGTGTGTGCATCTGGTCGATTTGGGTCAGCTTTCGGCGCGGTGGGTTTCGCGGCTGCGATGCGCGCTTCGCGCTCAAGGTTCCCCTCTTCCCACCGCACTCGCGCATTGATCTTTGCGACTGCGACCGGATCGGTTGGGACATTAATGAGCGTGTCGGCATCTGGCGCAGCTCGCTGAAGAACCTTGCGCACCGGTGGTAGCACTTCGAGGAGCACCGCTGGATAGGCAAGTGGGGCCAGCACGCCGCTCACAGGTGTATGTGTTTTCACGGCACGTTTCGCCTCTTCCGCTGTAATCGCCATTGCAACACGGTCTTCTGGTGACATAGATAGCCGAGTTGCAGAGATTCCGCCGCGCTCGAGTGTTCGTGATGCGGCACCTGGTGCGTCGTCGGGGAGCATGATGGTTACCGTTCGCCCCTCTGTGGTGCGACGTGCCGCAATCGCAACACCGCTGGTACGCGCGACGAGAACCTCATCTCGCGAGAGCGCGACGAGGCCGACTGCCACCCTCTCGCCGAGCTGCTTTTGCGCGGCGGTCAACGCGCGGCGCGCTCGCTCGGCTGGGCCTGCCGACGCATCTTTGTCGTAGAGGTTCAGGGTTTCGTTCGCCGCCCGCTGTAGCTGGTCGGTGGTTGCGCTGGCGAGAGAGACTAGTACGGCGCGTGTGCCGAGCAGACGCTCTTCCGACGGTCCTTTTGGTGTGCGTGCGAGTAGAAGCCAGCCGGGGCCAGACGCGGGCTCGGCTGCAGTTAGCACTGCGGGGTGAATGGTCTGTTCGGTGTGATCCATGTGTTGAGAATACGCTCAGTCTTGCTCGATGCCTGGGGATGCGATTCGCACCGTTAGGCCGATGGAGCGCTCGCCGCCAGGGCGCTCGCTAAAGGCCCGAGCGAGCTCAGCGCCACGAAGGTGCAGCTCCTGTGCCGCCACAGGGTTCCGCGCCTCAACAATGAGCCGACTGCGCTCGATTGCAACAAGGTGGCAAACGGGGGCAAGGTGTGGCGCCACTTCACGCAGAAGGTCACCAAATGCGCCCATCGTTCGCGCGAATCGCAGCTCCTCTTCGAAACCAAGGGCGCGGGCCGCTTCAGGGAGGAG
>JBIIRA010000074.1:0-3466 GCA_044341795.1 Candidatus Limnocylindrus sp.
GTGTACTGGTGTTTACCGGCGAATATCGTCATGCCATCGATGGGAAGGGACGCGTTGCCGTCCCCGCGCGCTTCCGAGCGCAGCTCGATGAGGGTGCCTTCGTCTCCCGCTGGCTCGACAACTGCCTCGCGATCTTTCCGCGCGCCGCGTGGGATGACCTCGCCGCCCGCGTCGCCGCCCTACCAACCGGCAACGCCACCGCACGTGAGTTCGCCCGGTTCCTCTTCGGCAGCGCCTTTGAGGTAGAGCTCGATGCACAGGGCCGCCTTCTGTTGCCTGCAACGCTGCGGACCTGGGGCCAACTCGATGCTGAAGCGATGGTCGTTGGCGCTCGCGACCACGCCGAGATCTGGACACCGAAGCGCTGGGATACATATCGCGGCGGCATGGAGTCCTCTGACGCACTCGCCGCACAGCTCGAGGAGCTCGGCTTCTAATGGCGACGGGTGCGACCCTCCATCGCCCCGTCCTGCTGACAGAACTGCTCGGCGCTCTAGCGGTGCGTGCCAACGGTACCTACGTCGACGCCAACCTCGGTGGTGGGGGACATGCGGAAGCTGTACTCGAAGCTTCTGGACCACGCGGACTCCTGCTCGGAATTGATGCGGATGGTGGCGCGATCGAGATGAGCCGCGTGCGACTCGCTCGCTTCGGCGAGCGACTCTCAACATTCCATGGGAGCAGCACACACCTCGCGCGCGCCATCACCGATGCTGGATTCAGCGAGGTTGATGGTGTGTACTTTGATCTTGGGCTCTCCTCCGACCAGCTCGTTGATCGTGAACGCGGATTCGGGATTCGCGCCGGCGGCCTCCTCGACCTTCGCTTTGACACGCGATCTGGTGAATCGGCGGCTGATCTAATTGCACAGGCGAGCGCTGCGGAGTTGGAGCAGATCTTCCGTGACTATGGCGAAGAGCCTCACGCGGCAAAGATTGCGCGAGCGATTGTTGCAACACGCATCAGTACGCCAATCACAACAGCAGAGGAACTTGCCGCACTTGTTGAGCAGAGCGTGCCAAAGCGCTACGGGCCACCATCACGAATTCATCCAGCAACACGCGTATTCCAAGCACTACGCATCGCCGTCAACGATGAGCTCACGGCATTGAGCACGGCACTTGCCGCAGCAATCGCCGCGCTGCGCGTTGGCGGCCGCGTTGTTGTTCTTACGTATCACTCTCTTGAGGATCGGATTGTGAAGCAGGCGTTTGCCGCAGCTGCGCGCGTCTGCATTTGCCCTCCCCGCGTTCCTGTTTGCACCTGTGCAAACCAGGCGGCACTCCGCCTCATCAACAAACACCCGATCACCGCAAGCGAAGAGGAGATTGCCGCGAATCCACGAAGCCGCAGCGCCAAGCTTCGAGCCGCAGAGCGACTGGAGCGTGCAGCATGACCACAATCGGCCGTCCGCTCCGCGGCGCACAGTTGGTGACACCCCCGTATCAGCCACGAATCTCCGACAGTCGAGCCGCCGCAGCCGCTCGACAGCGAACTGCGATCCAAAACGCGTTCCGGCCGTCAGCGGCTGTAACGGGAACTGGTTCGATTCGTGTTGGGACGCGTCCAGCGCCAGGAACTCCCGTCGCGCGCACCGCAGTGATCCCCGGAGCGGCTCCACGCGGGCGCATCGGCGTCAACTCCTGGAACGCGGTCGAGCGTCACGGTGGCCTCAGCGCCAAGCTTGGCTCGCTCCTGATGCCTACCGCCGTGCTGTTTGGTGCGTTTTTTATTCTGACGATCCTCTCAATTGAGATTGCTACGTCAAGCACCAAGGTGAATGCCCTCCTCGATGAGCAGACCCGCCTCATGGAAGAGATTCGCGTGGGCGAGATGGATATGAGCCGACTCGGTCGAGAGCCAGCGGTGCGCCGCCGTGTGACCGGCCTCGGCGTTGTGCAGCTTGTGGACCCACTTGTCGTGGAGGTCCGCTAGATGGCGCCAGACCCACGCACCGTACGTACCGACTCGCGCCTCCGCACTAATGTCGTCGCCTTTGTTCTGATCCTCATTGCTGGCGTGTGTGTTGCGCGCCTCGGCTACTGGCAGGTTGTTGCTCGTGATCAGCTGCTTGAGGCGGCGGCTGCTCAGTTGCGCACCACCGTCACGAACGAGCCCATTCGGGGGACCATCACCGATCGCACCGGTGCTGTGGTGCTTGCCACGACGGTGCTGCGCCATCGCCTCCTCTCCCAGGGATCGGCGCTCTCGGCGGCAGACCGAACGTCGACGGCCGACGCGCTGGTCACGTCACTCGCGCTGAACTCATCAACTGCGACCAAGGTTCGTGCTGTGCTTGAGTCTGGCCGAAAGTGGGCGGTGCTCCTTCCGGCGCTTGATGATGCGCAAACCGACATCGTGCGCGGAGAGATCGCTGCAGATCGCGTCCGTGGTGTGACCCTGGAAGAGGTTCGCGTTCGCCTCTATCCGCAGCCAGGCGGCGGTGTGGGAACCACGCTCGCCAGCCACCTGCTCGGATTCGTTAACGCGGATGGGGGTGGCCAGTACGGGCTGGAGGAGTATTACAACGAGCAGCTGGCCGGCGCGGCGAGCGTCAGCACCACCGTACGCGGCACCGATGGCCAACTTGAAACCACCCAGGTGACGGCGGGTCGCACCCCATCAAACCTTCAGCTCTGCCTCGACGCCACGCTACAGACCCTGGTTGAGCAGGAGGTTACGACCGCTGGGATTGCCGATGATGCCGAATCGGTGAGCGCCATCGTGATGGACCCCTATACCGGCGCAATCATCTCCTCCGCGTCGTGGCCGTCTTACGACGCCAACAACTTCGGCGTCATGGCCGCGCGAGACCCGAGCCGCTTCATCAACCCGGTGACGACCAGTGTCTATGAGCCTGGATCAGTGATGAAGGCGATCACTGCCGTGGCTGCGCTGGAGTCTGGCCTCTACACGCCAGAGACGAAGATTCAGGACGAAGCGGTGCTCATGCTGGATAACGGCGCCACCAAGGTGCGCAATGCCGACCACAAATCGAAAGGGTCAATGACTCTCACCGCTGCGCTCGCCTGGAGTCGAAACATTGTCTTTAGCAAGATCGGCCTTTCCCTCGGCAAGACAACCGGCGATGCTGCAACTCGCCTGTACGCCACTTGGCTCCGATTTGGCTTCGGCGGAAAAACTGGAATTGATGTGCCGAGCGAGAGCCAAGGGCTAGTCAACGACCCATCGAATCGCCGTTGGCGCCAGATTGACCTAGCGAACGCCTCGTTTGGCCACGGCGTTGGCACAACGCTCATGCAGCTTGCCGTCGCATACTCCGCGATCGTCAATGGCGGCGTACTCGTTCGCCCACGCGTCGTTGAGTCGGTAGATGGCGTTCCGATTCCAATCACCGTTCGCGGCACAGCGACGACGCCAGAGGTGTCGGCGCAGATGATCAAGATGACGGGACAGGTTACGAAGAGTGTCCCACTCTATGCGCGATTGACAAGGATCGATGGCT
>JBIIRA010000002.1:0-33391 GCA_044341795.1 Candidatus Limnocylindrus sp.
CGGCGCTGCGTGCAGCCGCTGGACTTGCGCCACGACCAACCGGGGCGATCGTGGCGGGCCTCGGCGTGGCCGGGGACGACCGCGCGTCGGTCTGATTCTCGATGGGCAGCACGCCCGTCGCCGGTGAACTTCTTGCGATTGGCGAACTAGCCCCTGGGCGCATCTCTCTAGAGTTCCGCGCACCAAACCTGATCGCCGCACTACGTCCGGGCCACGCGCTCCACCTGGTACGCCCGGAGTCGGGCGGTTATCGTGTGCGTCGCGTCGCCCCCGTCTCGCGCGTCGACCTGCTCCGCGGCAGTGTTGAGGTAGCACTGCAGCCGCGAGCCGATGGTGGCCAAGACGCACTCGCCGGGCTACGCATCGGCGAAGTCATTGAGCTGATCGGACCAATCGGTCAACCGATCCTCATCAACAAGGCCACGATGCGTCTGCTGCTCATTGCCGACGGCGAAGGGTTCGCTTGGGTTCGCGCGCTAGCGATCGCCGCAACGAGTGCCGGGATCAGCGTGACGATGCTTCAGCAGGCGGAGACGGCGGCTGACCTGCCGCCAGCCAGCCTCCTCCCCGACGTCGTAGAGATTGTCGTCGCTACAAGTGATGGCAGCATCGGGCACCGCGGCACTGCCGCCGACCTGCTTGCCGAATACGCCACCTGGGCGGATCAGGCGGTCGTTGCGGGTGGCGCAGATATTCGGGCCGCTGCAACATCTGCGGCCCTTCGGCGCCGCACCGCAGATCGCACCACCGCGAGTGGTAAGCCCGCGCGCACACGCACCGCGCCCGCTGGTGATCGTGCGCCGTGGCTCCAGGCGCTGCTGGCACACGAGATTGGCTGTGGCATTGGCGCATGCGGCGGCTGCACCGTGGCAACACGCGCCGGCCAGGTGCGTCTCTGTCGCGAAGGTCCTGCGGTAGACGCAACAGGCTCCGCATCGAAGGGTGGTGCATAAGTGCCCCCACGCAAGCGCACAAAGGCGGCCGCGCCGCGCACGAGTCGAACCGCGCAGGTTGCGGTGCAGGCGATCGAGCGCATCAACCCGCTCACCGTTGACCTTGCCGTCACCCTTGGTACCGAGCATCCACTACGACTAGAGCGACCGATTGTCATCGCCAGTGGGCCACTCGGCTTTGGCAACGAAGCTGGTGGCGCGATTGACCTGCGAGAGGTCGGCCTCTTTGTTGTGCGCGGCATCTCACTGCGACCACGATTCGGTGGTCTGATGCCACGACTCGTGGAGGTACCTGGCGGTCTGATGCATGCGGTGAACCGTGAGAATCCAGGCGCTGATGAGGTGATCGATCGACACGGTGCAAGTTGGCGCTCCGCGCCATGTGCAGTTGCCCTCTCCCTCGTCGCCTCCTCGGTGAAGGAGCTTGCACAGCTGATCGCCCGAGTGGAACGGCGCGCCGATGAGCTCGACATTGCGGCGCTTGAGATTGACCTTACCGCTCCGTGTGATGGCCTCGATGGTGGTCGATGGGAGTCTTCGGCGGATGAGTCACTACGCCTGATTGATACGGCGCGCGGTGCGACCGACCGACCACTCATTGCGAAGGTCTCGTCGGCGGCGAGTGAGCTCCGCCGCTTGGCGAGCGAGTCAATTGATGCGGGGATTGATGTGCTCTCTGTCAGTGGGTCGCCGCACGGCTTTCTCCCTGATCGCGCACGACGCGGGCCGGCCCTGGCTGCAGGGATCGGTGAACTCTCAGGGCCGCTGGTGCGCCCCGCCGCACTCGCAGCAATCGCTGAGGCGGCGAGCGGTGCCGGCGCATCGATCATCGGCGGGGGAGGGATCGGCTCACCGGCCGATGCGCTTGATGCGTTCGCCGCTGGTGCAAGCGCGGTGAGTCTTGGGACGGCACTCTGGGCTGACCCGCGACTGCCTGGAGCGGTGGGCGACTCTCTGCGGCGTGCGGTGGCGGCGCGCGGCGAGACTACCGTTCTCGCGTTACGCGGGAGCGCGCTAGGCTCTCGCCATGAGTGAACCACTTCGCCCTCTTCGCGAGTTACTGACACCACCCGCAGGTTACCCCGCCGCCCCTGTTGATCCGCGTGACCGTGCCGCAACAACCCAGCGAATTGAAGGACTTCTACTCGCCACCGGCGCGCTGCAACGCGGCCACTTTCTGCTCAAGAGTGGACGCCATGGCGACCAGTACCTTGAGAAGTGGTCGCTCTTGCAGCATCCCTCTGCCGCGGCAGAGATCACGCACGCACTCGCCGTGCAGAGCCTTGAACTCGTTCAGGGGCATGGCGGCGACATTGACCTCGTTGTTGGACCAACGACGGGCGGCGTGTTGCTGGCGTATGAGGTGGGCCGACTCCTTGGCGTGCGCGGCCTCTTCGCTGAGGAGGTGCGCGGCACGGATGGAGCCACGCGTCGTGAATTCCGTCGCGGCTTTCAGATTCCACCGCGCGCACGCGTCCTCTTGGTTGACGACATTCTGACGACGGGCGGGTCACTCCAGGCGCTCCTCCCGCCGCTCTATGCCGCGGGCGCACATCCGATCGCCGCCGCCGTGGTCGCAAGTCGCACGCCGGGACTCACCGCAATTGAGGCAGAGGGTCGCGAGCCAATCCCGCTCATCGCTGGAATCACACTGGACCTGCCGACGTATGAGCCAGCCGACTGTCCACTCTGTGCGGCGGGGGAGCCGATCGGCGCCCCTGGGAGCAGTGGCCGCTAGTTAGTTCGCGGCGAGTTCCGCCAGCGCAGCATCAAGCTCTTCTGGGCTCATCACTCCTTCGAGGGAGCGCAGGATGCGGCCGTCGCGTCCGACCGTGAAGATCCATGGCTCAACGGGAACCTGCCACGCCGTCACGATGCTCGTTGCCTGCAGCCCACCGCCGGGCGCGAGGACGGGAATCAGGCGCGTGCCGTTCCAGCTCATCTGATACGGCTCAACGTGCACGATCACGACCCCCGGATTGCGATCGGCCGCAGCCTTCAGGATCGTGAGCGTTGGCCCACACGCCTGCGAAACACAGAACGCTGGCGAGGCGAAGGCGATCAGAAATGGCGTTCCCGTTGCGAGGAGTTCCGACGCGGAGTTGGTATAGAAGTCGGCCCGCGGTTCTGGATCTGTTGAAACTCCTGCGACGCCCTGGGGGTTCGTGGCTGCGATCGGCGTCGCTACGTTTGATGCAACATCTCCAGGGCGCGGTGCAGTGCCTGTTGACTGCACGAATGAGGTGAAGCGTACGAGCACAGTTGCACCAGCGGCATCGGTCCCACTGATGACGAGTCCGATCTCACGCGCACCAACAGGGATTTCGGTTGTGCCGATGAAGAAGCCGCGCACGTCGGTGATTGCCCAAGCGAAAGGGAGCGGCGACGAAGCGGCGAGTGGTGTGCAGCCATCCGTGGTGATGTTGAAAATCTCGCTCTTGAGCGACCAGGCGGGGGAGCCGAGTGGGAAGCTGGCGCTGTCAACGAGTCCAAGGATGAGGCGATTTGCACCAGGAGCAAGGTCACTGTTTGTCAGCATGGGGAGTGGCCCAGTGGAGCTCGCCTGACCGGCCGCTGGCCATGCGTCGATGCAGCCGTTCCTCGTACTTCCGCTACTGCTCGCGCTGGGGGAGGGGGTTGCCCCACCGCACGCAACAAGAGCGGCGCAGATGGCGACGAGAACGGCGCTCCGCAGGTAGTTCTTCATGTTCCCACTCTATCCCACGTTTCTGAGGGTCGGCGTACCATCTACCTATGAAGAGTTTCCGCGCAGCAGTACGACTTCTCCTCGGCGCCACGATTGGCCTCGTGGTGATCGGCGTCATTGTTCGCGCCACGGACTCGGGGATGGGCTGCCCAGATTGGCCCCTCTGCTACGGGCAGTTGATTCCGCCAACCACGGATTCAGGCGACATCATTGCCTATAAGGCGTGGCTGGAGTGGATCCATCGCGCCATCGCGGCGATGATCGGGCTGATCGTTCTGGCGGTGGTCTTCATCGGGCTGCGAAACCTGAAGGACCGCCGATCGCTGCAGGGGGCCTCGATCGCCCTCCTCGCACTCGTCCTCTTCCAGGCCTGGCTCGGGCGCCAAACCGTTCTCGAATCTAACTCGGGGGCATCTGTGACCGCGCATCTCGCCTCGGCGATGGCCTTCGTTGGGCTCCAGGTCTGGGTGCTTGCCCGGAGTGGCTACGCCGAGACCCTCGGCGGAATCCGCCGCGCAAGCGGAAGCGTTGTGGCTCCGATCGTTGCCGCGGGCGCTATCTATGCACTCCTTCTCTTCGGATCAAATGTGACGGGCACCGACACAGGCCTGCTGTACCCCGACTGGCCTCTCATGGGGGGCACCCTCTTCCCGCCGATCACCGAGCTCTCGACGCCGATGATCCTGCACCGCTACGCGACGGCCATTGTTGCGCTCATCCTGATCTCAGCGCTCTGGATCGTTCGCCGCGAAAAGGGGAGCCCGGCACGTGTGCGCCAGCTGCTCACCTACGCCGCAGCCGTCTTCGCCGTGCAGTGCGTGATCGGCGCCGTGCAGATCTTCACCAAGCTCGCACCGTGGACGCAGACGCTCCATGTTGCACTCGCAACCCTTATCTGGATTCTCACCGTCGGTGCGGCCTCCATCGCGCTCCTGGAGGGGCGTTCCGCCGGCGGCTCTTCGCCTGGGGGACCTAAGCGCAACGAGCTGACACTCCGCGAGACGATCTTCGCCTACGTCGCACTGACAAAGCCCCGTATCGTTGAGTTGCTGCTCATCACCACGGTCCCAGCGATGCTCCTTGCCGCACATGGCGTTCCGCCACTCACACTGATTGCCGCAACTCTCGTAGGGGGAACCCTCAGTGCGGCAAGCGCCAATGTCTTCAACTGCATCGTTGATGCCGACATTGACGCGAAGATGGCGCGCACCGCCGCGCGCCCCCTCGTGACAGGTCGAATCAGCATCGGCGCTGCACTCCTCTTCGCGAGCATCCTCGGCGTTGCGAGCTTCCTCTTTCTCGCGTTCACAACCACGATGATGGCGGCGTTCGTCTCACTCCTAGCCATCGCCTTCTACGTGCTCATCTACACGCTGATCCTGAAGCGATCCACCCCACAGAACATCGTGATCGGTGGTGCGGCTGGCGCACTCCCGCCGGTGATCGGTTGGGCTGCGGTGACCGGCGACATCTCGCTGGTGCCGATCCTTCTCTTCGCTCTCGTCTTCTACTGGACGCCACCACACTTCTGGGCGTTGGCCCTGCGCATTGGCCCCGACTACGCCGCGGCGGGGGTGCCGATGCTCCCCGTCACTGCAGGCCCAGCGGAAACGGCGCGACAGATCTGGCTCTATACGATCCTGCTCGTGGCGATGAGCCTGATGCTCTGGGCGGTGGCTGGGATGGGCCTCGTCTACCTAGCGGTTGCCGTCATCGGCGGCGGAATCTTTCTACTGCGCGCCTGGCGCCTGCGCAGCGATGTGCTCGGTGATGGACTGCTGCGCGGTGCAACACGCCTCTATCGATTCTCGATCAGCTACCTCACGCTCATCTTCGCCGCGATCGCGATCGACGCGATTCTCCCGCGCTGACGGCGAGGCCTTAGCGCCGATCGGCTGCCGCAGCCTGTCGCTTCGCGCGGCCACCGCGATCGAGTCTGCCGAGCCAGAACTGCACCTGTGGGCCGATGGTGAAGGCGAACCAGATCGTGCCGAAGCCGAAGGTGCCGCCAAGCACGATCCCCAAAATGCCAACGACGACCTCGATAGCGGTGCGCATCTTCCAGATCGCCTGCCCGGTGCGGTGGTGGAGCCCGGTCATCAGACCGTCACGTGGCCCCGGACCATTGCCGCTGCCGATATAGATGCCAGATCCAATGCCGACCACTGCCGTACCAGCGATCGCCAACGCGCCAGCCAAGAGTGGCTGGGTGGCGATCTCTGCTGCTGACGGGACGCCGGCAAACGAGAGAAGGGCAATCTCTGCATTCATCACCCAACCAATGATCACGATGTTACTGAGGGTGCCGAGGCCAGGGCGCTGTCGAAGTGGGATCCAGAGCAGCAGCACGAAGATGCCGCTCAACTGCGCAGCGGTGCCGATCTGAATGCTGAGCTGTTTGCTTAGGCCCTGGTGCAAGATCTCCCACGACGGGAGGCCGACCCCTGCGGCGAGCATCATCACGAGGCCTGTGGCGAAGACCGCCTGGCCAGCGATGGATTGCGGGAAGCGCTTCAGCGCATCGGCGGTAATCGCCTGTGAGAGCCAGTTGCTGCGCGGCGTGGTCATGCGGTTCCCCTTACTGCGGCGTGGCTGCCGCGCGGCGTAGGCGGTCCGCAATTGCCGAACCGAGGCCGCCCTCAGGATAGGGGGCGGCGATGATTTTCGCGGACGGCCCTCTCCGGCTGATCAGTACAGCCTCAAGTTCATGCAGGCGTTCAAAGAGCTGGGCGGCGGCGGCGATCGGATCCAGCGCTTCAGAGAGCGCAACACTCGCATGAACGGTTGACCCAGCCGCTGCGGCAAGCCCTTCAAGGTGCGTGAGGGTCGCGCGATCTGGTGCGAGCAGCGCGCACTCCGTAACGCCAGCTGGGAACCCAGTCGCTACCAAAATCAATGGGACTATCGGCGCGTAATGCGACTCGGTCATCCCGGGCGCTTGCAGTGGCACGCCGGGCTGAGCCGTCGGTGCAGTTGCGATGATGCCACCGTGGTCGGCGAGCACCCGTGCGAGATCTTCAAACGGGACACCGCCGTGTCGTAGGAGACGTGCCGGCCCGCCGGCATCCAGCGCGACGACACTCGACTCAACGCCGATCTCCGTCGCCTCTCCGAGGAGAACGGCGTCAATGCGCCCGTCAAGCTGTTCAAGCACATGGTCGGCGGTGGTGGGGGAGAGGCGCCCGAAACGATTTGCGCTCGGCGCAGCGATCGGCGTTCCTGCTGCGCGAATGAGCGCCAGCGCCGTTTCATGTCGTGGGAGGCGCACGCCGACCGTCTCGAGTCCGGCGCGGACTAGTCCTGGAACCTCATGGCTCGCAGCGGCAACAATCGTGAGTGCACCTGGCCAGAAGGCATCTGCAAGGAGTTTGATGCGTGGGTCGGCGAGCGCAGCCTCGGTGAAGAGGTGGGTGAGGTCGGCGCGATCAGCGATGTGCACGATGAGCGGGTCAAAAGTCGGGCGACCCTTCGCCTCAAAGATGCGTGCGACAGCCGGCGCATCAAACGAGTTCGCTCCGAGCCCGTAGACAGTTTCGGTGGGGAAGGCGACGAGGCCACCGGCCCGAATGATCGCCGCAGCGCGCGGCATAGATTCTGTTGCAGAGTGCGGGGTGCGCGCGGGTAGTCGTTCGGTAATCATGCCTGTGGTGCCAGGTCAATCATCAGCGCGGCGTGGTCTGATGGTGACTCGCCCTTTCGCCCATCGCGATCAACGCTGCTCGTCACAATCGATCCGGCACGAGGCTCAACAAGTAGATGGTCGATGCGCATCCCCCAGCCGCGATGAAAGGCGCCACCGCGGTAGTCCCACCAGGTGAACGGTGCGCGTTCTCCATCCGCTACGACGGCTTGCGCCGCATCCATCAGCCCTAGGCTAACGAGGGAGTTCCAGGCGTCGCGTTCGCGCGGGGTGACATGCGTTGCGCCAACGAGGGCGGCCGGATCCCACACGTCAGCATCGGTCGGAGCCACATTGAAGTCGCCTCCTAGGAGGAGTGGTGCGCTTTCAGTGATGCGATCGGCAGACCAGGCGCGCAGTGCGCCGTACCAGTGCAGCTTGGCGTGGAAGTGCGGCGCGTCGACTTCGCGTCCATTCGGCGCGTACACCGATGCAACGCGCAGCCCACCACAAACGGCGCTGATGAGGCGCGGCTCACTAAGCAAATCAGGGAGCGACTCGTCGTGGTCTTTTGGGGCGTAGTCGGCGATGCTCTCCTGCACCTCGCTGAGGCCGTGTCGCGACGCGATCAGGACCCCGTTGCGTCCGCCCGCGCCGAGAGCGGCGACCTCATACGATCGCGTCGAGAAGAGCCCTTCAGGAATCTGGGAGGGGTCGCACTTCGTCTCTTGAAGCAGCACGATGTCTGGCGCTGTGGCATCGAGCCAGGCGGCAACTCGCTCAGCGCGGGCACGAAGGCCGTTGACGTTCCAGGTGGCGATGCGAAGGGTGCGTGCAGCCATGGGCGCCCTAGGAGTTAGGAGCGAGGTCCGCGCAAGATTGCGCCGATGATTCCCGCATCGAGTGGCGCGCCCGTCTCGCCGGTAGGGTCCGACTCCTCGGTAACGGGGTGCAGGCCGAGCGTGGTGAGCGCCGCAATCGCAACGGGTAGCTGCGCATCGGGAACGCCGAGGTGCAGTGAACCGTCAGCCTCTGGTGCCCCCATGACCCCTTCAACCGCGATGCCGGCCGAAGCGAGCGCGGAGGTAACGGCGGCGAGGCTGCCGACCTTCGGGGAGACCGCAACGGTAAACCAGGCGCTCATGCGCCAATCATAGGGGTGGAGCTGCGCCGATGGGTGCGATCCGGGCGCACCCCCCAGAGGGGCACGCCCGGAACCACTTACATTTCGGCTGGTGCACCCTTTGTTCCGCCACGGAGCGGGATCTCCTCGATCAGCGTTGCGGCGACGAACGCCACAAGGCTGGCTACCACGGAGAGCCAGAAGATCGAGCCGATCGCATCGGCAATACCCGCCTTGATCGCGTTGAAGAAGGCGTCTAGGTACTGCACAGGGATCAGCCCGATGAGGGCCTGGTCAAACTGCCCACCGACATTGGTGAGCTGCGCCAGATCCCCGCCGATCGCGGTAAAGAACGGGGTGAAGGTTCCCGCTGGTGCCGCTGTTGCCAACTCTGCCGGAATGTTGGTCGCGAGCTGCCCACCGAAGTAGGAGCCAACGATTGCCAATCCGACCGACCCGCCAACCTGGCGGAAGAAGGTGAGATTCGACGTTGCTGCGCCAAGGAACTTGAATGGCACGGCGTTCTGTACCACGATCGTGAAGACCGACAGGGTTGGCCCAATGCCGAGACCGGCGAGGAACATCCAGAGGCGCAGGAGCCATGGATCGGTATCCGCCTTGATGTTCGTCAGCAGCAGTGAGGCTGCGGCAATGAGCAATATGGCTCCAAGGATAAGCGACTTATAGCGACCGCGTCGTGCCACCAACAGTCCGGCAACAACCGAGCTGATGATGACCCCCAGCAGAAGCGGGAGTGTGGCGTAGCCAGAGTTTGTCGCCGTCTCGCCGAGCACCGTCTGGAAGTAGCGTGGCAAGAAGATGATCGCGGCAAAGAATCCGACCGAGGCAAAGAACGAAGCTGCAGCGGCGGCTGCAAAGGTTCGATTGCGGAAGAGCTCGAGCGGAATGATCGGCTCTTCGACCTTTGCCTCAATAAAGAGGAAGAGGCCAAGGAGGACGAGTCCGAGCGAGATGAGCCCCGCAACCTCTGGGGTTGCGAATGCGTTGGTCTGTACGTTGGTGAGGCCGATCAGTACCGGGATGATTCCGGCGGCAAAGACGAGAGCGCCCAAGAAGTCGATCTTCTGGTTTGCTCGCCCCTTGATCGTTGGCAGCTCAATCAAGATGATCGCAATGCTGATCAGGCCGATTGGCAGGTTGACGTAGAAGATCAGGTGCCAGCTGAAGGTGTCGGTGAGCCAGCCGCCGAGCGCTGGGCCAATGAGGCTCGCAAGCCCGAAGACCGCGCCGAAGAGCCCCTGGTAGCGACCGCGCTCTTTCGGCGAGTAGAGGTCACCAATGGTTGCCAGGGCAATCGGGAAGAGCGCACCGGCGCCGAGCCCTTGGATGCCGCGGAAGATGATCAGCTGCTCAATGTTCTGCGAGAGGCCAGCGAGCACCGAGCCGATGAGGAAGAGGCTCACGCCGGTAAGGAGGAGCGGCTTACGGCCGTACATGTCGGAGAGCTTTCCGTAAATCGGCACCGTGACGGTGCTGGCAAGCAGGTAGATCGTGACTACCCAGGTGTAGAGGTTTGCACCACTCAGATCAGTGATGATCTGCGGAAGGGCGGTGCCAACGATCGTCTGGTCGAGGGCGCCCAAGAAGAGGGCCATCATGATCGCGAGGATGATCCCTTGCTTGGCGCGCTTTGAAAGGTCGGCTCCTGCAGGGGCAGGGGCCGCCTTCACGACGGGGCGCTTCTTGGCCGCAGCAGGGCGGCGAGTCTTAGCGGTGGGCATTGCGTGAACCTCCAAATCGCGCCGTCAGATTTCTGGCGGTATTTCGCGTTGCAACTATCCTACTCCTCGCCGCAGATGCCTGCTGAACGCTAGGGTTCACCCATGCAGATTGCCGTGGTCATTGAGGGGCAGATGAACCTGTCGTACGAGCAGCAGCTCGCCGCCGCTCGCCGGGCCGAGGCGGTTGGCATCAGTGGCTTCTTCCGCACTGACCACTACGAATCTTTCCCGGGCTCAGCCGATCAGGCGACCACCGACGCGTGGAGTGTCCTCGCAGGCATCGCACGCGAAACGAAGTCAATCACCCTCGGCACGCTGGTCAGCCCTGTCACCTTCCGCGCGCCAGGCGAGTTCGCCAAGGTGGTTGCCACCGTGCAAGAGATGGCGGGACGGCGGTTACATGCTGGCCTCGGCACCGGTTGGCACGAGTCTGAGCATCGCCGCTATGGCTTCCCGTTTCCTGAGATGGCCACCCGCGCTGAGATGCTCGAAGAGCAGCTCGAGCTCGTGCGCGGTCTCTGGGCTGGGCCCGACGGCTGGTCATTCAGCGGCAAGCACTACAGCGTGAGTGACACCCTCTTCCGCCCGAAGCCAACGCCAGTGCCATGGATCATCACGGGCGGCGAAGGATCACCTCGTGGCATGCGCATCGCTGCGAAGTTCTCTGACGAGTTCAATCTCACCTCATCGACCCCGGCGACCGCGCGTGAGAAGTTTGCACAGCTTGACGCAACATGTGCCGCGGCAGGGCGGGCACCAGAGAGCCTTGCGCGATCTGCAATGACGGGCGCGATGATTGGCCGTACGGAGGCGGAGTATCTAGAGAAGATTCGCGGCTTCATGTCGCGCATTGGCGCCGCTGGTGACCCTGAGGAGTACCTCGCACCGCGCCGAGCGCGATGGCTGGTTGGGACTCCCGATCAGGCGCTTACTCAGATGCGTGCCTTCCGCGATACGGGGGCGAGCCGACTCATGGTGCAGCACATGGACCCTACTGAGACAACCTCGATCGATCTGCTCGCAGAGTTACACGCGCAGCTCTAGCTCCTAGCGCGCAGCGGGCACTCTCCCTCTGCGACCGCTCGGCCCAATGCGGTAGATCACCCGACCTCGAAGTGTGCTGAGCGGCAGGGCGCCGTCATGCCGCGAGTCGCGTGAAAGCTCCGTATTGTCGCCAAGAAGCCAGAGCCCTGAGACGCCCGGCGGCGGCGGAGCGACGCGCTTGACGTCGAGGCGCCCATCGCGCGCAACGATGACCACGCTGCCAATCGGCGGCGCGCCCCTGAGGCCAGGGAGGCCACCTGGACCCGCCGGAAGCACAAGGAGCCGGTCCCCCGGAAGGAGGGCCGGCTCCATTGAGCGTTCAGCAACATCGGCGACCCAGATCCGTCCGGGTCGTGTGGCCACAGCGGTGCGTTATGCCTTTGACGCGGTGAATGTGGCAGCAAACGCCTCGGTTGCTGCGACCAGCTCCGCCGCCGCCGCCGCATCCACGTTCTGCTTGTTCTTGGAGGCGAGCTTGAGGAGCTTCCAGACTTGGTCGTGCAGGTCGGGGAACTTCGCCAAGTGCTCAGGCTTGAAGTAGTCGGACCAGATGATCTGGACCTCGTGCTTCACCTTCTCGGCGTGCTCTTCCTTGACGGCAACGCAGCGCACCAGCTTGTTGCGGGCAGCGTGGTCGGCAGGACCGCCGATTTCGGCCTGCGTGATCAGTTCGACCATACGGGCGACCGTCTTGGCGGCAACGACTGCCCCCGATGGGTCGTAGATGCCACACGGCACGTCGCAGTGCGCGTGGACGGTGACTGGTGTGAACTCGGCGAATAGGTTACGCATGTTCCTCTCCTCTCTACTTTACAAAAACTGCGACGGCCACATTGAGTAGCGCGAGCACGCCGATCGCGTGATAGGTGTTCGCTGCAATGGAGACGTCCTTACGACGCGGCCATGCGAGCAGCAGGATCACGGCAGTGACCGCAATCTTGATGCCGAACTTCGTGTGGTTCACCGGGTCGGTGCCCATTTCGGCGAGTCCAATGAGCAGTACGCCCGTCAGGAACTGGAGCAGGGTGCCGTGGGTGATCCCCGCCGTGAGGCGCTTCGGGGAGTTCGTTAGGCCGGCGAAGTAGCCGCCCACGACTGCGGCCATCCCGAGTAGATGGATAAAGACGAGAACAAGCTGGGCGGTCTCCATGGGCTCCCCTTTCTGCTGCGCGGCCATGGTGGCCGCCTCTCTGTACGGTAGCGGACTGTGCGGCGTGCGGCAGCCCTGCGTGGCGGGGGGTACGAGCGTGTAGGGTTTCAGCATATGAGCGAACGAAAGGTACGGGCGTACAGCTCGTACAGCCGAGATGCCTTGATCCCGCCTGCAGCGGGCGAGGGGGTCGCATGGCTTGGGCGTCAGCCCTGGGCAGAGGCGAGGCTCTCCTACCGAGCCCTGCGCTTCACCCTGCGCGTAGTGCTCGGTGCGTTCGGGATGCGCGTGCGCGCGGTGGGGCTTGAGCGCATTGCGACGTCGGGGCCACGCATCCTCGTTGGTGCACCACACCGTCGCTACTACGAAGCGTTTGCGCTCGGAATCGCCGCCCCCGCAGCGCCGCGGATCTGGTGGCTCGGCCTCGGCCCATTCATCGTTGGGCGCGGGCGCGTTCGCTCGGCACTCCTGCGGCGGCTCGGCGGTCTCTTGCCGGTGTGGCGCGGCACAAGCGGGATCGAAACGCACCTGAATGCGGCGAGCGCCGTCTTCGCTGCTGGTGCGCATTACGGCGTGATGCCCGAGGGCGGAACGGGCGGCCCCCCTGATCGCTTTGCGGAGTTCCGCCCTGGCGCCGCACTTATTGCCATGCGCACGGGAGTGCCGATCGTTCCCGTCATCTTCCGATTCCGTAATCGTAGGTTTGGCCTGCCGAGCGTTGAGGTGATCGCTCTTGAGGACACCTCGCCGTGCGCCGATCGTCCAGCCCCAGAGGCCGGGAGCCGAGAGGAGCTGACCTTTGCTGCAGCATGGAGCGAAGCCCTTGCCGATCGTATGGAGTCGATTTGGCGCAAGGGGGTAGGATCGGCGTCATGAGCGCCAACGTTTGCCCGTTTATCGCCACGGGCACAGACTCTTTGAAGCGATCATCGGAAGCGAACGCAGCGCACTCCTGTTTTGCAAAGCGCCCTGCAGAGCCCATTGATCTGCAGCGGCAGAGCGAGATTTGTCTCACTCCAACCTTTACCGCCTGCCCAATCTTTCTTGCATGGGCCGCGCGCGAAGCGGCGCAAACAATTGATGCTCCCGCTCCACAGCCACTCCCGTACGGCACCCCTGCCGCAAGCGCCCCGGTTGACCTTGCCGCTGCAACGCTCGGGGTTGATGAGGTAGACGGCGCGTATGGCGAACTTCCTGAGGGGAGTATCTGGTCAGCGGCTCCAGTGCCGGGCGAGCCCAACTACGCGCTCAGCCCATCCGAAGAGGAGCGCGCCCGACTCGTGCCACTCCATAAACGCCGATCCATGGATGACGAGGCACCTCGCGCCGCGCTGCGACTTCCCAAGATTCCGGGAGGGACTCGAGGTGCTGCTGCGTTGCTGCTGCTCGCCGCGGTGGTGGTCTTCTCGCTCCCGACCATTTTGAAGGGGGTTAATGGATTCATCGCTGGCGTGACGGCAACCCCAACACCGAGCGCCTCACCGACGAGTGACGTCAGCCCATCACCAACACCAACGCCGACACCAGAGGCGAGGCTCCATCTCGTGAAATCAGGCGATAACCTGGATAAGATTTCTGGGTTGTATCAGGTCAGCATCGATGTAATCCTGAGTGCAAATCCCGCGATCGATCGGAAGTCGCTGACGATCTATGTAGGTCAGGAGCTGATCATTCCGCAGGTGATTCCCGACGTGGTGAACTCACCAAGCCCGTAACGGGCGGATGGGCTAGCGGTCGCGCGGCGAGAAGTTGATCGCGGTGATCTTGCCAGCTTCCACCTTGATCGTTGCGTCAATCTTGCTGCTCTTGGATCCAGGTCGCACAACCAAGATGTCGCACTCCACCTGATGGCCGGTGTCCTTCACTTCGCCTGGAATCATGCGCAGCCCCTTGTCGGCGCGCAGGAACCAGCCACCAACGCGTTCGTGCCCCTTCAGCAGCTGGACGCTCTCGGCGACGTGTACGCGCATCTCGACACGTTCATCCATCAGCTTGAGAGCGCCCGCACGGTCGTCCGCGTTCAGCAGCTCGAAGAAGGCGTCGGTTGTGTCTTGTGCACCCATGTGCTGATGGTACCCTGCCGACGATGATTGATGCCCTTGACGCCGCCGGCCTCCTCGCGCGCTTCGCCGCGCTACACCCCGTAGCCGCAACAGGGATGGGGATTCACGATCACGATGGATCGTGGGGCGAGCACGGGCCGGCAGGTCGCACGGCGCGGTTGGGCTGGTGTGACCACGAAGAGGGGCGACTACTTGCCATCCCAGTGGCGAGCCTCAGCCCCGACGATCTCTGCGATCGTGACCTGGCCCTCGGCACGATTCGCGCGATCCGCTTCGAACTGCAGGAGGTGCAGCCTGAGGCGTGGGACGCCCTCCATACCGTCTCCGTCATTGGTGGCGGGCTCTTCCCGCTGATCGCACGCGGTTTCGGCACGGCTGAGCGTCGTGCCAGTGACCTTGCCGCGCGGCTCTCGCAGGTCCCCGACCTACTCGATGTCGCCATCACCGATCTCACTGGCCTCCCTGAACTGCAGGTGCTCGCCGACGATGGGGCACCGCGACGTCGGGGGGAGCAGGCGCCAGCAGGCACGGTCGTATTGCCTGCGCGGCCAGTCAGTCGCCTTCATACCGAAACGGCGATCGCGCAGGCGCCCGGCATTGCCGAACTCGCCGAGCTGGCAGTTGCAACCTACGGCGAACAACTGCGCGGACCGGCTGATGCGGCCATCGCCGCCACAACTCGATTTATTGAGCGGCTGCAGCGCGAGGTGCTTCCGAAGAGTTCCGGCGAGGGACGCTACGGCGCAGCGCTCTACGACCGCGCGCTCCGCCACACCCTCTTCGGATCACACGACCGTGCTGCGATTGCCGCCAAGGGCGAGCAGGAGTTTGCCGCAGTGCGCGCGCGCATGATCTCAATTGCCCAACGCATTGCGCCCGAGTGGCTCGGAGAGCGGGCGACGGCCGCGATCAGCGGCGATCGATCAACTCTTGTTGCCGAGGTGCTGCATGCCATCGGTGGCGACCATTGCGCGCCCGAGGAGATGCTGGATCGATCGCGTGCGGAGACGGCGCGGTGCGAAGCGTTCATCCGGAAGACGGGGCTGGTCGATCTGCCAAAAGAGCCACTCGAGATCATGTGGACGCCACTCTTCTTGCGTGCCTACGGTGGTGCATTCCTTGATGCGCCAGGCCCCCTCGATCGTGGCGAGAAGAGTTTCTTCTACGTAACCCCTGCTCCAGAAGATGCGACCCCAGAGCAGATTGAGTCGAAAATGCGCGAAGACAACAACCGCATGTTGGCGCTCCTCGCGATTCATGAGGCGATTCCCGGTCACTACTTGCAACTCGCCGCCGCGAATCAAACGCCACGCCCACTCCGTGCCGCCTTCGGCTCTGGTGTGTTTGCTGAAGGGTGGGCGGTTTATGTCACCCAAGTGATGCTCGACGAAGGGTTCGGCGATGGCGACCTCGCGCTGGAACTGGTGCACTGGAAGTTCTACCTTCGCTGCATAGCCAATGCACTTCTTGATGCTGGCATCCACGCGGATGGCCGAGATGAGGCGTGGGCACTCGACCTGATGGTTGGCCAAAGCTGGCAAGAGGAGGCGGAGGCAAAGGCAAAGTATCTGCGCGCTCGACTCACCTCGACGCAGTTGCCGACCTACTTCGTTGGTTCTATGGGGTGCTGGGAGATTGAGGACCGTGCGCGGCGCGCAGCTGGTGGGCCAGTGGCGCATGTTGACGGCGCAGATCTTCCGGGCAATCGAGTGGAGACGCCAGGCTTCTCGCGACCGAAGCACCTGCGCGCGGTGCTCTCACATGGCACTCCACCGATCCCACTCCTTGAGCGGCTCCTCGGCTTAGCCGAGTAGGGGATTACGAGGGGAGGCCCTCTTCACCGGTGATGTCACGGCTCAGGCCGCAGGCATGCTCTGTGCGCACGGTGAGCGTGGCGCCAGGCTGAAGTTCGATCGAGCGCACCAGATGGAGGGAGCTCCCCTGGTAAACGCGCTCAAATCCGCCTTCGGAATTGGAGATCGTTTCGATCGGCGCCCATGCGGCAGCGGCATGCGGTGCGCTGGTGGTTGTGAGCGCAATGCCGAGATAGTCGTTCCCTGAGCTGAGTGGAGCGCCGGCTGGAGCCTCACCTGGTGCGTCATGTGCAGCGCGAACCCCCGCCGCTGTCCAGTACGCGGCGGGGTTGCCACCGCCACCGAGCAGCATCAGGTTCCACTCCTCATCGAGGACGGCGCTGAGGGCGGGGCCTCCGGTGTGCGCGAACGTTGTCTCAACGGTGAGCGTTGGGTCCATGCGACCCCCCGCCAGTCGAATCGTTCGCGTCGCTGCAATAGTCGTGCCGCCAATCTGCTGCGTGGCGGTAAGCGTGGCACTTCGATCGTCGTGCTCCGTCAGCACCCACTGTGTCGAGGCAAGGCTGCCGATTGCCGTTGCGGCGCCGTCTGCGATCGCGCGCCCGCTCGTGCCAGCGGGGTAGAGGCGCAGGAGCGCGGAGCGTCGCTCGTAGTCGTCGTACTGCAGCTTCGCTGCGAGGCCTGGTTCCTTCACCGAGACGATGTCGTGAATCGATGCGACACCGCCACTCTCGCTCGCAGCACTCGCCGCTGTTCCGGCCGCCTCGGCTGCCGCATGCGCGCGCAGCTTCTCGTGATACGCCTCGGGGCGTCGACGCATCACCGCGAGGAGGGCGTGGTGTGGAGCGCGCAGGTCGAACGAGGTGATCGCACCACCCTCGGCTGGGTCGATCTGTAGTCGCGCACCAGCGTTAGCGAGCTGCAGTTCATCGGTGCCATCAAGGTCGAGATCGGTCAGGAGTGCGGGGAGCGACGCCCCTGCGTTCGTGCGACGGTAGGTGCCGTCAGCGATGTCTTCGGCGGCGATCAGGTGCTCAAATGTCGCCAGGCGCATGTGGGTGATGTAGACACCGCCAAAGAGCCCATGCCAATAGCAGTCATTCGACTGGCCGCGGTGCAGGTGATCCTCGGCGGCGCGCTTCTCGGCCCCGGCCGGCATGGCGGCCACTTTCGCGCTGGTGCGCAGCATCTGCTTATGCAGATCGTTGATCTCGCAGTACTTCACCTGGAAGTTTCGCCAGAAGCCTCCGCGCAGGTAGCGCGCCTCCGGGCTCTTCGCATCCTGCGCCGCGTGCAACATCGGCCCAAAGACCTGCGATTCATCTGGCGGCAAGACCCAGTCGCCCATCTCGGCGTACGACGAGGTTGGTAGATACACACGGCCAATTGGTCCGCGCTCATCGAGCCAACGTGATGGCGTGGTGGTAGCGAGCCAATCGGCGTTCTGTTCTAGCGCAGTGAAGAACTTCTCGACCCACTGACCGTCACCCCAGCAGTGATCCCAGGTGGTTGGCCATGAGCCGAACTTCTCGCCGTCATCACCCATCGTGCCGATGCGCTCACCCTCGGGGGTGGCGTGTTCGCGCAGATACTCGATCACGCTCTCAACAGAGCCGAACGGAATGCGATAACGCAGGCCCTGCTCCGTGCCGAAGACGGTGAGTGGCTTCCCCTCATCTTCGGTGAGGTAGGCGCCCCAGAGCGCATCTTCTGGAATGGCAGCGGCTCGAAAGTGGGCGTCGTCGAGGATCGTCCAGCGGTAGCCACCGTCGTGGAGCGCCGCGGGGAGTGATGGCTCCCAGACTCGCTCAGCGAGCCAGGCGCCTTGCGGTGCCACGCCAACAAGCTCCTTGATGCGCTCGCGCATGCGTCGGAGTTGCGCGACACGATCAGCAGCGGGGAGTGAGGCGAGAATTGGCTCATAGAGTCCGCCACCAACGATCTCGACCTGACCGCGCTCAACGAGCGCGCGCACACGCGCCAAGAACTCTGGATGGGCTGCGGCGAACCATTCAAGGAGTGGACCCGTGTAGTGCAGCGAGAGTCGAACCTTTGGGTGGCGCTCCAGCGCCTCGATCATCGGTAGGTAGGCCTTCTCGTAGATCTCGTCAAAGACCCAGCCAAAGTTGCCGACCGGCTGATGGTTGTGCAGGGTGAGCGCGAGGGAGATTCGACGGGGTGCGCTGCTGCTACTCATGGGGAGAGGTTAGCGGTGAGACCCCGTTTGTGGGGTGGCGGCGGGAAGGTAGAGCTGCTCGCAGTACTCGTGGAGCATGCGGGTGGTGCTGAAGCGCCACAGCGTGCTGCCGATCGAGGCACGCGCCAGGTCGAGCCAGGCGGCAGGGAGGCCATCGGCGCCACGATCGTAGTAGCGCGGCACCACTTCGTTCTCAAGGATGCGATAGAGGCTCTCCGCATCGGCTGCGTCTTGCGCTGCGTCGTCTGGGTTGATGGAGGTGTCGCCGATCGCAAATCCGTTGGTGCCCGTGTACCCCTCATCCCACCACCCGTCAAGAATCGAGACGTTCACGGCGCCATTTGCTGAGGCCTTCATCCCTGAGGTGCCCGATGCCTCCAGTGGTCGTCGCGGCGTGTTGAGCCATACATCGCAGCCAGCAACGAGATATCGCGCCGTGCGCATGTCGTAATCCTCCATGACGAAGATGCGCCCGCGGAAGGCGTCGGTGCGGCTCTTCTCCCAGATGTCGCGAATGACCTCTTGGCCAGCGCGGTCGGCTGGGTGTGCCTTTCCAGCGAAGACGATCTGTACCGGTCGATCACTGTTGCTCAAAATGCGGGTGAGGCGCTCAATATCGGTGAAGAGGAGATTGGCGCGCTTGTAGGTCGCAAAGCGACGCGCAAAGCCAATCGTCAGAACGTTTGGGTCGAAGAAGTGATCCGCTTCGCGAAGAGCGCCGGGTGCCTCACCGTGGCGCCCGAGCTGGCGGCGGATGGAGTCGCGCAAGAATTCACCGAGCGCAACTTTCTGTCGCGTGTGTGCGTCCCACCAGGCGCGTGAATCAACGCTGCCGAGGCGCTCCCAGAATCCCGCCGCCTCTGGGCCATCGGTATCTAGTCGATCAAGATCGGCGTTTAGGAACTGCTCATAGACGGCGCGCGTTTCGCGACCTGCCCACGTCGGCATATGGACACCATTGGTGATGCCAAGGATCTTGTTGGTGATGACTGGCGACCAGGTCGCATTCGCAGTCTCGGCATGCAGCTTGCTCACAGCGTTCGCCCCAACGCTCAGTCGCAGTGAGAGGGCGGTCATATCGAAGGTGCCACGGTCTCCCTCAGCGCCAACGGCGAGGTCAAGCATGCGCTGCAGCGGCACGCCACCAGTGTCGGCTTCACCGGTGCCATCACAGAGAGGGCCAACGACACGCTTCACTAGGTCCACGCCGAACTTCTCATTGCCGGCTGAGACGGGGGTGTGAATCGTAAAGACCGTGTGGTGCTTGACGTGCTCGAGCGCGCTCTCAAGCGTTTCGCCTGCGGCAACGAACTCACGCGTGCGCTCCACAAGGTTCAGGGCCGAGTGACCCTCGTTCAGGTGGTAGACAGCTGGGTCGACGCCGAGTGCGCGCAGCGCGCGGATGCCACCAACACCGAGCACCATCTCCTGGTGCAGGCGCATCTCGCGGCCACGCACATACAAGATGTGGGTGATCGGGCGGTCGGCCTCACTGTTGGCAGGGATGTCGGTGTCGAGGAGGAGCACGGGGACGCGACCAATCTGCGCAACCCATACCGCTGCCGAGACGCGTCGGTCACCGAGCGGAATTGAAACAACGAGCTGCTCACCGTTTACGCCAGCGGCGCGCGCGAGGGGCAACAGCGAGAGGTCAATCTCAGGGTAGGCATGCTCTTGATGCCCATCGGCATCAATGGTCTGGCGGAAATATCCGCGGCGGTAGAGGAGTCCAACGCCAACGAGCGGGAGGGCCATATCTGAGGCGGCCTTCATATGGTCGCCGGCCAAGATGCCGAGACCACCGGAGTAGAGGGTGAGGCTCTCGTGCCATCCGAACTCGGCACAGAAGTAGGCGATCGGGTTCGTAAGGTTGGCACCGTGCGTGCGGGGGAACCAGTGGTCGCTGCCGCCAGCCATGTAGTTGTCGAACGCAGCAACGACCTCGTCAACCTGGGTCAGGAACTTTGGATCCTCAAGGAGTGGCTCCCAGTCAATTGGGCCAGAGCAGATCGCGACGGGATTTCGCGTTGCAGTCCAACGCCCTGGATGAATGCGGCGGAAGAGTGCGCGGGCTTCGGGGTGCCACGACCACCAGAGGTTGTACGAGACGCGGCGCAGCCCCTCAAGGCGGGGTGGGACGCGGAATGAATCAGGTGTCGGTAGCGTGCGCAGCACGACAGAGTTCGTCATCAGTTCGTCTCCTCCCCCCAATTGCACGTTCCGCCTTCCGACGGCTCGTGGCACGGGCGGATTCTAGCGCCCGCCGCGCCCCTGTCGCTCGGACTCGGTTTCTGGGTACGAGACGGGTGCCGAGAGCGCTGCCGTCGCTGCGGCGGAGTAGGCCGTATCGGTTGGGCTTGACGAGCCCTTGACCGTGACCGACTTGGCGCCAACTGGCGGCTGCTCCGTTGCAGGCAGGATCGAGCGGCCGGGGAGGCGATGCTCGAGCTTGACCGTGACGTCGTAGTCCTCGCAGATGTCGAGGAACGGATCTGGATCCATCATGTCCGGCGACTTAACTCCGGCACCACCCCAAACACCCTCGGCGATCAGCTCCATCGCCATGATCGGCATCACGCCGGTCTGCCAGGCGACTGGCTGCAGGTTGTAGCGACCCATCGTCTCCGCGGCATCACACACCTGGTAATGGAACGTCTCGCGCGGGCGACCATCCTTAGTGCCGCTGACGAGTGTCCCAACAATTGCGCGACCGATCATGCTCTTGCCGAGCGTTGACGGGTCAGGCGAGAGGGCGGCGATCACGTCGCGCGGTGCAACCTGGACACCCTTCACGTTGATTGGGCTCTTGCCGTCGAGCCCGAGGCGGTGCAGCAACTGCAGCGTCTCAATGAAGTCAGCGCCGAGCGCATACTTAAACGTGATCACGTCGGCCTTCATGCTGCGCGGCAGCTGAATCACCTCTTCATGCTCAACATTGACGCACATGACAGGGCCAACCCCTTCAGGGAAGACGAAGTCTTCCGGCTCACTGAACGGCTCGCGCACCTCGATCTTGCCGTTGCGCCAGACGATTGGCGGGTTCAAGCACTCCTCGATCACCGTCCAGAGGCTGAAGACCGTCGCAAACGGGTAACCCTCAATGCGCAGGTCTCCACCGTCGCGCACGTGCACTGCGGAGATGTCGTCGAAGGTCCACTTCTTGGCGTAGGCGGCGAAGATGTTAGAGAGGCCCGGGTCCATCCCCATGCCGATGAGCGCCAACTTGCCGCGATCTTCCCAGAGCTTCTTGCGCTCCTCCTGATACGCCCCGAGCATGAGGCCCGGAACGGTGTATGGATTTGCCGCATCCGGAATCGAGAGGCTGGTGGCCATGTCGATGTAGTGCACGCCAGCCTCAAGGGCTGCGTCAAAGACGGCTGGAACGAATCGCGGATCTACCGCATTCAAAACCAGGTCGGCCTTGGAGCTCGCAATGAGCTCCTTCAGCTGAGCGGCGTTCCCCGCGTCAACCTGGGCAACCTTGTATCCAGCGCCAACTGCGTCCGCAACCGTGCGCGCACGGTCGAGGGAGTAGTCCGCAAGGGTCAGGGTGCCGAGCCACTTCTTCCCTTTAATGAGGTGGGCGATTGCCTCGCCGACCGTGCCAGTACCAACCAACAGAACGTTCATCGTTCAGTGCCTTTCACGCGGGGGCCCAGGAAGCCGGGCTGCACCCGCACCAGGGGAGCCCTCCGAGGGCTCAACCCAGTTGCTCTTGCCAGCCTACGCCTACCCCCCGGGGGGTCGTCAAACGACCCGGAGTTCGTGCGGGCCAGGGTCGTATACTCAACAGAGGCGACAGATGCCGCCACAGATGTAGTTGAAGGGGGATGCCATGGAAGGGCTGCTACCGGTTCTCGTAATCGTTGGTGTACTCGCACTCGTTGCGATCACTGCCTTTAACGGTCTGGTGAATGGACGCAACCGTGTGGATGAGGCGCTCGGTCAAATTCAGGTGCAACTTAAGCGCCGCTATGACCTGATTCCAAATCTCGTTGATGCGGTCAAGGGGCAGATGGGCTTTGAGAAGGGCGTCCTTGAGGGCGTCACCAAGGCACGCGCCGCTGCCGTCAATGCCGGCACCTCTGGCGACACTGCGGCACAGGCGAAGGCCGAAAACATGCTGACCAGTTCGCTGCGCACCCTCTTCGCTAACGTCGAGGCGTACCCAACCCTGAAGTCGAACGAGAATGTGATTCAGTTGCAGGAGCAGCTCACCTCAACGGAGAATCAGATCGGCTTCAGCCGACAGCACTACAACGCCACCGTGCTCTCGTACAACAACGCTGTGCAGACCTTCCCAGGCCTGCTCTTCGCAGGCGCATTCGGATTCGCCAAGCGCGACTTCTTCGATGCCCCTGATGCCGAGGAGGCCGTTCCAAAGGTCAACCTCTCCTAGTCGGCACCGGTCGACGCGATGGCAACCTTCTACGACCTTGCGGCGGAGAATCGACGGAAGTCGCTCCTCCTCGTCTTCATCGTGGTGGCGATTCTCGCCGCCTTCGGAGCGAGCGCAGGGATCGCCCTCAGCGGCACCGTCGACGGCGGCATCCCCTTTGCCCTCGGCGCCTTCGTCCTGGGCTTCTTCTTGACACTCGGCGCATATTTCAGCGGCGACAAAGCGGTCCTTGCCGCGGCGGGTGCCAAGGAGCTTGACCCTTCGGCCGGCCGAGAAGAGCGCGAGCTCGACAACATCGTGAACGAGCTCTGTCTTGCTGCGAACATGCCGAAGCCGAAGGTGTACACCATTGATGACACGGCACTCAACGCATTCGCCACGGGGCGCGATCCGGAGCACGCCAGCATCGCCGTCACCGCAGGACTCATGCGCACTCTCGACCGTGAAGAGATGAGCGGCGTGGTCGCCCACGAGCTCTCACATGTTCGGAACTTTGATATTCGCTATGGGCTACTCGTGGCTGCCCTCGTTGGCTCACTCGCCCTGCTGAGCGACCTGGTGATGCGCTGGGCCTTCTGGGGTGGCGGTCACAAACGCGATAACGATCGTGGTGGTGGCAACGCGATTCAGGTGATCTTCATCATCCTGACGATTATCCTGGCCATCCTTGCGCCGATTGCTGCGCGGCTGGTGCAGCTGGCCGTTTCGCGCCAGCGCGAATACCTGGCCGACGCATCTGGGGTGGAGCTCACCCGTAACCCTGCAGGGCTCGAGCGCGCCCTGGCGAAGTTGGCTGGCGACAAGGAGGTCCTTGAGGTTGCGACCAAGGCGACGGCGCACATGTACATCATCAATCCCGTGAAGCACTTTGAGGAGCGTTCAGCCGGCTTCCTGGCGACACATCCACCGCTCGTCGATCGCATTAATCGCTTGCGTGCTCTTCGACGAGCAAAGCCACTTGAGGCAGTCAGCGAGGCTTAGTCACGGCACTCGCGTACCCAGGCGGCGAACTCCTCTGGGAAGGCGTCCTGATAGCGCGGCCCCGGGTCTGCGTTCCAGCGCTCAATCACGCCGTATCGCTGATCGCAGTCGGCGATGTCCAGGGCGGACACGAATAGGGCAAACAGGAGTCCTAGTGCGATCACGCCAATCAGGAGCCCAATCCAGACCCCTTGACGCTCACCGTAGCCCTGCATGCCGCCTCCTTGCTATTGTGTGTCTCGCGCGGGAGTAGCTCAGTTGGTAGAGCACTTGCCTTCCAAGCAAGATGTCGCG
The DNA here is from genome assembly GCA_044341795.1 of Candidatus Limnocylindrus sp. Lineage (GTDB taxonomy): Bacteria > Chloroflexota > Limnocylindria > Limnocylindrales > Limnocylindraceae > Limnocylindrus. Next base: position 24,087 of record JBIIRA010000002.1, read on the forward strand.
AGTTCGAGCCTCGTCTCCCGCTCCAACTCCCAGATTGCGCCTAGGCGCGCGTGTCGGCGATGATCGCGCGCGAGACACGCTTTGCGACAGCCAAGATCGTGACCATCGGATTCACGCCGAGTGCGGTTGGGAAGAGTGAACCATCCGCAATGTAGAGGTTCTTGATCAGCCCACCGTGCGGATCGCTCTGGCGGGGTCGCGGCGTAGAACGAACGCGGCCCCACGGATCACACACGTGATCTCGCGCGTCGGAGCCCATCCGTGCCGTGCCCATCTGGTGCGCAGAGAAGACGGTTCCGCGGTTTGGGGCGAAGTCGAAGCGGTGCAGTCGGCGTAGGTAGACCTCGAGCGCTTCGCTCCCTTCGCTGCGCCGCCAGCTCATTGGTGGCGAACCGGCGGCGATGATCTCGCTGGCCCCAGCTGCTTCGGCGATGCGAGACATCGATCGCAGGGCATGGCGCAGTCCGCGCTCATCTCGTGGTGTGGTGCGGTAGTTGATCTCGGCAAAGCCCGCGCGGCTTGCGGTTACGGTGCCGCCAGCGTCATCTTTAACGATGGCCAAGAAGGGGGCGATATAGCGGCCCAGCTTCATGAGGCGCTCATGTTCGGCGCGAGCGGTCCACGGAATGCCGAGGGCGAGGAGTCCCGGGTGACCAGGAGCGCTCTCGATGATGTATCCGTTGCGCTCTTCATCGGGGTCAATAAAGCGTGAGCTCTTCGCCGCCTGCATGGTGCCGCGCCACATCTCCACTGGCTCATCAAAGACACCTGCAACGAGGCTGACCGGATGCAGGCGAAGGTTTTTTCCAATAGCGGGATGCGTGAGTCCACTGCGCTGCAGGAGGATCGGCGTTCGGAGTGCCCCACCGGAGACGACCACCGTTTTGGCAACGATCTCCAGCGTTCGAGGTGTTCCTGCGCGCGTGCCGAGGGTGGTGATTGCGCCGGTCACGGCGCCGCTCTCAAACACCAGCCGCTCCGCCTTACAGTCAGGCAAGATGCGTGCGCCGTTGGCGGCCGCCTGTGCCAAATGAAGTCGAAGAGAGGATTGCTTCGATCCGACCTTGCAGCCGAACGGGCAGGTCCCGCAGTCGCTGCACTCAGCGCGGTTCATCTGAATGCGCTCACTACTCCAGCCAAGCTTCTCGGCGCCGCGGATGATCGCCGCATCTTTCAGCGGCACGTCCTGCGAGTCTTGTGCGCCGATCTCCTTCAGCACCGCGTTGAGGTCGCTGGTGAACTCACGCCCGCTGGCGCCGGCAACGCCGTGCTCCCCCTCCCACTCTTCGCGTACCGGATCAGGGATAGGAATTGACGTCATCCAATTAACGGTCGTACCACCACCAACAGTGCCACCGGCGAGGATGGCGATATGTGCATCGGCGGTGGCGGTGAAACCTGAGTCGAGATAGAGGCGCTCGTAGGCATCGCGCTCTTTTGTTGGGAAGCTCTCTTCGGTGTAGAGGCCACCGGCCTCAATCACCAGCACCTCTCGACCAGCGGCGGAGAGGTCACGCGCAATGCTTCCACCACCCGCGCCCGAACCGATCACCAGAACGTCGACAGCGATGCGCTCGGCAGGGCCTGGGTCGAAGGCGGTGATCTTTGTGACGTTCGCCGTGGCTGCGTTTGGTGTCGGGTTGTATCCGATGCCGCTGAGGCGGGTACGTACGAGCGCATCGGCAGGCTCGTCGGCATCCGAGTAGGCGATGAACGAGAGGAGTTTGCGGAAGACGGCGGCGCCGCTGCGGAGCATCGGCACGGGATGTTGCACCCAGCGGCGCAAGAACTCGTCGCGCTGCGTTGCCTTCAGCGTGCCGAATCGGGCGAGGCGTCCGCCAATCAGCAAGCTGCCAACACGGGTATCGAGAAGGTTGAGGACCAGTCGCAGTTGGCCGTGGAGGGCAGGGTCAACCACCTTGGCGATCGCCGTCTCCGCGGCGGCGGCACGTGCGGCACCACCGCCAGCGACGAATCCCTCTGCCAGGGCGGCCAGCGTCTTGCGCTGCGCCTCGCTGAAGATGCCCGCCGATGGCGAAGCAGATGGTGTGGATCTTGATCGCTTAGCGGTAGCCATGCCGCATATCTTGCCTCTTTATGCGTGCGTCGGCTGACGGTAGCGCGCCGCTGGGGTACGATCGGCACCGTTGGCGCGTGGCCAAGCGGTAAGGCACCTGCCTCTGGAGCAGGGGATCCTAGGTTCGAATCCTAGCGCGCCAGCCAACTCTCCCAGTGCAGATGCGCCGTTAACGCAGTGTGTCGAGCCAACCACCGACCGCGTCAATGAACGCCGGCACGTCCTCTTCAAACGGCACATGGCCGATCTCTGGCAGCACGACCCACGCGGCCTCTGGCAGGTCTGCACGGAGCATCTCACCACTCGTCAGCGGCACCCAGCTGTCATCTTCCCCCCAAAGGATCAGCGTTGGCGGCGCGCCGGCCGCTGCACTGAGATTGGCAATCGCTTCAGGGAGTGCGTTCTTTGCGCCGTCGCGAACGATACCAAGGAGTGCCAGATCCCAATCGCGCAACTGTGATGATGCGGCGTAACCGGCAACCAAGTCTGGGGTGACGGCACTCTTCACCGCGAAGGCCGACGAGAGCAGTTCGCCAAACGTTGCGGGGCTGAAGGCATTGCGGATCGCAATGCGTGCGATGCGCCGGACTGGTGGTACATCAAGCAACACACTCGCTAGTGATGGCGAGCTGCTGACGCCACTCTTCGGTTGTGCGACGGCGGCATCGATGTAGGCGAGACCAGCGACGCGCTCTGGTGCGAGAGCGAGCATCCAACTGATCACGTTGCCGCCCATGCTGTGGCCGAGGAGTACGGCGCGATCAACGTTCATTTGGTCAAGGACCGCGAGGGCGAAGGTGGCCTGCGCCTTATGGCTGTAGTCGCGCCCCCACGACTTCTCGGAGAGGCCAAACCCCGGAAGGTCAATGGCGATCACATACCACCCGCGTGCGGCAAGTGGCGCCATCACATTGCGATAGCCGTAGGTGCTCCCGCCAAAACCGTGAATCAGCAGAAGCGCGGGGTCGCGCGGATCCCCCGCCTCGGTGACGACGCTCTGCACCCCATCCGCGGTGATGATGCGAGCGCCTGGCGCGGCCGCCGTTGCGAGGAGCCTTGCTGGGTCCACATCGGCACCCTTCGGAACATCAACCAGGAAGGGGAGCGTGGTGAGGCTCACCAGCACCACAAGGAGCGCGAACCCGATCGTACGTAGACGCTTCATGCTCACGAGGATAGCGCGCTGGTAATGGGGCGGTAATCCATTTCGCTAGAATGCCCCCATGAGCAGCACGCGCGTTCTCTTCCTCTGTACCCACAACAGCGCACGATCGCAGATTGCCGAGGCGCTGCTGCGCTCACGTGGTCGAGGCGCATTTGAGGTGGAGAGTGCCGGTACCGAGGCGACGCTGGTTCGCCCCCACGCACTCACGGTGCTAAGCGAGATCAGCATTGATGCCTCCGCCCAGACGAGCAAGACACTCCATCAGTTCCTCGATGAGCCGTTCGACTACGTCATCACCGTCTGTGATGCGGCGAATGATGCCTGTCCGATCTTCCCGAATGGCGGCCAGCGCGAGCACTGGTCGCTACCAGACCCCTCAAAGGTCGGCGGAAGCGAGGAGCGTCAGCTGGAGGCGTATCGCGAGGTACGCGACGATCTAGAGCTTCGCATCATGGAGTTCATCCGTCAGGCTGGGGCGACCGCGAAGAGCTAGCGGCGACCTCGCTGCAGGCGAATCATCTGCGCCTTGGCGATCAAGTCGCGCGGGAAGTCGAGAAGAATCGGCTCGTAGCCGAGTGGAATCTCCATGTGAAGTCCAGCCTTAGTCAGCTTGCGCACCAGGCTCAGCTTATCCATCTCGTCGGGAGCAACGAAGCTGACCGCTTCACCAAGGGCACCGGCGCGGCCCGTACGACCGATACGGTGGACGTAGTCCTCTGGGTCAAATGGGAGCTCGTAGTTGATGACCGCGGGGAGTGCTTCGATGTCGAGGCCGCGCGCGGCGACGTCGGTCGCGACCATTACGCGCGCCTCGCCCGCCTTGAATGCGGCAAGAGCGCGATTGCGCTGCTTTTGATCCTTGTCGCCATGAATCTCCACAACAGTGTGTCCATCGCGATGCAAGAAGTCGCCGAGGCGATTCGCCTCAACCTTACGGTTCACGAAGACGAGCGCCTGCTCCCACGGCTTGGTGCGCAGGAGGTCGCTGAGCAACTGTCGTCGGCGTCGATCATCAACAGCCATGATCACCTGGCGAACGTTCTCGTTCGTCTGGTTGCGTCGCGCAACTTCGACGGTGATTGGGTCGCGCAGGAAGTCCTGTGCCAGGGCACGGATCGGCTCAGAGAAGGTCGCCGAGAAGAGCAGGCTCTGGCGCTGCTTTGGAATGAGCGCAAGGATGCGCTTCAGGTCGGGCATGAATCCCATGTCGAGCATGCGGTCGGCCTCGTCAAGTACCAGGATTGATACTTGCGAGAGGTTGACCGTCTTGGAGTTGGCGTGGTCGAGGAGACGACCCGGTGTCGCAATGAGAATCTCGAGACCAGCGAGCAGCATCTTCTGTTGTGGCGGCATCGGCACGCCGCCATAGACGACGCCGCTGCGCAACGGCAAGTGGCGGCCGTATGTGGCGGCACTTTCGGAAATCTGCACGGCGAGCTCACGCGTTGGCGTGAGGACGAGCGCGCGAACCGGGTGCCGCGCCGGGCTTGGCGAAGAGGAGGACATCGGCTTTAGGAGCTGCAAGATCGGCAGCACGAATGCAGCAGTCTTTCCTGTGCCGGTTTGGGCAGCGCCGAGAAGGTCGCGCCCCTGCAACACGTACGGAATGGCCTGAGCCTGGATTGGGGTCGGTTCGGTGTACCCCTCGTCAGCGACGGCTCGTAGGAGTTCAGGGGCAAGTCCTAGTTCAGAAAAATCGGGCATCAGTTGGTCAAGCGTACCCGAGAGCGGCGTGAAAGGTGCGATGATCACTGAGATGAAAGAGAAGGCGACGCTTCTTGGCGGTCTCGCACCTGCGCAACCCCTCGCCGCCCGGATGCGCCCAGCGACCCTTGATGAGGTGGTGGGGCAGGGTGCACTCATTGGTCCAGGCGCACCACTTCGACGACTCTTGGAGCGCGGCGAGGCACCCTCACTCCTGCTTTGGGGACCACCAGGGAGTGGCAAATCGACCCTCGCAGCTGTGATTGCGACGTCGCTGAAGGCGGTGCCCACGAGCCTCTCTGCGACGAGCGACGGTGTTGCCGAGGTTCGCAAGGCGGTCGCCGCGGCGATCGAGCGCCGTGAGCACGGAGAGCAAACCCTTCTCTTTATTGATGAGTTGCACCGCTTCTCGCGCACGCAGCAAGATGCCCTCCTGCCACATGTGGAGGCCGGGACAATCATTCTGGTTGGGGCGACGACAGAGCCGCCTCCGCGTGCGATCTCGCCGGCACTCCTCTCGCGCATGCGCACCTTCCGACTGGCCCCACTCAGCAGTGATGATCTTGCGACGCTGCTCGGCCGAGCACTTGCGGATCCTCGCGGCCTCAACGGGGCGGTGCGAGTTGATGCCGACGCCCGCCGTCAGCTGGTCGGCTACGCGTCAGGTGACGCGCGTCGACTCCTCACGCTCCTTGATATGGCCGCGCTCATGGCGACCGACGGTACCGAGATCACGCCTCGCGAAGTGCTCCTTGCGGCGCAAGATCGCAGCCTTCCGTACGACCAGTCAGGCGTCACCTCGGCGCTGATCAAGAGCATTCGTGGCAACGATCCCGATGCGGCGATCTGGTGGCTGGCGACAGCACTTGAGGGTGGCGAGGATCCACGAGTCATTGCCCGACGACTGCTCGTCTCCGCATCAGAGGATGTGGGGAATGCTGATCCCGCAGCACTCCCGCTTGCGGCAGCTGCAGCACAGGTTGTAGAGCTGGCCGGATCGCCGGAGTGTGATTGGGCCCTCGCGCAAACGGTGATCTATCTCGCCTCTGCGCCAAAGTCGCCACGCGCTGGTGAGGCACTTGCTGCGGCGCGTGAGCAGATCGCGACTGGAGGTCAGCTCCCCGTTCCTGGCCATCTGCGCGCGGCGGCTAAGAACTATCAGTCGCCACATGCAGTTGGCGAACCGTTTGATATCGATCAGGAGTATTTACCGCGCGAGATCGCGACGAAGCGTTTCTATGCGCCGTCGGGGAGTGGGGCAGAGGCGGAGTTGCGCGATCGCATCGCAGCGCTGCGCGCCGCGCGCGCCAAGGGTGCGAAGGCTTAGGCGAGTCCGTGAGCGAGTAGCAACTCGCGATTCCCGAGGATCTCGCTGGTTGATCCGTCGGCCACAATCACACCGCGATCCACCACGATGCTGCGCGGGAATGCGGCGCGCGCCAACTCAAGGTCATGCGTGCTGACGATGAGCGTCTGTGTGAGTGACTGCAGCAGCTCAATGAGTTCTCGGCGACCACGTGGGTCGAGTCCAGCCGACGGCTCGTCAAAGACCAAGATGCTCGGATTCATGGCGAGGACTGTGGCAAGGGCGACACGCTTACGTTGGCCGATGGAGAGGCGCATTGGCGCACGCTGCGCCAGATCAAGCGCGCCAACAGCGGCCAGGGCAACCTCGACACGATCGTGAATGGCGCCGGGGGTGAGACCCATATGGGTGGGGCCGAACGCCACGTCATCCCACACCGTTGGACTGAAGAGCTGATCGTCAGGATCCTGAAAGACAAGTCCCACTTCGGCGCGCACGCGGCCAATCGTCTCGTTTGACACCTGTATCCCCGCCACGTGCACGGTGCCGTGCGTTGGGCGGTGGATCCCATTGAGGTGCAACATCAGGGTGCTCTTCCCCGCGCCGTTCTGCCCGAGCAGTGCAACCTTCTCACCACCGGCGATCGCAAGATCCATGCCGCGCAGCGCCTCCGTCCCATCCGGATAGCGGAAGTGCAGGTGAGAGATCGCGATCGTGCCATCGCCGGTCGGCGTGAGCGGCGCGTCGTGCGCATGATCGTGACCGTGGGTGTGCGGCAGCGCTGCTCCTGGATGCGTATGTAGGTGCTCGTGCTGTTCCGTCATGCGTTCAGCCTACAGTCGCGGTAGCAACGCGCCAGCGAGGGTCAGGAAGAGCACGAGGACCAGAACCCCAACGACCTTGATCGTGAGGCGCGGGTCGGCGACAGGCAACGTGCCAACCGAGAGTGAGCCCGTCGCTCCGCGAGAGGCCGCAGCCTCTTCAATGCGCTGTGCTCGGGAGTAGGCCCGCAAGAAGAGCGAGCCCACCAGGCTCCCCGTTGTGCGTGCACGCCATGCGAGGGTGCCGCCGATCCGCTCGCGACCCACGCCAACAGGACTGGCAGAGCGTGCGGTGCGCGCGCGGAGCATCCGTCGCGCCTCATCCCGAAGGAGCTCGAGATAGCGAATGGTGAGTCCAGCGCTTGTTGCGATCACGTCGGGGAGTCGCATGCGGCGGAGGGCAGTGACAATTGAGGGGGGACTCGCGAGCGCCAAGAGGAGGACGGAGGCCTGAACGCTGATCCACGCCTTCAGGAGCGCGGTCAGCGCAATGCGCAGCCCCGCACCGGAGACCTGCAGGGTGATCGGACCAACGCTGCCGGCCCAGAGCAGCTCGTCGTTGCGAAGAAAGACGATTGGCACGGCGGCAACAACAAAGGGCAAGGCGATTAGTCCACGCCGGGCGAGGTGCCCTGGGCTTATGCCAAGGAGCGCGCCCGCGAATGCGAGCAGCAACCAGGCGAGCAGTAGTGCCAGATACGAGCCAGGTGGCAGCAGTGCAACGGCCGTGACAAAGGCGAGCGTGGTGATTACTGCAGCACGGGCATCACGCCCAACGCCACGTGGCTCCACGGCTACGACTTTGTGCGACTCCGCGCGAGACGGCCGAGTGCAATGAGCACACCAATCACCACGACCATGCCGAGTAGCCCAGCCACTACGGTCGATGCAGTTCCATCAAGACCAGGGATGGTGTAGTCGGGGAAGAGTTCAAATGGTGCAGACAACCCCGCATCCAAGAAGCCGAGCTCCTCTGCAACGGCCTCCAGGCCATCTGGATCAGCGGATGCGAAGAAGCTTGCAAGGGTAGCCACTCCACCAGCGATCACCACGCCAGTCACCAGGCGACGCACAGGTGATGCTTTTCGTGGTGCGCTTACTCCGGACAAAATGTCGGGAGCAGTCTGTGCAATAAAGGTAAGCGCAGCAACAGTGATGAGCGCTTCGCCAATACCGATGAGCGCATGTACACCGAGCATGGCGGGTAGCCCGATCGACACATCAGTGGTGCCGGAAAGTCCAAGTTGGAGCGTGGTGAACCCCGCCGCAGCAACGACGGCAAGCCATGCGGCAACTCCCGCGCCGAGAATCGTTGCGCTGCGGCTACCGCCGAGCGTCGTACCGATTCCGCGAGCGACAAACGAACCACCGAGCGTGCCGATGATCCCCATGTTGAAGATGTTGGCGCCGAGCACCAAGAGGCCACCATCCTGGAAGAGGAGTGCCTGAATGCCAATCACCGTTGCCATCACAATCGTGCCGGCCCACGGGCCGAGCAGATAGCCGGCGAGTACGCCTCCGAGGAGATGGCCACTCGTGCCCGTCGCGACAGGGAAGTTGAACATCTGCGCAGCAAAGATGAATGCGCCGAGCACCCCCATCAGGATTGGCTGTGACGCAATGAGGCGCACATCGGTGCGGCTCGTCTTTCGCACGGCAATCCCGATCAAGACCGCAGTGGCGACCCATAGAACAAGGGATACCTGCGGCGAGAGGAACCCGTCAGGGATGTGGAGCTGCGGATACATCGAACCTCCTTCTGCCCAGCTTTAAGCGTTGGGCTACGGGCAGAGTCTATCGCAACATGTTGCAATAAGCCATCCCGTATCCTGCCCGAGATGGCTTCTACATCTGAACCAACAGGGACGCTCGCCACCCGCCTCCAGGCGGCGGTGCAGGCGCGCGGCCAGCGCTGGACCGAGCAGCGGCAGCTGATCGCCGACGTGCTCGCCGCCTCCGACGGCCATGCGACCGGGGCTGAACTGGTCGAGCGCGTGCGGGCTGCAGACCCATCGGCAACCCCGTCCACGGTCTACCGCACGCTCGATTTACTCGAAGGACTCGGGTTCGCGACGCACCACCACGGCGTTGACGGTCGTGAGACGTATCACCTCGAAGAGGTGGTCGCCCACGGTCACGTCCACTGCCAGGGGTGCGGCGCCGAGGTGGAGCTTGACGCTGAGGCGGCGAAGCCGATCCTCGCCGCAATCGAGCGTGCCACCGGCTACGCCG
>JBIIRA010000045.1:0-6639 GCA_044341795.1 Candidatus Limnocylindrus sp.
CTGCGCGATGGCGCACCGCATGTGCGCCGCACAAGTAAGGATGGACCCATGGCTGAGAAGTTGAAGATCACGTACGCCACCCTGAACGACTCCAACGAGGAGATCCACATTGGGTACGAGGCCGGCCTTGCGCAGGCTCGCGCACTCATGGGCGGCGCGCACGGCAACTTCATCAACGGCAGCTGGACCACCGCGGGCGACACCTTCGTAAAGAAGTCCCCAATTGATGGCAGCGTCGTCGGCACCTTTAGCAAGGGCGATCGCAACACCGCCAAGGCAGCGATCGCCGCAGCGAAGGCGGCGTACCCAGCCTGGTCGAAGCGACCATGGCAGGAGCGTGTCGCGCTGATCCGCGCGGCCGCCGAGCTGATCAGCGAGCGACAGTTCCTCTACTCCGCACTTCTCTCCATTGAGGTCGGGAAGAACCGCCTCGAAGCGCTCGGCGACGTCGAAGAGACCGCCGACTTCTTCCGCATCTATGCGAGCGAGGTTGAGCGCAACAAGGGCTACGTGCACACCATGGGGAACCTTGGTGACGCGAAGGTCGAGACGACCACAGTCCTCAAGCCGTACGGCGTCTGGGCTGTGATCAGCCCATTCAACTTCCCATTTGCGCTCATGGGTGGACCAGTTGGTGCGGCACTCGTTGCTGGCAACTCGGTGGTACTGAAGCCGTCGTCTGATGCGCCGCTCTCGGCGGTGTTGCTGTCACAAGCCATTAGTGACGCAGGTATTCCTGCGGGCGTCTTCAATATGGTGATGGGGCCAGGCGAAAGCGTTGGCGCAGAGCTGCAAGAGAATCCTGATGTCTCTGGCATCACCTTCACCGGATCGTCGGAAGTTGGCATGCAGGTGTATCGATCGTTCGCCAAGAACTACCCGAAGCCGGTCATCGTTGAGATGGGCGGAAAGAACCCAACGATCATCTCGAAGAAGGCTGACGTTGAGAAGGCTGCTGAAGGGGTGCTCCGCTCGGCGTTCGGCCTCGGTGGGCAGAAGTGCTCGGCGAACAGCCGCGTCTATGTCGAAGCCTCGGTGCATGACGAATTCGTGAAGCACCTCGTTGAGAAGACGAAGGCGCTGAAGGTCGGCGACCCAACGGTGCGCGGCATCTTCCTTGGGCCGATCATCAATCAGCGCTCCGTCGACACCTTCTTGCAGGCCTGCGAAGAGGCGAAGCGCGACGGCACCATTGCTGTTGGCGGTGGCCGACTGACCGATGGCGATCTCGCCAAGGGCTTCTATGTCGCGCCGACGGTGGTGACGGGTCTCCCGGCAACCCACCGGCTCTTCAAGGATGAGCTCTTCACGCCGTTTGTCGTGGTGGCGAAGGTCGCCTCGTTTGAAGAGGGGATCGCCCTCGCCAACGAGAGCGAGTACGCCCTGACCGCCGGTTGCTACACCGAGGACGAGGCCGAGATCAAGACCTTCCTCGACACCATTGATGGCGGCGTGATCTACGTGAACCGCCGCGTGGGGGCCACCACTGGCGCATGGCCAATGGTCCAGCCGTTCGGCGGCTGGAAGAAGTCGGGCACGACGGGGAAGTCGGGTGGCGGCCTCTACTACGTGCCGCAGTACCTGCGCGAGCAGAGTCAGACAATCGTCCGCTAAACGGGGGTTTTCCTCGTATACACTCCGCATATAAAGCATCCATAGGAGGGGCACCATGACGATTGCCGAGAAGCCTGCAGCCTGGCCAGCCACGCTGCCGCACCTGGTCACGAAGGTGCCGGGTCCGAAGGCGCTCGCTCAGGTAGCCGCCGATCAGGCGGTCGTCTCTGGAAGCTTGCCGCGCGCCTATCCATTTGCTCCGGTCCGCGGTTTCGGGATGGGCGTTGAGGATCAAGACGGTAACGTCTTCCTTGATTTCTGCGCCGGCATCGCCGTGAACTCCACCGGACACTGCCACCCGCGCGTGGTCGACGCGATCGTGCAGCAGGCGCAGCGCCTTTTGCACTACAGCGCATCCGACTTCTACGAGCAGCGCTACCAGGAGCTGGCATCGGCACTCGCCGCGTCGGCACCTTGGAAGGGCCCATCCAAGGTTCTCCTGCAGAACTCAGGAACTGAGGCGGTCGAAGCCTCCATGAAGTTGGCGCGCTACATGAGCGGTCGCCAGTGGATCGTCGGCTTTGTCGGCGGCTTCCACGGACGAACTCTCGGCGCACTGACGCTGACAAATTCTAAGGCGAAGTATCACGCCCACTTTGGCCCACTCGCGCCAGGTTTCTTGCATGTGCCATTTGGCAGCGAGGGCCTCGACGAGTTGGAGCAGCGCATCATCGCGCGCACCATCCCTGGCGATGAGATTGCCGCATTCGTCGTGGAGCCGGTCCAAGGTGAGGGTGGTTACGTCGTTCCTGACAAGGACTTCTTCCCGCGCCTAAAGCAGATTGCTGACAAGTACTGCATCGCCATCGTTGTGGACGAGGTGCAGTCCGGCGCCGGTCGCACTGGCAAGATGTGGGCGATTGAAAACTTCGGCATTGAGCCCGATATCGTCGTTGCGGCGAAGGGTCTCGGCTCAGGAATGCCGATCGGCGCCGTGATCGCCAAAGAGCATTGGATGCGCTGGAAGCCCGGCTCACACGGATCGACGTTCGGCGGCAACCCGGTTGCTGCAGCGGCGGCGATCGCCACCCTTGAGGTGATCCGCGACGAGAATCTGATGCAGAACGCAGTCGATCGCGGCGCCCAAGCGCTGTCGGGCCTTCGCGCCGGCCTTAAGGGGAACAAGCATGTCACCGACATCCGTGGCATTGGCCTCATGATCGGCGTCGACTTCACCAATGGCGACATTGCTGGCGAGGTCGAGGTCGAGGCGTTTGAGCGTGGACTCCTAGTGCTGACCTGCGGTGACCGCGGCGTGCGCATGAGCCCACCGCTCGTCGTGAACGAAGCTGAGATGGAGACCGCGATCCGCATCTTCTGCGAGGCCGCAGCGGCAGTCGCCGCGCGGCACTGAGCGAGCGCCCATGCGCGGGCCTCTATCAGCGTGCGCAGGAGTGATGAAGTGAGCACCTCAAAACTCGTCGATTTGCGGACGGCGATCGCCGCGCATGTGCACGACGGCGACACGGTTGCCATTGAAGGGTTCACTCACTGCATCTCGTTTGCGGCCGGTCACGAGATCATTCGACAGAAGCGCCGCAATCTGACCCTGGCGCGAATGACGCCCGACCTCGTCTACGACCAGATGGTCGCCGCAGGCTGCGCCAAGAAGTTGATCTTTAGCTGGCTTGGCAACCCTGGCGTGGGCTCGCTCCATGCGATTCGCCGGCGCACGGAGCCAGCGGCGCTCGCCCCAGGCGAATCACTCCTTGAGATTGAGGAGTACAGCCATCACGGCATGGTCGGTCGCTATGTAGCCGGTGCGCACCGTCTCCCGTTCTACCCGCTGCGCAGCTACTCCGAGAGCGACCTGCCGAAGGTGAACCCACTGATTCGTACCGTGCAGAGTCCGTTCGGTGGGGAAGAGGTCTACGCCGTGCCACCGCTCAATCCGGACGTCACGATCATCCATGCGCAGCGCGCCGACGCCGAAGGAAACGTACAGATGTGGGGGCTGCTCGGATGCCAGAAGGAGGCGGCCTTTGCGGCGAAGCGCGTCATCGCTGTGGTGGAAGAGATCGTGCCAACCAGCGTCATTCGTGCCGATCCGAATCGCACGATCATCCCTGGCCTGATCGTCAGCGCTGTCGTGTGTGAACCGCTTGGCGCGCACCCGTCGTACGTGCAGGGCTCGTACGACCGCGACAACGCCTTCTACCGCGAGTGGGACACGATCAGCCGTGATGCCGCCGCCACCGAGGCGTGGCTGCAGGAGTGGGTCTACGGCGTTCCAGACCGCGCGGCGTATGTGGCGAAGTTCGGTGCCGACTACTTCAAGGGGCTCACGCCAACGAGCGCCCCATCTGGTTCGGTCGACTACGGAGACTACCGATGAGCGGGCAGCGCCCAGCGAGCAAGAGTGAGCTGATGGTCGTCGCCTCAGCGCACGCGCTCACCGGAAAGCGCGTCTGTTTCGTTGGGGTTGGCCTGCCGAACATCGCCGTGAACCTTGCCAAGCGCACCGTCGCGCCAGAGATGGAGCTCGTCTACGAGGCGGGCGTCTTCGGAGCAAATCCCGCACGACTCCCACTCTCGATCGGCGATCCAACGATCGTGACCGGCTCCACCGCCACCGTCTCCATGCACGACCTCTTCGGCCTCTACCTGCAGGGGGGCCGCATCGATGTGGGCTTCCTCGGTGGTGCGCAGATCGATCGCTTCGGCAATCTCAACACAACGGTCATCGGCGACTACGCCGCACCGAAGACGCGCCTCCCCGGGTCGGGCGGGGCATGCGAGATCGCCATTAACGCCAAAGAGATCCTGGTGATCATGCGCCAGAGCACGCGGAGCTTTGTGAAGGAGCTCGACTTCCGCACCTCGCCCGGCAACCTTGGTGGTGCCGTCGCAGCGGCGAAGACGCGCGCGGCGCAGGGGTGGGGCGGCAGCGGACCTTCTGGAGTAATCACCGATCTCGGGGTCTATGGTTTTGATGACGATGGTGAGATGGCACTGCGCAGTTTGCATCCGGGCGCAACCCTTGATGAGGTGCGCGCATCCATCGGTTGGGAGATTCGCGTTCCGCAGAACGTGCCCGCCACGCCAACGCCGACCGACGAAGAGCTACGACTCATTCGCGAAGAGCTCGACCCGACGGGCGCGTACGTTTCGTGAGTAGCGGCAAGATCTTCAGTCGCGGTGGCCCCACGCTCCCCATCGCCGCATCTGGTGATGGCGCATACATCGCCGACAACGCTGGCCGCCGCTACCTCGATGCCGCCGGTGGCGCAATCGTCGTAGGGGTTGGTCACGGGCGGCGTGCTGTTGCCGACGCCGCAGCAGCGCAGATGGCAAAGATTGCGTACGCGCACGGGAGCGCCTTCACCGCCGAAGCGCTCGACGCCTGGGCAAGTGAGGTTGGCCCACTTCTACCAATGAGTAACCCGTCGCTTTACCCAGTCTCTGGCGGTTCAGAAGCTGCGGAGACGGCGCTCAAGATGGTGCGCGCCTACTGGCTGGCGCAGGGTGAGCCCGATCGAACCGTCGTCGTCAGTCGATGGGGGAGTTATCACGGGAACACGCTTGGCGCACTCGACCTCTCTGGCCGCACTGGACTTCGTCGCCCATACGAGCCGTGGCTTGGTCGCTTTGAACATGTCTCTGCTGCCTACGCGTATCGCGCCGGTCAAGATGGTGCCAATGCGATTGCCAGCGGCGCCGAAGCGGTCGCCGAACTTGACGCACTGCTGAACCGTGTCGGCCCCGGGCGCATCGCCGCATTTGTTGCGGAACCGATCGCGGGCGCGACGCTCGCCGCCGCCGTGCCAGCCGACGACTATTGGCCAGCGGTTAGTGCATGGTGTGCGCGCCACAAGGTGCTCCTTGTTGCTGACGAGGTGATGACTGGATTTGGGCGAACGGGAACCTGGTTCGGAGCGAACCACTGGCGGCTACAGCCAGACCTGCTGCTTGCCGCGAAGGGTGTGACGAGCGGCTACTGGCCGTTCGGCTTCGTCGCTGCAGCGGGCCATGTCGCTGAACCGATCTTGGCGAGCGGCTTCGTGCACGGTTTCACCTACAGCCACTCAATCCCCGGCGCCGCAGTTGCGCGCTCCGTACTGAAGATTCTGCGCGAGGAGAACCTGATCGAAGCGTCGGCAACCCGAGGCGCCCAACTGCGCGCTGCACTTGAAGCAGAGCTCGCAGACGATCCGTGGGTTGGCGAGATTCGCGGAAGTGGCCTACTCCTCGGCATCGAATTGGTAGCCGACCGCGCGAACAAGGCGCCGCATGCACGTGCCAAGCGCGTCACCGAGCGCGTGCTGGCGCAGGCCAAGAACTCCAGCGATGTTGGCCTACTTCTCTATAGCGCGACCGGTCAAGCGAACGGCACAGACGGCGACCAGATCGTGCTCGGGCCACCGTTCGTGATTGGCGACGAGGAGATCGCGCGCATTGCCCGCGGGACCGCCGCAGCGATCCGCGCGGTGCGCGACGAGGCTTAGGCGTTAATCGCGAGAGTGATCTCGACGTTCCCTGCCAGCGCTGCTGAAATTGGGCAGCCGCCCTTCGCCCCTTCGGCAAGCTCCGCGAACTTCGCGGCATCAAGTCCGGGAACATCGCCCTTGAGGATGAGCGCCGACTTCGTTACGCGCCAACCCGCTTCAACCTTCTCGAAGGTTACAGTCGCTGAAACGTCGAGCTTCGTGGCTGGAGTGTTGTTGCGAGCCAGGCCACCGGAGAGCGCCATGGCAAAGCAGGAGGCGTGTGCGGCAGCGAGCAACTCTTCGGGAGAGGTTGAACCGTCATGCGACTCGGAGCGTCGCGGCCAGCTCACGGGTAGCGTGCCGATTGCACCGCTCTCAAATGAGGTGATCTCGCCTGATCCTTCGAGGAGCGTGCCGTTCCATGTGGCGGTCGCCGTTCGCGTGGTCATGATTAACCCCCCTTAATGCTTAAACAGCCCCGCAGCATCCTCGGCGGGATTCCGCGATACTACGCCTGTTGGGCACTGCTGCCCACTCCAATCGGTGAATAGAGGGGGTTCCATGTTTTTCCTGACCAAGCTCGCGGTCGCTCGACGCA
>JBIIRA010000092.1:0-3413 GCA_044341795.1 Candidatus Limnocylindrus sp.
TCCAGATACCGCCAATGAATCGATGTGATGCATCCCAGGCTGCTTCGCTCTCAATCGTCCAGGGGAGACGCACGCCGATGGTGTAATTCTGGCGAATGTTTGGCATGGCGTAGCCCAGGATGGCAAAAAGGGCGCCGGCAGCGACGGGCACCGCATGATCGAGTCGCGCCGCCTCGCCGAATCCTGAGTTGATGATTGCCGACTGCGTCACGGCAACCAACAGGGAGAGAGCGACAACAACTAGACCGAGAGAATCGGCGCTGCGTGCGATATTGGCGCGCTTCGGGTCGTAGCGCACCGCCAGCCAGAGCAGGCCGCCGACCAGCACCGTGGTGAGTGGAACGAACAAGAGCGCCTCTCGACCGGCAAAGCCGTCAGCGACGCCGTCAATGTTCCAGTGGATCGCCAGTACCGCGTCGGCAGGGAGCTGCAGGAAGGCTGCGAGCGTGAAGAAGGCGGTGGCGGCCAAGGCGACCGTGCTGACCGATCGTGCGAGTGGATTGAGCTCCATTCGTGCCTAGAGCCCCTTCACTTCGGTAACGACCTGGGAGAGGACGCTCTTGGCATCACCAAAGAGCATTGAGGTCTTGTCGAGGTAGAAGAGCTCGTTCTCAATGCCGGCGAATCCGGTTGCCATGCCGCGCTTCACCACGATGACCTGCTCGGCATCCTGCACGTTGAGGATCGGCATGCCGTAAATCGGCGAGCCTGGGTCGCTCTTCGCGGCGGGGTTCGTGACATCGTTTGCGCCGAGCACGAGGGCTACGTCGCAGGTGTGGAACTCTTCGTTGATCTCGTCAAGGTCAAAGAGATGGTCGTACGGCACGTTCGCCTCGGCGAGGAGCACGTTCATGTGCCCAGGCATGCGCCCAGCAACTGGATGGATGGCGAAGCGCACACGACCACCGCGCTTCTCAATCAGCTCAGCAAGCTCTCGCACGGCGTGTTGGGCCTGCGCGACCGCCATGCCGTAGCCAGGAACAATGATCACGTTGCGCGCGTAGCCGATGCGCATTGCCGCATCTTCTGGCGTGACGCTCCGCGTCGTGAGGCCCTCGGCGCTCTTTGCAGAGACTGCCGCCTTCTCACCGCCGAACGCACCGAAGAGCACGTTCGCGAAGGAGCGGTTCATGGCCTTCGACATGAGGATCGACAAGATAAATCCGCTGGCGCCGTCGAGGGCACCCGCCACGATCAGGATGTTGTTGCCGATTGCGAAACCGGTGGCGCTCGCTGCTAGGCCTGCGTACGAGTTCAGGAGGGAGACCACGACCGGCATGTCGGCGCCGCCGATTGGCAGCACCAGGGTGACGCCGATCACGAGAGCAAGCACCGTCATCACGGCGAACATGATCAAGCCGGAGTCGCCGCTAGATCCACCCGACTGGGTAATCACGAGTGCGATATACAACCCGACCGCGCCGAAGAAGACAGCGGCGTTGATCAGCTTCTGGCCAGGGAAGGTGATCGGCTGACCAGAGATGAAGCCCTGTAGCTTGCCGAATGCCATGAAGGAGCCGGTAATGGTGAGTGCGCCGAAGAGCGTCTCGAAGCCGATCGCGGTCATTTTGATCACGCCAGGGCCGCCCGCGTACTCCCGGCTGTGCAAGAACTCGGCGATGCCGACGAGCGTCACCGCGAGAGCGCCGAACATGTGGCTGATGGCGATGCGTTGCGGCATGGCGGTCATCGGCACAAGGAGGCCCATCGGCAAGCCGACAGCGGTACCAACTACAAGGCCGATGATGATGAACTCGTAGCTCACGATCTCGTGGTTCAGCAGGGTTCCAATGATGGCGAGCAGCATGCCGAACGCGGCGAGCTGCATACCGCGGCGTGCGGTGTCAGGCTTCGTCAGGCCGCGAAGGCCGAGGATGAACGCCGCCGAAGCGCCGATGTAGGCGATCTGTACGAAGAGTGCGCCGATCTGCTGATCCATTACTTTGGCGCCTCGGTCTTCTTGAACATCTTCAACATGCGGTCGGTGATGACGAATCCGCCAACCACGTTGATCGTTGCGGCGGCCACCGCAACCATGCCCATGATGTTGATGAAGAGCGGCCGCTCAGCGCCGGCAATCACGATGCTGGCAACGAGGCTGATCGCCGAAATCGCATTCGTGGCCGCCATAAGCGGCGTGTGCAGGAGCGGCGGCACCTTGGTGATGATCTGGAAGCCGGTGAACGCAGCGAGCAGAAAGACGTACACCTCCACAATCTGTGCGTCGATGAGCGTCGTTGATGCTGCCGCAGTCGGGGTGCCGCCGGAGGTCGCCGCAATAAAGGCGGCGGCGGCGCCCAGGGCAGTCAACAGCGCGGTCATGATGCCTTCACCGGCACGGCGCCGTTGTGCACCACAAGCATCGGCCCGGTGATCTCGTCAGCGGCGTTCACGTTCAGCGCGCCGTTCTCGCCGCTGAGGTGCGTCAAGAGGGTGCGCACATTGGTAGAGAACATCTGGCTGGCATGGAGTGGGACTGATGCAGCGATGTTGGCGACGCCAATCAGCTGCACGCCGTGGCGCACCACTGTCTCGCCCGGAACGGAACCTTCGACGTTGCCGCCCGATTCGGCGGCGAGGTCAAGCACAACAGATCCTGGTCGCATGCTGGCAAGCATCGCAGCAGTCACAAGAATCGGCGCCTTGCGCCCAGGGATCAGTGCGGTCGTCAGCACCAGGTCTTGGCTCTTGATGTGGTCGGCGATGATCGCGGCGTTCTGGGCCGCCTCGTCCTCGGTCTGGGCGCGGGCGTAGCCGCCCGTCCCTTCGGCCTTTGCTGCGGGCTCTACGAACTGTGCGCCGAGCGAGCGCACCTGCTCACCGGCGGCGGATCGCACGTCGAAGGCGCTCACCACCGCGCCGAGGCGGCGCGCTGTGGCAATGGCCTGGAGGCCAGCAACGCCAGCACCAAGCACAAAGGCCTTCGCTGGGGCGATGCTCCCCGCCGCCGTCGTCAACATCGGCAAGAACTTGTCGAGCGCACTCGCGCCAACGAGAACGGCCTTATAGCCGGCGACGCCGCTCTGCGAGGAGAGCACGTCCATCGACTGTGCACGGCTGATGCGCGGCACCAGCTCGAGTGCGAGGGCGGTGAGGCCACGCTCTTTGAGCGCGGGGAGCAGGTCGTCATTAGAACCTGGGGTCAGGAGAGCAACCAGGGTCGAACCCTTCGGAAGCAGAGCAGCCTCGGCGCTGCTCGGCTTGCGCACCTTCACAACGATCTCGGGGTTGCCGCCACAGAGGGCGGCGGCGTCGGCGGCGAGCGTTGCGCCCGCCTTCTCGTAGGCGGCGTCAAGGAAGCCGGCGGCCTCACCGGCTCCACGCTGCACAACGATCTGGTGGCCAGCCGCCACCAGCTTGGCTACGGCATCGGGAACGAGGGCAACGCGTCGCTCGCCTGAGGCTGTTTCGCG
>JBIIRA010000075.1:0-3387 GCA_044341795.1 Candidatus Limnocylindrus sp.
ATTGAGGCGCAGCGCGGACCGGCGAGCCGCCTCATTAGCGAGCGCATCGCAGCGGCACGTGAGCGCGGCAGCCTTGACTTGGTGCAGGATCTGGCCGAGCCGCTCTCCCTCACGATCATCTGCGAGCTCATTGGCGTCCCTGAGCCTGACCGCATGCGAATCTTGGCCCTCTCCCACGACGTGGTCTCGATGTATGAGCCGTCACCGTCAGACGCGGTGAAAGATCACGCCAACCTCGCCGTGCGCGAGTTTGCCGCCTATACCGCCGACCTCATTCGAGCCCGTCGTCGTCAACCGGCCGACGACCTGCTCACCGGTCTCATCGACGCAACCGTTGACGGCGAGCATCTGAGTGATGAGCAGGTGATCTCCACGGTAATGGTGCTCCTGATGGCCGGACATGAGGCGTCGGTGAATGCCGCCTCTAATGGTGTGGCGGCGTTTGCCGCGCATCCCGACCAATGGCAGCTGCTGCGCGCTGGAGCGGTGCCAATGAAGAGCGCGATTGAAGAGATCCTGCGCTGGGATCCGCCGCTGCAGTTCTTTCAGCGCTGGGTCCTTGATGAGGGCTTTGAGGTTCGTGGCGTGCCGATCCCCCGCGGGTCAAAGGTGGGCCTGATGATCGGCTCCTCGAATCGTGACCCCGAAAAATACGAGAACCCCGACGCCTTCCGAATTGAGCGCGGAGAAACCTCACACCTCTCGTTCGGCGGCGGCATTCACTTCTGCATCGGTGCGCCGTTGGCCCGCCTAGAGCTCGAGCTCCTCTTCGGTGCGCTGGCGGAGGCGCTCCCCGAAATCACGCTCCTTCCGGGTGCGGTACGCCGCCCCGGCTTCCAGTTTCGCGGATACGTGAACCTGCCGATCGCTGCCCCCAGCGCCCTACGCTAACCCCGCTATCCTGAGCGCATGACCACCCCACGACGACACGCCATCACCCTGATCCCTGGCGACGGGGTCGGACCTGAAGTCGCCTTAGCAACGAAGCGCGTCCTTGACGCCGCCGCCGCAACGGCGGGTGTTGCCTTCGACTGGGAGGAGGCCGAGGCTGGCGCCGAGGTCTTCAAGAAGGGCGACACCTCAGGTGTGCCAAAGGCCACCCGCGACAGCATCGAGCGCACCCGCGTCGCCCTGAAGGGGCCACTCGAGACGCCTGTTGGTTTCGGCGAGAAGAGCGCGAACGTCACGCTGCGCAAACTTTTTGAGACGTACGCCAACGTACGACCTGCGCGCGAACTCCCAGGCGTGCCAACACGCTACAAGGGCGAAGGGATCGACATGGTCATCGTGCGCGAAAACGTCGAAGACCTCTACGCCGGCATTGAGCACCTGCAGACGCACGATGTCGCACAAGCCGTAAAGCTCATTAGCCGCACCGGGTCCGAGAAGATCATTCGATTCGCCTACGAGCTTGCGCTGCGCGAAGGTCGCCATAAGGTCACCACCGCGAGCAAGGCAAACATTCTGAAGTTCACTGAAGGGCTCTTCAAGCAGATCGGTGAGGATCTCAGCAAGGAGTATTCGTCACTCGAGGCGAATCACTTGATCATTGACAACGTTGCGCATCAGATGGTGAAAGACCCCGCGCAGTTTGATGTGGTGGTTGCGACGAACTTGCACGGCGATATCATTAGCGATCTCGCATCAGGCCTTGTTGGGGGACTCGGATTTGCATCAAGCGCCAACTACGGCGACGGCGTGGCAATCTTCGAGGCGGTGCACGGCTCAGCGCCGAAGTACGCTGGCAAGAACGTCATCAATCCAACCGCGCTGATCCTTTCGTCGACGATGATGCTGCGCCACCTGGGTGAGACCGATCTTGCTGACGTTGTCGAGGACGCTGTTCTTGCAACGCTTGAAGCGGGGAAGGCACTGCCACAAGATGTGGTGCGCCAGCAGGGTGGCGATGTTGAGGCGGCGACAAGCACCAGCGGCTTTGCTGATGCCGTCATTGAGAGCCTCGGCTCACGCCCAACAACGGTGCCTGCCGCTGCCAGCCGGCCACGACCTGTTGATGTGAAGCCACATGCACGTTGGACGAGCGGCGAAGCGCGTGAGCGCGAAGTCGGCGCAGCGCGCGTTGTGGGCCTTGACCTCTTCTTGCAGTCACTCATGGCGCCTGCCGAACTGGGCGCAAAGCTCTCGGCGCTCGCGGGGCAGGAGCTCACCCTCAAGATGATCGAGAGCAAGGGGACGGTTGTGTGGCCGAATGCCGCGCCGGCGTTTGACCCAACGGGCCTCTTTCGCGCACGATTCTTGGCACGCGCTGATGGCTCCGACCTCCCTGACGAGACACTCTTGGCGCTTGCCGCTCGCGTGGCAGGCGTTGCGCCTTGGGTGCATCTCGAGAAGCTCCGCGTGTGGGGCAGTGAAGAGGGATTCACCCGCGCCCAAGGCGAGTAGTCAGTGACCGCTCGCAGCTCGGGTCAATCCAATAGAGGGGGACGCATGCAGTTCATTGCCTTGGCACTCTTTATCTTTGCCGCCGGTGTCGGCTCTTCGGTGCAATCGATCTTGAATGCTGAACTCGGGCGGCGCACCGATCCGGTGAGTGCCGCAGTCGTCTCGTTCATCGGCGGACTTGCCGTGCTGCTCGTCGTCGCTCTTCTGAGCGGCAAGCTGCAACTCGTGGAGGCGACCAAGGTGCCACCGCTACTGCTCACCGGTGGCTTGTTCGGCGCGCTGATCGTGACTGGATTTGCCACCACGGTGCCCGTGCTCGGCGTAACGGAGGCGACTCTCATCTACATCCTTGGATCGCTCGGCGCCGCACTCGCCATTGATGGATTCGGCCTGCTCGGCGCACCGGCTATTCCGGTCACCGCCACGCGGGTCGCCGGCATCGTGCTCGCCGTGGTCGGCTTCCTGCTCGCTCGACGATGAGTAACGAGCGCCAACGCATCGTTCGCCCCGATCAGATTGAGGGTGCCGAGGCGCTGCCGCACGCACTCCCAGGTGCCGAAGAGGAGGCGCCAGACGCAGGCGATTTGATGCGTGGCGTGCTTGTTGACGAGCGGTACGAGCCAGGAATGATCAAGCTCGATCGCCAGCCTGTGCCGATTGCTGACGACGGACTCCCCGCATTTGTTCCGGAGTCTGCTCCAACGCCACTGCGCGGCGGCTACATCTACCTCAGCGTCGTCGCACTCATCTGCGGAACGATCGTGATCAGCGCGCTAAACCTTGGCGCGAAGTGGAGTGACGGCATCGTGAAGGCGCCGCTGCTCATTGGCTCCATTCCACTCTTTGTGACGATGGGCGAAGCGGCGCTCCGCATCTCGCGCTCTGTTGTTGCCTGGTGGCCGATCAGCCGCGGACGCGCACTCTTCCGTGCAGGATGGGTGCTGATGATTGCGGCCTTGGCGTCGATCGTGCTCGCCGCTATCT
>JBIIRA010000076.1:0-3311 GCA_044341795.1 Candidatus Limnocylindrus sp.
GTCTTCAAGCGCTATCCGATTCGGCTTCTCGGCACACCACTCGCGGCGATCAAGATGGCGGAGGATCGCGAACTCTTCCGCGAGATGTGCGATCGCATCGGGCAGCCCACAGCACCGAGCGCCATGGTGCAAGGGTCAAACGACGACGAGCGCATGCAGGCCGCAACGGCGGCGCTGGCGCAGATCGGCCTCCCCGCAATTATTCGCCCAGCCTTCACGCTCGGCGGCACGGGAGGCGGCATCGTTGCCACCGAGGAGGAGTACTGGGAGCGCGTGCAGAGCGGCCTGCGCGCCAGCCCGATTCGCCAGGTGATGATCGAGCGCTGCCTCGTTGGCTGGCAGGAGATCGAATACGAGGTGATGCGCGACGCCGAAGACACCTGCATCGCCGTCTGCTCCATGGAGAACGTCGACCCGCTCGGCGTCCATACGGGCGACAGCATCGTGGTCGCCCCCGTGCAGACCCTGCCCGACCCGGTGCACCAGCGCCTACGCACCGCCTCGCTCGACATCATTCGCGCTCTCGGCGTGGAGGGGGGCTGCAACGTGCAGTTGGCCCTTTCGCCCGACTACACCGAGTACGTGGTGATCGAGGTGAACCCGCGCGTCAGCCGCAGCTCAGCCCTCGCCAGTAAGGCGACCGGCTATCCGATCGCACGTGTGGCGGCGCAGATCGCCATTGGCCGCACGCTGCGCGAGATCCCGAACGCCGTCACGCGCACCACGGTTGCCGCCTTTGAGCCCGCCCTCGACTACATCGTGGTGAAGCTGCCGCGCTTCCCATTCGACAAGTTCCCTGGCGCCGATCGCCTGCTCGGCAGTCAGATGAAGGCGACCGGCGAGGTGATGTCGATCGATCGCACCTTCGGCGCTGCACTGAATAAAGCCCTGCGCTCGATGGAGCAGTCGGGGAGCGGCCCAACGGCCGAAGAGTCGTCGTGGGAGAGTGAGCTCGCGCCGATCATCGCGAGAAGCGATGCCGCAGCACTGCGCCACTTCTTACGACCATCTGACTCGCGACTCTGGCGACTCTTTGCGGCGATGCGCCGCGGCGTGTCGGCCGACCAGATTCACACCGCCACGGGGATCACGCGCTGGTTCCTCGCCGAGTTTGAGCGCCTCATCGCCATTGAGCACCGCGTGCGCGAGGCGGGACAGACGCTGATCGGCCCAGACCCTGCATCGGTCTCGCTGCTCGCCACGGCGAAGCGGTCTGCGATTGGTGATCGCGATCTGGCACTGATGAGCGGGGTGTCGGAGCCACGCATTGCGCAGCGCCGCTCGCAGCTCGGCTTAACGCCCGGGTACGCGATGGTCGACACCTGCGCCGCGGAATTCGCTGCCGCCACGCCCTACTTCTATTCAACCTACGCCGCAGCTGGCTCGCCGCCAGAGGCGCCGCCAGTGCCGCGACAGGCGGCGATGGTGATCGGATCTGGGCCAGTGCGCATTGGGCAGGGGATCGAGTTTGACTACTGCGCCGTGCGAGCCGCGGAGCGGCTCACCGAGCGAGGCTGGTCGGCGGTGATGGTGAATAGCAATCCTGAAACGGTCTCGACCGACTTCGACGCCTCGACGCGCCTCTACTTTGAACCGCTCGATGCGGAGTCGATCATGGAGATCGTTCGTGCCGAATCGCCTGAGGGCGAGACAACGCTCCCTGCCTTCGTGCAGTTCGGCGGACAGACGCCACTCAATCTTGCGGCGCCACTCGCTGCCGCGGGTGTACCGCTTCTCGGCGCCTCACTTGAGGCGATCGACGAGACCGAGGATCGCGTGCGCTTTGCCGCACTCCTTGATCGTCTCGGTATCTTGCAGCCCGAGGGCGGCCTGGCGCGCAGTCGCCAAGAGGCGATCGACCTGGTGGAGCGCATCGGCTATCCGGTGATCGTGCGCCCGTCGTACGTGATTGGTGGTCTCGCCATCGACTTCGCCTATTCGCGCCCAGACCTTGAGCGCCAACTCGATCGCATTGGCGAGATCGGCGACGGTCGCCCGTTGCGCATCGATCGCTTCCTTGAGGGGATCGAGATCGACATTGATGCGGTCACCGACGGTGAGACGGTGCTGATTCCAGGTCTTCTAGAGCACGTCGAGCTTGCGGGGGTGCACTCCGGCGACTCCATCGCCGTCTATCCACCGCAGCGTCTCTCAGCGGCGATGCAAGAGGATCTCGCAGGAATCTTCATGCGACTCGTGCGCGAGATCGGCGTGCGCGGTTTGGTGAACGCGCAGTTCATCGTGCGCGATGAGGGGATCTACCTCATTGAGGTGAACCCGCGTGCGAGCCGAACGGTGCCGTTCATGAGCAAGGTGACGGGGATCCCGATGGTGCCGCTCGCCGTTGACATCGCACTTGGTGACACGCTGGCGTCGAAGGGGTATGCGTCGGGGATCGCCTCAGCGCCTACTGGTGTGGCGGTGAAGGCTCCAGCGTTCAGCACTGCAAAGCTGCGCGGCGTTGATCCAACGCTCGGGCCATTCATGCAGTCGACGGGCGAGGTGATCGGCCTCGGCCTGACAGCAGAGGAGGCGCTCGGCAAGGCGCTGATCGCAGCGAACTTGCTGCCGCCGCCGCCACGCGACCCGCAGCGCATCGCTCTGCTCAGCATCGCCGACCGCGATAAGCACCTCCTGGCGCGCCTCGCCGCGCCACTCCTCGCCGCCGGCTACGAGCTGGTCGCCACGCCCGGTACACGCACCGCCCTCGCAGGACTCGGCATCACTGCGGGCACGGCACACCCGCTCGGTGACCAGGGGCGCGATGGGGCGCCCGGTATTGCCGACCTGATTCGCTCTGGCGCAGTCGCCCTCGTCGTCAATACGCCGTCGATGGCAACCGGGGCGCTGCGCGACGCACTCGAGATCCGCCTCGCCGCGGTGGAGTACGGCGTGCTCTGCCTCACGGCCATGGAGACCGCCGTGGCGTCGGCAGAGGCGCTCTCGGTGCGCGCAAGCATGTCGGGCGTATCGCTGAACCCGATCGGCGTGCGCGGGCTACGATAGGCGCATGGAACTGACCTACGCCCCAGGCGCATGCAACATTGGAGCTGATGAGATTGCGCGCCGCCGCAAGGCCGCTGTCGCCGGCCTTGTCGCCAGCATCGGCCTTGCCGTTGCGCTCATCGCGTTCGGTTCGGCCCCTGGTGACTTCGCGCGCCTTCTTGTTGCGCTGCCGCTGACCGGCGCAGCGATCGGCTGGATTCAGGCACGTCGACGCTTCTGCATGGCGTATGGCCTGGCGGGAACCTTCAACCTCGGCAAGATCGGCGAGATGAGTCGCGTCAGCGACCAGGCTGCACTCGCAGCTG
>JBIIRA010000077.1:0-3306 GCA_044341795.1 Candidatus Limnocylindrus sp.
TGCGCTGCTCCTCTCTGGCGGCTAGGCCGCACTGGGGCGCGCCGTGGGGCTAGATCCCGCGCGGTGCTCCGCCCATTGGCTTCTTGCGCTTGGCGTCCTTGCGCTTCTTCTTCTCCGCGGCGTTCTCGAACGCTTCGCGACGGCGCGACTCGGCCAAGATGCCAGCCTGCTGAACCTTCTTATTGAAACGGCGCAGCGCGGCCTCGAAAGACTCGTTCTCGCCGATACGTACTTCTGCCAAGTGGCACCTCCTAAGGGGAGGAGGATAGCCGATTCCCCGCACGAAGGCGACTTAGCGCGAGAGTGGGACCTCTTCGAGCATCCCCTGCAGGGTGGCGAGAAGGGTATTCGCCGCCTCGCTGTCGAGGTCGGCCGAGGGGGTGCGCTGCAGGATCACGAGCAGGCTCCCCGACTGAAAGAGGCCGAATCGAGCATCTGGGGGGACCAGCACAAGGTTCACGGGGGCAACCAGATAGGCAGCCAGCTGCGAGGCTGCGGCCCGCGCGGCGGCGGCATCGGTGAACGAGATCGCGATCAGCGGAATGCCATTTGGATCACGCGTCGAGGCGGCGCGAACCACCGTTCGGGGGAGGCTGTTCATCTCTGGCGGGAGTGGTGGCCGCACGTCGGCGCTACTGGTCACCGGCCCAAGGCCAGCGGCGGTCACTACTGAGACGAGCAGCCCTTCGGCCTGTGCCGCCTCCGCAGAGCTGCGTGCCGTCGGTGCTGCCGATGCGGCGGGACCTTGCGGCTCGGCGGTTGGCCCGCCACCCGACAAGAAGCTAAAGATCGCCATGCCACCCACCAACACGATCACGGTGGTGTACGGGAAGCGACGCTTGCGCGTCGTTGGCGCTTCGCTCATCCCGGTGGCCATGCGAGCTGGCGCCCAGCGAGCAGGTGATAGTGCAGATGCTCGATCGCCTGGCCACCCTCGAGGCCAATGTTGCTCACCAAACGCCAACCGCGGTCGCCGTAGCCGGCCTCAACCGCAATCTCTTGCGCCACATGATGCATGCGCGCCAAGAGTGCGCCATGCGCCGCGGTGTCGCGCAGGTCGGCGGCGGAGCCGATATGTTCGCGCGGCACGATCAGCACGTGAAGTGGCGCCTGTGGCGCAATGTCATTGAAGGCGATGACAAGATCGGAGCTGTGACGCTGCGTGCTCGGGATCTCGCCGGCGATGATCTTGCAGAAGAGGCAGTCGCTCATGAGGTCAGTGTAGCGCGACCGTCGCTAAATTCAGCGGAAACCCATTCGCCCTCCTCCCAGCGCTCGACGAGCGTTGCGCCAGCTGCCTGCAGCGCCGCGATCGCTTCATCAGCGCGCGAGAGAAACATGCCGCTGGTAAGGAGTCGCCCGCCTGGTGCCATCGCGCCAACGAGGAGCGGGGCCAGTTCAATGTGCAGCGTGGCGACAAGGTTCGCCACCACCAGCGGTGCCGGTGCGCTAATCGGAAGGGAACCCGCCTGAATCGTCACGCGATCCGCGACGCCGTTCCGTGCAGCGTTCTCGGTAGCGGCGGCAACGGAGAGCGGGTCAATATCAACGCCCGTTCCGTGCGATGCGCCGAGGGCGATCGCAGCCAGCAGCAGAATACCGCTGCCTGTTCCCACATCGAGCACCCCTGGACCGCTCCGTGGCAGTTCGCCGAGTCGGCCGGCGGCGTCCCACCGCTCAAGGCCGATCAGCGCGAGGCGTGTTGTTGGGTGAAGCCCCGTGCCGAACGCCTGGCCCGGATCAATGGTCACCACGGCATCGCCGGGGGCGGCGGCATGTTCGCGCCACGGCGGTCGCACCACAATGCGGCCGACGCGCAGAATCGGAAACTCGGCGCGCCAACTCGTCGCCCACTCCTCGGCGGGAATCGGTCGCACGAGCAGTGGGCCAATGCCACGCAGGCCTACGCCACCGCTCGAAAACGCGGCGAAGCGCTCGAGCTCCGCTACTAGCGCGCTTGCTGCGGCGCGGTTACTGGCCGTGTCGGGGAGCCAAGCGCGAATGCGCACCGGCGCGGTCGGATCGTAGATGGGCCCGAGTGCGTCGCCGTCAATGGGTGGTGGAGTGGCGGGTTCGGCACTGGTGCCCGAGGGGGCGAGTCGACCGAGGCGTTCGCTGATCGCTTCGGCCGCTTCGGGGTCGCACGCAATGCTGAGTTCAAGCCAGCCGTCGGAGCTCAGTGGTTCTCCTCGCCACTCGCCTTGGCAAATGCTTCGAGTGCCTTGCGCTGATCGCCGCTCAACTTCTTCGGCACCTCAATCACAATGTTGATCAGCAGGTCACCGCGCTGACTTGGTCGTCGCACGTTTGGCGCTCCGCGACCCTTCAGGCGCAGCACGTCGTTCGGCTGCGTCCCCGCCTTAATCTCAATCTCCTCTTCTCCTTCAGCGGTCGGCACCACCACGCGCGCACCGAGTGCCGCCTGCGAAATGGAGAGCGGAATCTCGGTGGTGAGATTGATGCCGTCGCGCACCAGCTGCGGATGCTCTTTCACCTCAATGACGACATAGAGATTTCCGGCGGGGCCACCGCGGCGACCAGGCTCACCCTGACCGCTCAGTCGAATCTGTGTGCCGTCATCAACGCCGGGCGGGATTTCGACATGGAGTCGCTTGGAGCCGTTGAGCCGCCCCTCGCCGCGACAGGTTGGGCACTGCTTCTCGATGATGCGCCCCTCGCCGCCGCACTTGGCGCACGGCGCCTCGACCGCCATCTGGCCGAGCATCGTTTGGCGCACCGTGCGCACCGAGCCGCGTCCGCCGCAGCCGTCGCACTCCTTGGTTCCGGAGCCCTTCGCGGCGCCGCTCCCCGAGCAGCCGTCGCAGGCGACCTTCATCTTCAGATCAAGGTCGCGCGTGCCACCACGAATCGATTCACTGAACTCCACGCGCAGGTCGTAGCGCAGGTCATCACCAGGAGGCGGACCACTTCGCCGTGCGCTGCGACCGCCGCCGCCGAAGAAGCCTTCGAAAAGATCCTCAATGCCGCCGCCGCCGAAGCCACCCTGGAAGCCGCCTTGGAATCCACCAGGGAATCCGCCCGCACCGCCAGGGCCTGGTCCGCCCGCACCGCCGCCAACGCCGGCCTCGCCGAACTGGTCGTAGCGGGCACGTTGTCCCGCGTCGGAGAGCACCTGATAGGCGTCGTTGATCTCCTTGAATTTCGCCGCGGCATCGGGCGCCTTTGATACGTCGGGGTGATGCTTCTGGGCCGCCTTGCGGAAGGCCTTCTTGATGTCGTCGGCGCTCGCGCTCTTCGGTACGCCGAGGATCGCGTAGAAGTCTCGTGCCATCGCGCGCCTACTTC
>JBIIRA010000001.1:0-37724 GCA_044341795.1 Candidatus Limnocylindrus sp.
TGTGGTGTGGCGTCAATCCCCCAACCACAACATATGGTGGTGTTACAGGCAAGTGTTACCGCACATGTTGTGGTTTGGCTGCATTTGGCCTTTGTTACAAAATCTGCCGCACGGCTCACGCGTGACCCACGCTCAGGCGGGGCGATCCGGCGGGGGAGGGGGCTTTGTTACAGCCCCGAGTAGGTGTGGAGCCCGGTGAACCAGAGGTTCCCGGAGTAGGTCAGCAGCACGGCGATGAAGCCGATCACCAAGAGGAGGGCGGCGGGTCGACCCTGCCAGCCGCGCTGGCTGCGGGCGTGCAGGTAGACGGCGTAGATCAGCCAGGTGGCGAGGGCCGAGGTCTCCTTTGGGTCCCAGCCCCAGAAGCGACTCCAGGCGATGGAGGCCCAGATCGACCCAAGGATGAGCATTCCGGCAAAGAGCGGGAAGGCAACAGTGACGGCGCGGAAGGCAACCAGGTCGAGACGCTTTGCTGGCGGCAGCCAACTGTATCGATCGGTGTCGCCTTGGAGCAAGTAGGCGACACCTGCCGCAAAGGCGAAGGCGAAGATGCCGTAGCTGAGCATTGCCATACCGACATGAATGGTGAGGAGAAACGGATGCTGGAGTGCTGGCACCAGATCAACCACTGCATTCGGCAGTGTTGCCGCATAGGCGAGTAGTGCAAGCGCGATGCCATAGGCGATGGTGCTGAGTGCGGTGAATCGCTGCTTGCGATCAAAGACGATTGCTGCAGCGCAAATGCCGAAGGCGAACGAGATCGTGAACTCGTAGAGATTTCCCCACGGCCCGCGGCCTACAACGATGGCGCGTGTGATGAGCGCAACGCCAAGTGATCCAGTTGCAATAACGGCGAGTGCCGCTGCGATCGCACTGATCGGACTCGACGATTCGGCGGCGGTCGGCACGCCACCATCAAGTTGCTCGGCGAGGTTGCCGCGCATCGATGCTGCGGCACTCGCGAGTCGCGGAGTAACGGCGCGGTCGCCTTGAGCTACGAGAACAAGATGTACGACATAGAGGGCGAAGGCACCGACGAGGGCAATGGATCCAACGACGACGAGATAGAAGGAGAGGGTCGCCACTTAAGCGCGAGCCGCGCCGCCAGGAGGCGGTCCAGCGGGGCGCTCCAACGCGATCGGTGTTCGGGCGCGAAGCTCAAGGCCGCAGGCGTCACAGGTACTGCGCTCAGCGATACGAACCGCGAGGCAGCTGGGGCAGGCAATCAGGAGCGGCTCGCCGCGGAGTGAACGGGTACTCCCATTCGGATAGATGGCTGCCTCACTGGTGGCGTACGGGCGCCCGGCGGGGAAGTGCGGTCGCCCATCGGCACCGAGTGGTGCGGGGGTGGGGAGAGGCGCGCCGATCTTCAGCTGTGCTCCGCGCTTGGTGATGCCGACCAAGGTCCAGATGCCGCCCGTGGAGAGGAGCCAGAGCAGCACGAGAGGAGCGATAAAGAGCGGGAGGAGGCCGATCAGCGCCGCCCAGTCGGGGGTGACAAAGGCGGGGACGATCGTGCTGAGCCAGGCGAAGAACCCGGCGATTGCTGCGGCAATTTCACTCATGGTCAGATCCTAGCGGGGGCGCGGCGGACGCGTTGACGGGCCGCGTTTCTGCGTCGCCCCACGACCCGGTCGCCAGCGTCGCTCGGGGTCACTCTCATCTTTGCTTGGAGCCGCGCGTCGTGGGCCAGAGCCGCCGATGCTCGGTGGGCGTCCGCCACTTCCGACCAGCGGCGTACGTGGTGGGCCGCCAATGGCGTCGCGGAAGTAGCGGGCGCTGACCACGGAGGTACCGAGCGCCGTGCACCGCGCGGCCAACCCACGGTCATCAGTAATGACAACGATGCGGTCCGCTGAGCCAGGGTCTGGGGCACCGATCGCCTCGACGATCTTGTCGTCGGCTGAGCGGGCACCCCCATCGCGAAAGACCTCGATCGCGACCCCTGGGGTAATCGTCCGGCGCAGCGTCGCCTCGAGGTTGTTGAGGCGCCCCTCATCCCGGCCGCCGACGAGATTGTTCCCGTCCACCAGCAGGCGCTTCGCGTTGCGAAGAGTGACGCGCTCCTGATCTACCATCGCCGCATGCTCCTTTGTGTTGACCTTGACGGGGTTGTCTATCGCGGTAGTGAGCCGGTCCCTGGTGTCGGCCCGCTCCTTACTGAACGCGTTGCCGGTGGCGATCGCGTGATCTACGTCACCAACAACAGCTTTCTGCGCCGCGTTGAGTATCGCTCACGCATCGAGGCGTGTGGTGCCCCCCTCTCAACGCATGGCATCATCACCGCCGCCTCAGCTGTGGCACAGCACTTTGTTGAGAAGGGGTATCGCCACATCTTGGTCTACGGAGCAGAGGGTCTCGCCGCCGAGCTGCGCGACGCTGGGCTCGACGCCTGCCGCACCGCGGAGTTCGACGGGCCTGAGTCGCTCGCGGTGTGGGGGGTTGATGCGGTGACGGTCGGGCTCGATCGCGAGTCTGACTGGCACGACCTTGCCGTTGCTACGGACGCCGTGCGCGCTGGTGCCCCACTGATCGTGCCGAACCGCGACGCCAACTACCCCGATCCTGGCCGCCTTGTGCCGGGCACAGGTGCAGCGGTGGCGGCGCTTGAAGCGGCAACTGGTGTGCGCGCGATGGCAATTGGCAAGCCCGCCCCCGACCTACTGTTGCAAGCGGCGGCGCTCGACGGGAGCGACATTCGCGACGCGATCATGATTGGCGACTCTCCTGCAACCGATATCGCTGCGGCGAATGCGGCGGGGTGCCGCTCGATTCTGCTGATGACAGGCGTTGGCGCAGGTGTTGGTGCGGTGCAGATCGGCGACCTGCCCGAGGCGCAACGGCCAACCTGGGTGGCGCGCGACGCAGCGGAGTTGGCGGGGATCCTCGCTACCGCGCCAGCGAGCGGTGCCGCACGTGGCTAACAGCTTCCTCGACCTCTGGCGCGCGGCGGGCCGTGAGCGCCACGCAGGGAAGACGGGGTCACTCCCCGCCCCACTCGATCGCCTGAACGGCGAGATGCTGGCGGCACGTGACGGCGCACACCCTCTCGCATTCCTTACTGGTGCGGAACTCCTCACCTCGTGCACCGATGCCCTCTCAGGTTCCATCGAGGTCACACCGGGAAGTCTCGTTGGCGGCGAGATTCATGCCCGTCTCCGCGTTCGCGCGACCAAAGAGATCAAGGCGCGCGGGACGCGCGTTGCGGTAAAGGGATACCTCGTGCGTGAGGTCACGCAATCGCTAACGGAGAAGGACGGCGATCAGGAGCACACCACGACCTGGATCGAGGTGCTCGCCACCGAGATCGCGAACGTGCCGCTGATGGAGATTGCCGTGCCCGCAACACTCGCCCCCAATGACGAGATCGACCTCAAGATTCTTGCACCCGCGCCAAAACTCGGACCACCCTCCCTTCATCTCGGTGTCTACATGGTGGTGTGGACGCTCCAGGTGGAGTGGGATATCGCCGCAGGAGCAGATGAGCGCGTGGCCGCTGTGATTGATGTTGCACAGAACCCAGACCTGTTGCGCTCCGGCGTGATGTCGCTCGGGCCGTCGGCAATGATGGCCGCCTGGTCTGAGGGCGAGGTCTCTATGGATGTGGACCCAGCACCACCGATCGCTCCAGGTGGATCATTGCGCGTCAACGTTCGTTGGCCGAGTGCCTCTGGCGGACGTGGCGCGCGCGTTGAACTCTACGCCGAAGTGAGTAAGTCGATACCAGTCAGGATTGCCGCAGCAGAGTTGGCAACAATCGACCTCGCAAAGGGGAGCATCATCACGTTTGAGATTCCGAGCGATGCACCACCCGTGTTTGACAGCACACAGCTTTCGCTCCGCTATCGCATCCGCGTGTTGATTGATCGTCCGCTGCGCAGCGACCTTGCTGCGGAGCGCAACGTGGTGATCGGCTAAGCGACGCTGCGCAACGCCGTGACGGCGATGCTCGTACCGAAACCAATAATGAGCATCTGACCAACGATGCGCGTCGCGGTGACCGCGCGCTCTGGAAGGATGCGACCCGCAGCCGCACCAATCCCTCCCAACAAGAGTTGCCACGAGAGGCTTGCCCCCGCGGCGCCGAGGGTGAAGGCGACGGCGTTGACCGGGTCACTCCCGAGGCCCGGGAGTCCGATGGCGAGCGCCAAGAAGTAGAGGATCGTTGCGGGATTGATGGCGGTGAGAGCGATAAAGCGCAGGTAGAGCTCGCGCGCACTTCCGCGCACCCGCGGATCGGTGGCGGCATCCGCCCTGGTGCTAGAAGCGCGGAGCGAGAGGAGCCCGCGCACCCCGATCGAGATCAGAATCCCGCCAGAGAGGACCTGGAGCGGCACGAGGGCGACGGCGAGGAGCTGGTTCAGGAGACCGCCAACCACGAGCGCTAGCGAGCAGAAGAGGAGGTCAACCGTCGCCGCACCTGCACCAGCGGCAAAACCGCGGCGGAGGCCACCCGTCATCCCCGTCTCAATGATGAGCACGGCGATCACGCCAACAGGGACAGCGATTGCGTAGCCTGCGAATACACCCGCGAGCAGTGCGTCAAACATCGGCGCATCATAGAGTAGAGCGGTGACCCGAAGGGGTCCCTGAAGGGAAAAGGGAGGTTGTATGGCGCGAGTCTTTCTCACCGGCGCAACGGGATTCGTTGGGAGCCACGTGCTGCCAGCACTGCTCAGCGCAGGACACTCTGTTACGGCACTCGTCCGCAGCGATGCACGAGCGACAACCCTACTAGCGCGCGTAGCCGCCTCCCCAGGAAAACTAGAAACGCGCATCGGTCACGTCAACGATCGCGCGTCGCTCGACGCGGCGATGGTCGGCTGCGATGCGGTCGTGCATCTTGTTGCTCTGCCACGCGACTGGAACGACGGCGCCGACCTTGAGCGCGTCAATGCGGTGGGCACCGCCACCGTCGTCGCGGCTGCGGAAGCGGCCGGCATCAAGCGCTTCATTCATCTCGGTGCACTCGGCGTCCAGGAGCGACCGGAGTTGCACTACGCCAGCTCCAAGGCGCGCGGTGAGAGCTTCGTTCGCGCCTCGTCACTCGACTGGACGATCCTCAAGCCGAGCCTGATCTGGGGTGAGCGCGACGGCTTCTTTAACATCGTCGCGGCACTTGTCAAAATTCCCGCACCCGCTGTGCCAGTTCCTGGCAACGGGAAGAGTCGCTTCCAGCCAGTCTGGGTTGGCGACGTCGCACGGGCCATCGTGCAGGTGCTCAACACACCGAAGGGGAGCATCATGGCCTCCTTTGAACTGGGTGGTCCGCGCTATTGGACGTATGCCGAGATCACCCGGGAGGTAGCGCGTGCCCTTGGGAAGCGCCGCATCATCATCCCGATGCCAGTGCCGCTGATCACGCTGGTGGCGCGTATCTCTGAGGCGATTAGACTTCCGTTCCCCGTTGCAACAGACCAGTTGCGCCAGTTGGCACTAGATAACATCGGCGCGACGGATGCGGTCGAGCGCGAGCTCAGCTTTACCCCAGTCGACATGGGTGGCCGACTCGGCTACCTGAGGCGCAAGATCAGCAAGCAGTAGGCGTCAGAGGCGCGAGGAGGATCAGATGAAGATCATCATCACAGCCAAGAGCGCTGCGGCTAAGGCGGGCGTCCTAGTTACCCCAGTGTTTAGTGATCAGCTTGACGCACCATATCTTCGTGAAGCTGACAGCAAGAGCGGCGGACGCATCGCTGCACTTCGTGCCATCGGCGAGGGGACTGGGAGCCGCTATAGCTGCACCCTCACCAGCGCTGGCCGACTCCCTGCCGAGCACCTCCTCTTGGTTGGCGCCGGCACCCGCGCCGACTTCGGACGACAGGAGCTGCAGCGCTGGGCCTCGGCGGCAACACGTCGCCTCGCCGGGCGCAAGGTTACGCGACTCGCCATCGATGCCACCGGCATCATCGCCGCTTTGACCAGCAACGCACCAGCGCTTCGCGCCGAGGGTGGTGCATCGTTCGGCGCAGGGCTCTCCGCGAGCGCCACAAAGCAGAGTGATGCTGCAGTGATCGCCGTCGACTTCATTGTGCGCGGCGTGATTGATGGCTCCTTCCATGAAGGTGTCGGCGGAAAGAGCGTCATTGATGCGCAGCCAGCGGCACTCACCGTGCTCGAGATCATTGTGCCAAGTGGCACGGATCCCGCCACTGCACACGAAGGCGCACGTCGCGCCGAAATCATTGCGAGTGGTGTCGTGCGTACGCGACGCTGGTCCAACTATCCGGCGAACGAGATGCCACCACTCGGCATTGCGGAGGAGGCGCGTGATCGCGCACGTGCCGTTGGCCTGCGAGCCACCATCATTACCGCCGCACAGTTGCAGCGCATGGGCGCGGGCATGCTGCTCGCCGTCGGCAAGGGGTCGAAGAATCCGCCGTGCCTTGTGGTGCTCTCCGGCGGCAAGCCCGGCGCAAAAGACC
This sequence comes from Candidatus Limnocylindrus sp., assembly GCA_044341795.1. GTDB lineage: Bacteria > Chloroflexota > Limnocylindria > Limnocylindrales > Limnocylindraceae > Limnocylindrus. Next base: position 6,426 of record JBIIRA010000001.1, read on the forward strand.
CGCTCGGCCGACGCCTCGCGATGGTTGGCAAGGGCGTCTGCTTCGATACCGGTGGCATTTCACTGAAGCCACCGGCCGAGATGGAAGAGATGAAGCACGACAAGAACGGTGCGATCGCCGTGCTTGAAGCCGCAGCAACGATTGCGCAGCTTGACCCGGGTCGCCCGATTCATGCCGTTGCGGCATGCGTGGAGAACATGCCGGGTGGAAACGCTACGCGGCCAGGAGACGTGGTGACCGCCCTCAACGGGAAGCGTGTTGAGATCACCAACACCGACGCCGAGGGGCGCCTCATCCTTGGCGACGCGTTGCACTATGCGGAGCGTGAGCTCGGCGCGACGCATCTTGTCGACGTGGCAACGCTGACCGGCATCGCCTATGCCGCATACGGCGGCGAGATCGCTGCCACCTGCGGCACCGATGCAGGGTTCCTTGACGAGTTCCACCTCGCCGCACGTCGCGCGGGCGAGGTCTACTGGCCATATCCGCTGGCAGAGGCCTACGTGAAGAACATGTCGACCTGGTCGGCCGACTTCCAGAATTCGGGCTCACGTGAGGCATCACTGGTTCGTAGCGGCCTCTTCCTTCGTGAGTTCGTGACGGTGCCATGGGTGCATCTCGACATTGCCGGGACCGCATACCGTCGCAGCGTTGCCCCATTCGCCGGTCGCGGCTCCACGGGGGCAGCCCACACCTCACTCGTTGAGCTGGCCATGGGGGGTGGCGTCCGTCGCTGAGGCTGATACTCTGCTCCTAGCGGAGGGGAGGAGGTCACAGATGGAGCACCCGCCTGCGCAGAAACAACGCACCTGGCACGCCCGACTCGGCGTCTTGCTGACCATCCCACTCCTGATTGTTGGCCTCGGCTTGGCGCAGGCTGGACCGGTTCGCGGCGACCCTCTGGATGACGCCCTGGCGCAACAGAAGGCGCTCGCCGCGCAACTCGCCGCCCAACAGAAGGCCCTCGACGCACTGATCGCCCAACAGGGCGCCCTCACCGCGCAGCTCGCTTCAACAAGTGCCGCCCTCGCAAAGAACACCGCAACGCTGACCAGCATCACAACCCAAGTGGCCCAGCTCTCAACCGCTGTGGCGCAGGCACAAGTTGGCCTGAACAAACTTAATGCTGCGGTGAATGCACTCGACGCGGAGATCAGTCGGCTGGTGAAGGCACAACAGGCGAAAGCCCGTGACCTTGCAGCGCGGCAGGCAATTTTGGCCTCGCGCATTCGCGAGGCGTACATCGTTGACCAGACACCGCCCCTATGGATTTTGCTCTCTGGACAGAGCTTTACCGACATCCTGCTCGACATCGCCGGGTTCAATGCGCTTGGCGCAGAAGATGTGAAGCTCGCCGACGGCATTAGCCGTGATGCGGCGCGCCTTGCCGAGATCGAAGACCAGGTACGTGTGAACCGCGCCGAAACGGAGAAGCTGCGCGTTGCTGCTGCAAAGCAGAAGGCGGCGCTCGACAAGCAGGTATCGCTCCTGAATGCTGCCAAGGCGCGACTCGCCGCTGCGATCGCAGCCCAGACGAAGGCGATTGCCGCACAGAAGGCGGCAATGGACAAGATGATTGCTGACAAGAAGAGGCTCGCCACTGCCGTCGCCGCACTCAAAGCGGAAGAGGCGCGCGTCACCGCAACGGTGAATGCGCTCCTCAAGGGCCAGTTCGGCTCCGGCCTCCCGACCGTCTACAAGGGTGGCTGGACATGGCCGGTCCTGCACAACGGCTCCGGCTTCGTGAAGCCGGTCGGCGGCTCTCGACCATACATCTCACAAAAGTTCGGCTGCGTGAGCTGGAAGATTTACCCGAAGAGCTCTACGTGCCCTAAGGCGTATCCGTACCTGCACAATGGTGTGGATATCGCAGCTGCACCTGGTACGCCACTCTATGCGGCCGCGAGTGGGAAGGTGATGATCGCCGGCATCTGTAGTTACTGCGTCGTGTGGAAGGGGATGCGCCCACTCGCCTGGATCTGGATCGCTCATACCAAGAGCATGGTTTCGATTTACGGTCACATCGGAGACGGGAAGGTTTCGAGTCAGCCGAAGTGGCGCGTGAAGGCGGGTGAGTATGTGGCGGCTGGCCAGTTGATTGGCTTTGTTGGCTCAACGGGAAACGTCACCGGACCGCACCTTCATCTCTCGCTCCTACAAAACGGTAAATACGTCTGTATTCAGAAGTACCTGCCTGGAGGAGCCTGCCCTGCGTACTGATCGCACCGTTGCGGTGATCCTTGCCGGCGGCGAGGGGAACCGGCTGGGCGTGCTCTCGGGGGTTCGCGCAAAGCCCGCCGTACCATTCGGCGGCAAGTATCGAATCATCGACTTCACCCTTTCAAACTGTGTGAATAGCGGCATTGATGACGTACTGGTGCTCACGCAGTACAACCCTCGCTCACTCACTGACCACATCGGCCGAGGGCGGGCGTGGGATCTTGATCGCACCATCGGTGGCGTGCGACTCCTGCAGCCGCAGGTCGGCCGCGGCAACACGGCGAGCTGGTACAGCGGCACGGCGGACGCGGTGCTGCAGAACCTTCGTGAAGTAGTGGCGAGCGGCGCGGAGACGGTGCTCGTACTTGCCGGCGACCACATCTACAAGATGGATTACGAGCGCCTCCTTACTGCCCACCAACGCAGTGGTGCCGACGTGACCGTCTCAGTACGCGAGGTGAGCCTCGATGACGCGCGCCGTATGGGGGTCGTTGATACAGACGAGCGGAGTCGCATCACAGGGTTCCAAGAGAAGCCGAAGCGGCCGACTAGTCGCCTCGCCAGCATGGGGATTTACGCCTTCACCGCCGATGCCTTGGCCGCCTGGCTCGATGAGGCACGCCCCGACTTTGGGGCCTACGTGCTCCCCGCCATGGTCGCTGGTGGGGCAAAGGTGATGGCCCACCGCTTCCGCGGCTACTGGCAAGACGTGGGGACCCTCCCCGCATACTTCGACGCAAACATGGCGCTCCTTGAGGCGAAGCCCGAGCTCGACCTCTATGAGCGCGATTGGCTGATCCTCACCCGTTCCGAGGAGCGGGCCCCCGCACGAATCAGCGTCGACGCCCGCGTCGAGCAGTCGATGATCTCGCACGGCTGTGTGATTGAGGGGATCGTGGAGCGCAGCGTTCTTTCGCCTGGCGTGCATGTTGGCCGCGGTGCGGTCGTGCGCGACAGCATCGTGATGTTCGACGCGGTGATTGGGCCTGGCGCCGTGATTGATCACGCGATTATCGACAAAGAGGTGCGCATTGGGCGAGATGCGCAGGTCGGCATCGGCGAGTTGCCAGGGGCGCCGAATCGCGCGAACCCCGAGATGCTTGCGACAGGCCTCGTTGTTATTGGCAAACAGGCTGAGGTGCCTAGCGGTGCATCGGTTGGCCGCAACGTGCTGGTGGATGCTGAGGCGAGCCTGGGCGATTGGTCCGAGAGCGGCACAGTGAAAGCCGGTGCAACGATTAAGGCTGGTCGCACCTGGAATCAGCGCCGCACGGCGCGATAACCACGTGACACTCCTGAAGGTCGCAGCAATCCCAGCGCTGCTTGAACGGTTCGGTGTTGCGGTTCCTGAGCCGCACCGACGTGACGACGCAACGGTGTGGGACCTTGAACTTGATGGAGAGCGTCGCCGTGCCTTGCGCCTCTCCCTGATTCACGATGCACGCCCGGGTGGCGTCATTGTGGTGTGGGCGCACCTGGCGCCGCCACTCGGTGACGGACTGCGCAAGGCATATCGCCGCCTCTTGGAGTGGAACGATAAGTATCTCTTTGCAAAATTTGGCATTGCTGAAGATGGCCGACCGGTGCTGAGCATTGAGTTACGCGCTGAGCAGGCAACCGAGAGCGATGTGGTGGAGGCGCTCGCCCGCACAGTTCTGATCGCCGACCGCCTCCTCGATGAGACCGCCGCGTGGATCTGGATCGGTGGTCGGATCCCAGCCGACGATGGTTCTCCGCGGCGGAACCAGCCCCTCCTGCGCGCCATCCCCGATCTCGCCGAACGCCTGGAGGGGTAGCCTCCAACCGCTCGCCGCAGGGCTATGCTTTGCCTATGGCTGAACTTGATCGCCCCACGCGACCCGTCCCGCGGCCGCTCCCTGCGCTCCTGACTGGCGAGAACGCCGATGTCTACTTCCTGCGCACCGAACGCGTGCTGGCTAGTGATGGGCGTAATCCTGTCGTCACGATGGAGGTCTTCTGTCGCCGTGCCGGCGCGACCCTCTGCGGCATCGATGAGGCGAAGGGGCTCCTCTCCCTGGCGCTCGAAGCTGATGCCGCCGCTGGCAACGCAACGGTCTGGGCGCTGAAGGATGGCGATCTGATCGAAGCCAAAGAGGTCGTCTTGCGCATTCGCGCGCCATACCAATCGATCGCCCGCTTTGAGACCGCTTACCTAGGGATGTTGGCGCACGGAACCGGATGGGCCACCGCAGCAAGCGCCATCGTCGACGCAGCTGCACCAACGCCGGTCATCGCGTTTGGTGCGCGCCACGTGCATCCAAACATTGCCGATCGTCTCGACTACGCCGCGATCATCGGAGGTGCAACGAGTGCCTCCACAACGGCTGGGAGTTCGCGCGCCGGGCGGGTGCCTGTGGGCACCATGCCACACGCCCTCGTGCTGATCTACGGCGACACCATTGAAGCGGCACTCGCCTTCGATCGCAACATTGAGCCTGAGGTCCCACGCATTGTGCTTGTCGACACTTTCCGCGATGAGTCCGAGGAGTCGGCGCGCGTTGCTGCCGCACTCGGGGGCAAACTTGGTGGGGTGCGGCTCGATCGCGCGAGTGAACTTGGCGGTGTGACCCCTGCTCTCGTCGCAGAGGTGCGCACTGCCCTCGACGCCGCTGGCGCAACGTCGGCGCAGATCGTCATCTCGGGCGGTCTCTCGCTGGAGCGTATCGCCGAGTTCAAGGCGGCAGGGTCGCCCGTGGACACCTACGCCGTCGGAAGTGCGATCTCGGGCGTCCGGCCGATCGACTTCACCGCGGACATTCACGAGATCGATGGGCAGCCGATTGGGAAGCGCGGGCGACCGTCGGGCACCACGGCATCACCGCGGCTCCGCGAGGTGGATCTGGCCGCCTGGCGCGCCGCCCTCACCCCAGCAACGCGCTAGGATCTGGCGATGAGCCTGACCATAGAGACCCCAGGAGCTGAGGCCCGAGACGTTCTGACGCAGGTCGAGGCTGCCGCACGCGCGGCCGCCGTCTCCGATGTGCGCTACGCGCTCCGACTCGACCTTGCCACGAACGCGGCAACCTTCCGTGGCCAGATCGTTACCCGCTTCACTCTTGCCGCCGGGCACACTGGCTCGGTCTTCCTCTGCTTCCGCGGACGCACCATCCACAGCCTCACGCTCAATGGCGTGGTCGTTGATTCACCCGACTGGAACGGGTATCGCCTCACCTTGCCAGCCGCCCGGCTGAAGGCGGGCGCTGAGAACCTCCTTGAGGTTTCGTATGAGAACGCCTACGACACCGGTGGCGATGGTGTCTTCCGCTTTATTGACCCCGAAGATCAGGCCGAATACATCTACACGAACTTTGAGCCGTACGAGGCGCACCGCATGGCGCCGCTTTTCGATCAACCCGACATCAAGGCGAAGCTCTCGTTGACCGTCGCCGCGCCTACTGCGTGGCGCGTCTTCGGCAATGGTGCCGAGACATCGGCGAGCCCAGAGGGACATAGCGGCACGTTGCATACGTTCGCGGAGACTCCGCCACTTGCGAGCTATCTCTTTAGTTTCGCCGCGGGGCCATTCGTTGGAAAACGCTTTGAGGTAGCCGTTCCGGGTCGCGCAGCCCCGGTGCAGGTTGGTCTCTGGTCACGCGGTTCACTGGAGAAGTACCTCTCGTACGATCTCTTCCAAAAGATGACGAGCCAAGCCTTTACCTACTTCGGTGACCTCTTCGGCCGCGAATACCCGTTTGAGAAACTCGACCACGTCTACTGCCCCGAGTTCAACGTTGGTGCAATGGAGAACGTGGGACTGATCAGCTACACCGAGCGCTACATCTTCCTCAGCACGCCAACCCCAAGCGATCTGACCGATCTCGCCGAGGTGGTCTTCCACGAGATCGCCCACATGTGGTTCGGCAACCTGGTCACGATGCGCTGGTGGGACGACCTCTGGCTCAACGAATCCTTCGCCACGTATGCGGCCGCCCTCTGTCTGACCGAAGGGTCGGAGCACACCACCGCCTGGCAGGAGTTCAACGTGCAGCTCAAGCGCTGGTCGCTGGTTGAAGACGATTCACCAACGACACATCCGATCGCGGGCACCGTGGCGGACACGGACCAGACCTTCTTGAACTTTGACGGCATCACCTACGGCAAGGGGGGTGCGGTGCTGAAGCAGCTCGGCGCGCGGCTCGGACGCGCCGGATTCTCTGCAGGCCTTCGCCTCCACTTCCAGCGTCATGCGTTTGGCAACGCCACCCTCGCTGAGTTCCTTGCCTCGCTCGAAGAGGGGAGCGGCGTCTCACTCGCCGACTGGTCAGCACAGTGGTTGCGCACCAGTGGGCCAAACAGACTCGGTGCGCTTATCACCCCAAGCGCCAACGGCACTATTGGGAACTTGACCGTTACCCAAGAGGTGGTCTCAGGCGATAACGTGCTGCGCGAGCACCTGCTGCGTGTTGCACTCCTCTATCCAGGCGATGGGCAGATGGTCACCATTGAGCCGCACGAAGCCCTGGTGACGGGGGCGCGCACCGATGTGCCGAGCGCCGCAGGGCGGCCACTCCCACTGGCGGTGATCCCAAACCACGATGACCTCGCGGTTGGCAAGCTTGGCCTCGACGAGGCAACACTGCGCTTCGTCGAAACGCGGATGGAGGCCATCCCCGACGGGCTCCTGCGACAACTCACTTGGATGGCGATCTACGAGCTCGTGCGCGATGGTCGCTACCCAGCGGCACGCTACGCGCAGCTGCTCATTGATCGGTTGCCACACGAAGTCGACTCCTCGATTGTGCAGGGCGTCGTCGAGTCAACGATGAGCGGCCTCCTCCTTCGCTACCTCCCTGATGGTGAGCGCGAGCGCTGGGGGAGCCTCATTGTCGATGCTGCACGAGCACGCCTCGCCCGCGGCGGCAGTGAGGGGATGCGCATTGTCTGGTCGCGCGTCATGGTGATGGCCTCGGTCACGCCCCGTGATGTTGAGGAGACTTGGCAGGTGGCTGTGGGCGAGACGCCGCTCGACGGCGTTGAGATTGATCAGGATCACCGTTGGTCGCTGCTCGTACGTGCAGCCTCGTTTGGTGCACCGAACAGTGCGGAGCGACTTGCAGCAGAGGCGCAGCGCGACCCGAGCGATCGCGGCGAACGTGCACTCCTTGCCGCCGAAGTCGCAACGCCAAACGTTGCCGCGAAGCGAGCCGCATGGGCGCGCATCCTTCGTTCTGACGGGTACGGCAGCGTGCGCAAGACACTTGCCGCTGCGAGCGGGTTCGCCTGGCCATGGCAGCACGAGCTGCTCGCCCCATATGTTGCCCAGATCCCTACGGCGCTCCTCGCCCTCGGGTCAGCGGACGCAACCTTTGCGCGCGACTTGGTCACGCGCAGCGCCTCCCTCGGACTCTGGGGATCCCCCGCATCCATGCTCACTGCGGTTGATGCACTCCTCGCCAACATCGCCGACCCGGCGCATGGCATTCCGCCTGTAGATGCGGCACGGCTGCGACGCTTCGCCCTCTTGGAGCGCGATGGCTTGATCCGCTTCTTGCGTCAGCAGGGCATTAGCGGCAAGTGACCCCCTACCTCTCCGCCGCCACGAAGGCGGCGACGGCGCGACGCGCACTCCTCTTCCTGGCACTGCTTGGGCTCATCAGTTCAGGAACGATCATGGGCTACTTCTCTGTGCTCGACCTCATCGCCATCAACCGCGCCACCGAGGAGGATGCAACGCGCGCATTTGGCACAGTGCGCACTGCCAACACGATCCTGCTCATCGCCATCCCAATCATCTGGCTCTTTCTGCTTCGTTGGCTGCGCGCCAGCCTACGCAATGCGCATGCGCTGGGCGCCGAGCATCCAGCGGTGGCACTGGCGGGCATCGACCGTGCGGTTGCCCTCTCGGCGCTCCCAGGGCCGCTCATCGGACAGCCCGGCCGACTCCTGGTTCGGCACATGAGAAGCCTCGCCGAGGCACATGGCGGTACTGGGGCGTCGCGGCCGAGCGCTGATAACGGTTCGGCTCGCTGGGCTGGTCGCCTCTCTCTCGTTGTTGCCCCACTCTGGATCGGCGGGCTGGTTAGCTCACATACGGATCCCGCTGCGATGATCTGGGTGGCTGCAAGTTGGGTCACGGTGAGCGCGGTCGCCGTGCTGCTGCGCCAGGCGATCGCCAAGGTGCAGCTCAGTGAAGAGCTGCAGAGCGCACTTCTTACGGCGGAACAGCGAGCGCGCACCCGCGTGGGGCGATAACAACAGTCGTGGCCACTCGCCGACTCCTCCCCAAGAACGAAACGATCTTCACTGGCGCGATCGTCGCTAGCGCGCTGATGCTCGCCCTACGCGGTTGGCTCCTCTTTCGCAGTGGCGACAACATCCTGGCGTACGCCGCTGACCCAGGTGCGGCGGCAGCAGGCATCCTCGGGGAGCAGCTCGCCCTTGCCGTACTCCGATTGATTGCGGTCGTTCTTGACGTCGCCGCCGGCCTCGCCATCGTTGGCTGGATAGCGCGCCTACAGCATGAGGAGATCATCTCGGCGGGGGAACGGAGGGTCGCGCTCCTTGTCGGCGCCCTCCCGTGGACCCCACTCCTTCTAGCCCAATCCATTGCGACACCACCGGTGGCAATCTTGGTATTCGCTGGACATGCCGTGTGGGTCGGACTCGCCGCGGTCATCCTGATGCGTGTGCGCACCGCGGGGCTCGTGACCACGGGCGCCTTCGCGCGGGGCGGTGCGGCCGCGACCGCGCTCCTGCTGGCGTGGCTCATCGGTGGCGCTGCAGCGCCGTGGGTCTATGCGCAACCAGCACTTGGAATTTCTGAAGCCCTCTCTGGCTCCGTGCAGTCGCAGATCCTCGAAGTTGTTCGGGAACAACGTGTGCGCGGCGTCGTCATGATCCTGGGGGGCGTGTTGACCATGATCGCTGTACTCCCGCTCATGGGGGCTGTGCGAAGCGGAACGGCAGCCCTCAACGAGCGCCTGCTAAAACTCCGCGAGGAGAGTTAGCGGGTTAGTTCGGCGGCTAGCTCCTCAAAGACGCCAAGGTAGTGGTCGGCGTCAGCGGGGGTCATGGCGATGGAGAGCGTCCACTCCTCATCGCGACCTGGTGTGCTGAAGATCCCACGGTTCATGTTCCAGAGCCATACGAGATCAATGAGCTCCTTCTGCTGGGCGGACTTGTACGAGTCATAGTCCACCACCTTTGACTGGGCGAAGGTGATGACGCCCTTTGACTCAATCCCCACTGCATAAGCGGCGAGCTTGTAGCGGTCAATGATCCCCTGGGCGCCGTCAAGGAGCTGATCGTTGAGGCGCCCAAGATGCTTGTAGGCATCTGGCGTCATCACGCGCTCGAGATTGGCACGCGCCGCCGCCATCGCGAGCGGATTGCCGTTGAACGTGCCCACCATATACACATCACCAGAGTCCACCAGTGACCACATCTCGTCGCTGCCACCAATCGCCCCCGTCGGGATTCCGGCGCCGAGCGCCTTAGCGAGACAGACGAGGTCGGGCTTGATGCCGAAGAGTTCCGTTGCGCCACCGGCAGCAACGTTGAGACCGGTCTTCACCTCATCAACGATCCAGACAACGCCAAACTTCTTGGTGATGCGTCGTACATCTTCGAGATAGCCAGGCTCTGGCAAGATCACGCCGCAGTTCATCATTGCGGCCTCCATGATCAAGCAGGCGGGGAGACGCCCTTCGCTCTGCAGTGCGGTGAGACGTCGCTCCAGAACACCCGCATCATTGAAGGGAACAGCGGTGGTCATCTGCGTAACGGCGTCGGGGATCCCCTTGCCGTAGGCGATCGATGGGTAGTTCTCACGATCCTTACCGTCATAGACCGAGAGGCCGATGTCGACCATCACATAGTCGTGATGGCCGTGATAGCTGCCGAAGATCTTCATCACACCGTCACGTTGGGTGACAGCACGGGCGAGTCGAATGGCATCCATCGTTGCCTCAGAGCCAGAGTTGACGAAGCGCCAGCGGGGGAGGCCCCAGCGCGCCGCAAGGAGCTCTGAGACGATGTAAGTGTCTTCGGTCGGCGCGGCGAAGTGTGAGCCGAGTCGAATGCGTCGTTCGACGGCTTCGGTGATGATCGGATGCGCATGACCCTGCACCATGCTGCCAATGCCATTGTGCACATCGAGGTACTGGTGACCGTCAACATCCCAGACGTACTGCCCCTGGCCGCGGTCGAGATAGATCGGCCATGGCGCGCGCTTCTGGTAGCTCGACGAGACGCCGCCAACGAGAGAGCGCTTGGCGCGTTCGTAGGCGGCCGCTGAGCCCTGGGTGCGCGCGTCGAGGCGCTCCGATTCGCGCGCGGTCAGCTCGCGAATTCGGGCAGGGTCAATCTGAGCGGTGGGTCCGACAGGGGGCTCCGCGCGATGGGGAGCCGGCTTCGTGGTCGGTGCGAGGTGCCGGAGTGGTTCGATCGCCATCTCAATACATCCTTCTCTGCGGATTCCGCAGTGCGGACCGCTGTGGGTACGATTCTAGCACCGTAGGGGGGGTAGGGGTACGGATATCGCAGCCCACGAGGGACTTACGCACGAATCGTGCGGGGGTTAGCGGGTGGCCAGACGCTCCGCTGCGCCGATGGCGACCAGGCTCTTGGCATCGACGATCGCCCCGCGGCGGACCGCCTCAGCCGCCTCGGCAATGGTTAGTCGAACCGCCTCGATCGCCTCATCCTCGTCGGGGGTGCGGGCGCCAGGACCTGCCGCCGAGAGTCCCAGGGCGAGGTAGAGCTCCATGCGCTCGCTCGTGAACCCCGGGGCGGTGAAGAAACTCCGAAGGTGCCGCCAGGTCGTTGCGCGGAGCCCCGTCTCCTCTTCGAGCTCGCGTTCGGCGGCGAGCTGTGGCTCCTCGGTGACGCCGTCATGCAGGTCAAGCGTGCCAGCTGGCACCTCAAGGAGCAGCTGCCCGACTGGGGCGCGGAACTGGCGCACAAAGAGCATCTCGCTTGCCGGCGTCACCTCAGCGTCACTCGGAGCATCAATGGCGAGGATCGCCACGGCACCCGGGTGGCCAACGATGTAGCGCACGTGCTGATCACCGGTGGTGCGCTGCACCGTCGTTCGGCGCCACTCCATGTACGCCGCCTGCACCACCAGGTCCGAAGCGACGACAACCTCGTTGAGGTCGCCCGGCTCTAGTAGCGCTGTAAGGCGCGCACCAAGAGCATCATCACCAAATCGCATGCGGCCCCGCCGATCTAGCGGATTGCGGCGCCGGTGGCCGAATCGAAGAGGTGCAACTTCTCGAGCGAAAGGGCGAGCTGCACCTTGGTGCCGCGCGGCGTCTTGTGCTCGGAGCCGATCAGCGCCAGCACATCGCCACTCTTCGTGGAGAAGTGCAGCAGCTCTTGGGCGCCGAGGTACTCAACAACATCTGCCGTGAGTTCAATCTGCGCCGCACCCTTTCCCGCCTTGCCGAACTCGAGGTGCTCTGGTCGGAAGCCGATCGTGACGCTGGTGCGCCCCTCCAGCGCCTTTGCACGCGCATCACTGATCTCAATGGCGATATCGCCCGTCTTCACGTGGCGGCCGTCAACGGTCGCCTCCAGCAGGTTCATTGCTGGCGATCCGATGAAGCCGGCGACAAAGCGATTCACTGGCAGGTCGTACAGATCCTGCGGCGTGCCGACCTGCTGCAACTTTCCGTCGCTCATCACGGCAATGCGCGTCCCCATCGTCATCGCCTCAACCTGATCGTGCGTCACATAGACGACGGTGGTCTTGAGGCGGGCATGTAGGCGGAGAATCTCCGCACGGGTCTGCACGCGCAGCTGCGCGTCGAGGTTGGAGAGCGGCTCGTCCATCAGGAAGACGGCTGGCTCGCGGACGATCGCGCGCCCAAGGGCGACGCGCTGACGCTGGCCGCCGGAGAGCTCCTTCGGCTTACGGGAGAGGAGCTTGGTGAGGTCAAGGATCGCCGCCGCCTCGTTGACGCGGCGCTCGATCTCGCCCTTCTCAATCTTGCGCAGCTTGAGGCCGAAGGCGAGGTTGTCGCGCACGGTCATATGTGGGTAGAGGGCGTAGCTCTGGAAGACCATGGCAATGTCGCGATCTTTCGGCGCGATGTCGTTCACGACCTTGTCGCCAATCAGCAGGGTGCCGTCGCTGATCTCTTCGAGGCCGGCGATCATGCGCAGCGAGGTGGTCTTGCCGCAGCCCGAGGGGCCCACGAGCACCATGAACTCGCCATCGTTGATCTCAAGGGAGAGATTGTCGACGGCGAGGACCTCGCCGTACTTCTTGGAGACACCCTGGAACGTGACCGTAGACATATGCACCCTCCTCGCTGGCTGGCCCCTCTATGGGAGCATCCCGCCGCGAGGCGAGTCTATCAGCGCGCAGGGGTCAGGGCGGTCGGCGTCGCTACTTCTGGGCGACCCCCGTCGGCATCTCCTTGATCCCCCAGACCGGCCCAAAGAGGAGGGGGACGAAGGCGAAGGTGCCACCGATCCCGGCGATCAGGAGCGCCTCGCGCAGCCCGAGGTTCGTGCCAATGATCCCACCGAGCAGCGCGCCGATCGGGATGGTGCCCCACACGAACCAGCGCATCGTGGCGTTCATGCGACCCGACATCTCAGGCGGCGTCAGGGCCTGGCGCAGGCTCACTTGGTTGATGTTGTACAGGGTGCCCGAGACGGCGGCGGCAAAGAAACCAGCACCGATCACGAGGGCATTGAGAAGATCGTCACCAGGCTGGCAGAAGGCGAGTACCGCCACCAGCGGTCCACCCAGCGGGATGGTGAGCACGATGGTGCGACCAACCCCAAGCCTCTTTGAGATGCGATCCGCGAAGACGGCGCTAATGAGCCCGCCAGCGGATCCAAGTGTTGCCGCAAAACCGATGAGTGCGACGGAGAGTCCGAGCACGTTATAGGCGAAGAGCATCTCAACAGTCCCAGCAATGCCGCTGAACAGGTTGGAGGTTGCGGTGGCGCCACCGATCGTGCGTAGGGCCGGATGACCGAACACATATCGAAGGCCGGCAGCGATGTCGGATCGCAGCGAGGCGCGAGGCTTCTTTGATGCGGGCGCCGAGGCGTTGTTCTGCTCCGCTACAAACTCGTGCTTCGGCTTAATCGTGAACAGGAAGAGCGCCGAGAGCGCAAACGAGAGGGCATCAATCACGACTGCCATCGGCGCCTTCACGATGGCGATCAGCGCGCCAGCGAGGCTCGGGCCAAAAAGCCCAGCTGCGGATCGACTGATCTCGAGCTTTGAGTTCCCCTCGACGAGATCCTCTTTCGGAATGAGCGACGGGAGGTAGGCCTGATAGGCGACATCGAAGAAGACGGTGAGTGTGCCGAGCAAGATCCCGACGATCACCAACTGGGGAATCGAGAGGACACCGAGCGCGTAGGAGATGGGCAGTGTAAGCAACAGCACCGCTCGGCCAAGGTCGGCAGCGATGAGCACACCACGGCGCGGCAGGCGGTCAATGAGCGCACCAACGAGTAGTCCGATGACCAAAAAGGGGACGGTGTCGGCGAGATTGATGATAGCGATCTCCATCGGGCCCGCGTTCAGGAGCTGGATGGCAACGATCGGCATCGCCAAGGCGCTGAAGCTGGAGCCGAGGTGGCTGATCGTTTCGGCGGCCCAGAGACGGACGAAGCCCGGGTCGTTAATCAGTCGACGGCGAGGTGCGGCTGTGGGCAAAATGCGCTCCTCAGGTCTGGTGGGGTGGCCAGAGGGAATTGAACCCTCATCTGCGGCTCCACAAACCACGGTCCTAACCATTGAACGATGGCCACCAAGTCAGCCGCCATCTTACCCTGCGAGGCGGGGGGTGGCGCAGGGTAGACTGGGGGTCGGCGCCTTCCCACAAGGGTGGTGCCCGTAGGGAGGGTCAAGATGCAGATTCGACGCGCAATGCCCGCCATGGGGCGCATTCCCGCCGCCGAGTACGGCGTGACACTGGGCGACTTCTTCTTTCCCGTCTTCCTCGGCGAGCGCCTCGGCGCCCGACTGCAAGGCCTCGCGCTGGCCGTCGTCGGCGCGGCGATCGTGGCCGCCTCCGCCCAGATCGTGATTCCACTCCCTGGCACCCCTGTACCGATCACCGGGCAGACCTTCGGTGTGCTCTTGGTTGGCGCAGCCCTTGGCGCCCGCCGCGGCCTTGCGTCGATGGCGCTCTATCTCGCCCTCGGCATCCTCGGCGCCCCGATCTTTCGCGAAGGGAGTCACGGCATTGAGAAGTTCTTTACCTCTAGTGATGCTGGCCTGTTGCAGTTCGCCCCAACTGGCGGCTACCTCGTTGGCATGCTCTTCGCCGGATGGATCGTTGGGCGACTCGCTGACCTCGGCTGGGATCGCAGTGTGATCGGCACGATTGCCGCCATGACCATCGGCAGCCTGATCATTTACAGCTTCGGCGTGCCGTGGCTCGCCGCCTCAGCGAACCTTGAGATCGGTGTTGCCATTCAAAAGGGGGTCGCCCCATTCCTGCTTGGCGATGCGATCAAGCTGGCGCTGGCGGCTGCGGTCTTCCCTTCGGCCTGGTGGTACGTGAACCACGGCCGGAGCGACGGTCCACGCTGATTTAACGGCGACGCACCTGATGCGTCGACCCGTTCGCGCCGCGCTCCTCGCCTTCGACCTCGGGAGCACCTCAGTTAAAGCGCTTCTCCTTGATGCTGAGAGTGGTGCGCCAATTGCCATTGCACGGCGTGCAACCAGTGGCGGGGCAGATGCGCGTGAACAGGATGCCGACACGTGGTGGGAGGCGATCTGCGCCGCCACCCACGAGGTGATGGCGCTCGCATCGGCGCAGAGCCCTGATGCGATTGAGGTTCGCGGGATCGGCGTCGATGGCCACGGACCATCGTTAACCCCAGTACGTGCCGATGGGAGCGCCGCTGGTCCGGCCCTGATGTGGCGCGACCGCCGTTCAGCCGACGACGAGGCCGCACTCGCAAAGATTCTTGGACGTGGCGGATGGCTCCTCGGCGAACTGCCGAAGGCGCGGTGGCTTATTCGCGAGCGCCCTGCGGTTGCCGCCGCATCCACGTGGCTCCTCTCGTCGTGGGATGCACTCACCCTGCGACTCTCTGGTGAGGCGGTCAGCGCCTTCTGGGATCCGGCGCGAAGCGTCTCTCCCGCCCAGCGCAGCGCGCTGCTCGCTGCAGGTCTAGATGAGCGAGCACTCCCGCCTGAGGTATTCCCCGGCACCAGAATCGGCACACTGCTCCCTGGCCCAGCTGCAGATCTCGGCCTCTCCGCCGGCCTGCCGATCGCGGCAGGGATGAACGATGGCCTCGCCGCCGTTGTTGGCGCTGGTCTCACCGATCCTGGGCTCGGCGTCGATGTGGGTGGCACCGCGGGTGGCGTCGCCGTTGCGGCAACTCCCGTGGAGGCAGCGCGCATCACCGCTGCACTCCCTGGCCGCCTCTGGGCAGGACCGACTCCAGCACCGTTCGGCGACGGGGTGATCCTTGGCGGCGCATTCGCAGGTACCGGTCGACTCCTTGAGTGGGTCGTTACGGAGCTACTCGCCAATGATCCAGCAGCGGCGCCTGCGCGCCGCGCTGAACTCTTCCACGCCGCCGCTGCACTGCCACTCGGCGCCGATGGACTCATGGCGAAACCAATCTCGAACCTTGGCTGGAGCAGCCCTCGCTCCGCCGAGGATGCATTCGTTGGGCGAACGGATCAGCACCGCGCAGCGCACCTGGTGCGCGCAGCGATCGAGAGTGGTGCACTTGCCGTCGCGCACCTGCTCGCGCCAGCGATTGAAGCCGGGCTGCAGATCAGCGAGATGCGCCTCTCGGGTCCAGCAACCGGCGCAGCACCTGGGCCGCTCTCTGGCGGCGAGTCTGTCTCCGCGCCACTGATTCAGCTGCGTGCCGATCTTTTCGGTGTGCCCGTGGTGATTGGCCAGAACCCCGAGGCATCAGCGGCGGGCGCTGCCGCCCTTGCCGGTGTCGCGGCTGGCACCTTTGCCAACCTTCGCGAAGCCTCACACGCGGTTGCGACTCCAGCGCATCGCGTGGAGCCCGATCGACGCGCACAGGAACGTGCGCGGGAGCTTCTACAGAAACATGGCGAACTCGCTGCGGCGACAGGGGAGAGCGGCGCGGGCCGCCGCGAGGACTAAGCCTTCCGCTTTGCCTTCGGAGCAGTCGTAGCAGCCGCCTTCGGCTTCGCCGCGGGCTTCACCTTCGTAGCAGCCTTAATGGCGCGCGCAATCTCCAGTCGGCCGGCGGCGGTGGTGGCCGCAGCGCCATCGGCGAGTGGGAAGTGGCAGGCTACGCTCACGGTGACATCGCGTGGCGTGGCGACCAGCTTCGGCTCTTCGGTTGAGCACTTCTCTGGGTTGCCGAGCTGTTCGCGCAACCAGCAGCGTGTGCGGAAGCGGCAGCCCGATGGTGGCGAGATTGGCGACGGAATTTCGCCCTCAAGAATGAGGCGATCCTTGACGTTATGCGCTTCAACCTTCGGGACCGCCGAGATCAGTGCCACGGTGTACGGATGCTGCGGCTTGGTGAAGACGCGATCAACCGGACCAATTTCGACGACCTTGCCGAGATACATGACGGCGACGCGGTCCGAAAAGTAGCCGACAACGTCAAGGTTATGGCTGATGAAGAGGTAGGTCAGCCCCTTCTCGTTGCGCAGGTCGGTGAGTAGGTTGAGCACCTGGCTCTGAATCGAGACGTCGAGCGCAGAGACCGGCTCGTCGAGCACGATGAACTCTGGGTTTACCGCAAGGGCGCGGGCGATGCCAATGCGCTGTCGCTGGCCGCCCGAGAACTCATGCGGGTAGCGCGATGCATAGTTTGGATCGAGGCCGACAAGGTCGAGCACTTCGCGCACGCGCTTCTCGCGGGCGGCATGATCACCAAGCTTGTGGGCGAGGAGGCCCTCTTCGATCTGGTCACCAATCGGCAGACGCGGGTTTAGCGAGCCGAACGGATCCTGGAAGACGATCTGCATACGCTTGCGCAACGCTCGGCGTTCAGCGACAGGGAGCTTCTTGATCTCGCGGCCGTCATAGGTGACGGATCCTGCGGTGGCTGGCTGCAGACCGAGCGCCACACGGCCGAGCGTTGTCTTCCCGGAGCCCGACTCGCCGACGAGGCTGAGGGTCTCTCCGCGAGTCACCGTGAGGTCAACGCCGTCGACGGCGCGAACCGCGAGCGGCTTGCGAATCAGTGGGATGCCGCCACGCACCTGGAAATGGCGCTTCACGCCGACGAGCTTCAGAAGTTCGCGCTTATCTGCAGCCTTACCACTCATCGTGCCGCCCCCTTCTTGGCTGGTGCGGTGCGCTTCCCTGCGGCGGTGCCGTTGAGCACCTCCTTGGTGCGAATGCAGCGAACGAGGCGCCCATCCTTGAGCGGCTCGAGTGGTGGCACGGCGGTGGTACATGCGGTAATTGCGTATCGGCAACGTGGGGCGAAGCGGCAGCCGGCGGGGAAGGCGTCAGGCGACGGCACCATGCCGGTGATGGTGTTGAGCTTCTTGCCACGTGCGGCGAACGAGGGGACTGAGGTCACGAGGTCACGCGTGTAGGGGCTCGCTGGCTCGCGCAGCACGCTGGCGGCCTTGCCCGTCTCAACGATCTGGCCCGCATACATGACAGCGATGCGGTCGGCCGTCTCGGCTACGACACCAAGGTCGTGGGTGATCAGCAGGAGTGCGGCACCACGCTCGGTAGTGGTGCGGCGCAACAGGTCAAGTACTTGCGCCTGAATGGTGACGTCGAGGGCGGTGGTCGGCTCGTCGGCAATGATCATGGAGGGCTCTCCCGAGAGGGCCATGGCGATCATGGCGCGCTGACGCATGCCACCCGAGAGCTGGTGGGGGTACTGCTTCGCGCGCTGCTCTGGCTGCGAGATCTCGACCTGTTCGAGATAGCCGATCGCCAACTTGTGCGCCTCTTTCCAGCTCAACTTGCGATGGGCAACGATCACCTCGGCGATCTGCTCACCAATCGTGGTGACTGGGTTGAGAGCCGAGAGTGGCTCCTGAAAGATCACGCCGATCCCACCGCCACGAATTGGGCGGAGCGCCTCTTCACTCAGGCCAACGAGCTCGCGCCCCTTGAACTTGACCGAGCCCTCGATGATCGCTTGCTTGCGGCTGAGGAGTGAAATGATTGCCATCGCCGAGACGGTCTTACCCGACCCCGACTCACCAACAATCGCCAGACACTCACCAGCGGCGAGGTCAAACGAGACGCCGTCAACGACGCGCAGCGTGCCGCGATGGGTGCGGAACGAGATCGCAAGATCGCGGACGCTCAGCAGTGGTGCTGTTGCCTTGCTCATGCGCGTCGCCCCTCGGGCTCAAGGCTCTCGCGCAGGGCATCGCCCACCATGTTCACGGAGAGGGCTGTGAGGACAATGAAGAGTCCTGGGAATCCGACCCACCACCAGTTCCCCTGGAGGAAGAACTGCTGCGAGTTGGAGAGCATGTTTCCCCACGTTGGTGTGAGCGGCGATACGCCGAAGCCAAGGTAGCTAATGAAGGCCTCGCCGATGATCGCCCCACCAACGGCGAATGGGAATGAGACGACGACCGGGCCAATGGCATTCGGCAAGACGTGGCGCAGGGCGATGCGAACAGGTGAGACACCGAGCGCACGCGCTGCTTCGATGAACTCCATCTCGCGTAGTGCAAGAACCTGCCCGCGAACCAACCGCGCGGTGCCCATCCAGCCGAACAGCACGAAGACAATGATTACGGTCATCAGGCCTGTGCCACCAAGCTCAGAGATGATGCGCGCGCCAACGATGATCACGAAGAGGCTTGGGATGGCGAGGAAGACGTCGACGAGGCGCATCAGGAAGCCGTCAAGCTTGCCGCCGAAGTAGCCGGAGATGATGCCGACTAGGGTGCCAATCGCGATGCCGCCAATCGCCGAGATGAATCCGATGAGGAGAGAGCCCCTGCCGCCGTTGACCGTCAACATGAACACATCAAGCTGCAGCTGGGCTGTTTCACCAAAGATGTGCTCGAGAGATGGTGGTCGCCCAAGGAAGACGAACTCGCTTGGTGTTGGGACGCTGAAGCGATCATACGGAGCAATGAACGGACCGACGACGACAAAGAGGACAACGAAAATGAGGATTCGTAGGCCCCAGGGTCCCTGGCGACCAGCAAAAAAACGGCGCCGTGCCTGCGCCCATGGGCTTTCAGATACTGCGGCACTCTTTACCGCGACGTTCCTATTCTTTGCGTTTGCCTTAGTGGTCACAGCCGCACGCGCGGGTCAAGGACTGCGTAGAGGATGTCGGCAACGAGGTTGCCAATGACGACCATCACCGAGCCGATGAGCAAGATCGACATGAGAACCGGGTAGTCCAAGTTGTTGGTTGCTTGTAGCGTGAGCCGCCCAATGCCTGGCCACGAGAAGATGGACTCGGTGATGAGGGCGCCGCCGAAGAGGAAGGGGAGTGCGAGTCCAATGTTGGTGGCAAAGGGCACCAGAGCGGTGCGCAACGCATGGCGCATGAGCACTCGAGCCCGGGTGAGGCCCTTTGCCCGCGCCGTACGCACGTGCTCCATCGAGAGCGAATCAATCACGCTTGCGCGCACATAGCGCGAATCGCCGGAGAAGCTGACGATGACGAGTGTCATAACCGGCAGCACCAGATGCGCGCCGAGATCCAATACGGCAGCGAGTGGGTTACTGGAGAAGTATTGCCAGTAAAGATCGCTCCCGAACGCCGGGGATTCACGTCCATTCACCATGCCGTCAACCGGCGTGAGGTTCAGCACGATGGCGAATAGGAACATGAGCAGGAATCCCAATAAAAATGTCGGGAATGTAGAGAGGACGTAGGTGATGGTGGTCACGCCGTTGTCCAATCGGCCGCCGTTGTTTACGCCCGTGTACACCCCCACAATCACCGCAAGCGTGAGCCAGATCACAATGGAGAGCCCAGCCAGGATCAGGGTGGGGAGTGCCGCACCCGCGATGAGGTAAGCGACAGATTCGCCACTGAAATAGGAGTACCCGAGTTCGCCATGAATGAGTCCTGTGTAGACGCCGGAGATAGAGGCGGGGAGGAAGCTCGGGAACCCTGTTGGCCCGACCAGCGCGTCGAGCCCATCGGCATCCCTGCGGCATGCGCCGAGCCAGCGGCAGTACTGCACTGGAACTGGCTGATCCAGCCCGAGCGACTTCAGGTAGCCCTCTTTCTGGGCGGCTGTGTACTTAGGGTTCAGCGCGAACTTCTGCTCGGGGCCACCAGGGGCCGCGAGGAGAAGAGCGTAGATGAGGACGGTGGAGCCAAGCATGATCGTGACGCCGAGCGCGATGCGCTTCAGTGCGTACTTAATCATGCGGCCTCCTTTGTTCGTGCTGGTAGGTCATGCGTCCTACCGGGGGGATAGTAGTGGTGAGTCTGGAGTGATGTGCGGCCGTCGCAGAACCCCTCTCGGGGTCCCGCGACGGCCGCACGCCGAATTCGTTTCGGCTGACCTACTTAGTTCGACGCGACGTCGAGCTCGTAGGCGTTCCAGAGTGGGCCCCAAGCCGCGTGCTGGGCGTACCCGCTCACGTTCTTCGACACCAGAACGATGTCGAGCCAGTAGTGCAGCGGAATCGTGACCACGTTCGTGGTCATGATGGTCTGCACTTCAGCCATGAGCGCATCCTGCTCGGCAACGTCGATCGAGGACTTGATGGCCTCGAGCTTCGCGTCAAGCTCTGGGATGTTCACGTACTGGTCGTTGCCGCCACCTTTCTCGTTGGTCTGTGTCGAGTGGTACGAGTCGTACCCGCTCGGCTCGACCGACGTGATGCCGAAGGCATGCAGCGCGAAGTCAAACGTGCCGTAGGCCAGGTTGCACTTCGTGCCGGCTGGCGCATCGGTGCGCTGAGCAAAGAGCACAGCGCTTCCAGGGACCGCGTCAACAATGGCAGTGATGCCGATCTTCTTCAGGTCTGCTGCAAGCACCTGCAACTTTGCACCGCGGGTCGGCTTCGTCGTGGTGCACATGTCGAGGATTGCCTCGTCACGGTCACCGTCGCCGTCGACATCCTTGTCGACCGTTCCGTCCTTGTTCGTATCGCTCCAGCCGCCATCGGCCAAGATCTTTGCAGCCTTGGTCAGGTCATAGGCCTCCACTGCCTGCTCTTCGTAGAAGAAGAAGGCTGGGAGCTCCATGTTTGTTGCCTTGAAACCAACGCCACCCTCGATCTGCTCGAGGTAGCGGTCTCGATCGACTGCGGCCGAGACGGCTCGCCGGAGCTCAAGGTCAGAGGCTGGGCAACCACCACCGCGCGCTGCGCGATTTGGAAGCACGCCGTCTGGATCGGCTTCGGCCGGAGCGCCGTCCGAGCAGATCGTCTTTGAGTGATTTGGACGCAGGAACTCAACCGTGAAGCTTGGGAACGGGCGCTGCGCGTCACCAAGGTCCTTGGTTGGGGCATACTGCGAACCGTCAAGGTCGGTGACCATGTCGAGCTCACCGGCACGGAACTTCGCAACGCAGGTCTCTGGCGAACCACAGACTACGTACTTCACTCGTGCGAGCTTCGACTGGCTTCCGTTGCGAGGGTCCTTCCAGTATGGGTTTCGAACAACCACGGTTTCAACACCTGGGGTTCGGCTCTCATACTTGAACGCACCGCTCGTTGGAACGTTTGGCAGGTCCTTGGTGCGGTAGCCCGCGCCCAAGAGCATGTCGTTGGAGGTATCGGTGGCAGGGTTGCCGCCGACCACGGAACCAACAGTGAACTTGCTGAAGTAGTGCTTTGGCGCAAGCGATGGGCCGTACTTCAGGTTCTGGTAGAGCTCGGAGTAGTGCACGGTCATCGTTGAGCCGTTGCAGACAATCTCCTTGATCTCCTTGGTTCCGAGCTTTGACACGGCAGTGTTCTTCTCATCGAGAATCCACTCACGTGCGTACTGGAAGTCGGCGCAGGTGAGATCAACACCATCGGACCACTTCCAGGAGCGGAGCTTCCAGGTAACGGTGGCGGCTGCGCCGTCAACGCCTGGAACCTGAATGCCGCCGTTCTCCTTCGTAGGAATCTCGGTGGCCATCCAAGGCTCGAGCTCAAGCTTGTCATTGAGGCGGAGCAGACCGTCGCTGGTCATGCCGATGACGTTGCTTGACATCACCGTGCTGTAGTAGAAGGGGTTAAGGCTGTCGACGTCCTGATAGTCACCGATGAGCAACGATGCTCCGGTAACCGTCGAACCGGTCGAACCGCCGCATGCCCCAGCGACCATTGCGGCAGCGACCGCAAAGGTTGCGAGTAGCGACCTCTTTCGCATGTGTTTCCTCCTTATCGGCTGGCCCAACAGGGCCGCCTTCAGACTTGAAGCGCGATCTGCGCTTGGCGGAATCCTATCCGATGGAGCACGCGCATTACCAGTAGGTAAGCGCAGGGTGGAGCGTGACGGGGGGAGGGCGATTGTTACGGCTGCAGGCGGCGGGTCTCCCAGGGGCCTTCGGGGGTGGATCGGCGGTACTCAAAGCGGTCGTGGAGGCGGTACTCGCCCCCTTGCCAGAACTCCCACTGTGCAGGGGTGACGCGGTAGCCGCCCCAGTGGGGCGGGAGGCTCGGCAGCGCCTCGGGGGTGGGGGCGTGGCTGGCGGTCGCCGCGCTCAAGGCGGCTTCGAGTGCAGCACGATCGGCGATCGGCTCCCCCTGGGCGCTCGCCCATGCGCCGAGCTGGCTCTCACGTGGGCGGCTGGCAAAGTAGGCGGCCGATTCCGCCTCCGAGAGACGGGCCACCGAACCGGAGAGGCGCACCTGTCGCTCCAGGGTCGGCCACCAGAGGGTGAGGGCGGCCGTCGGCCTGGCCGCTAGGTCGCGACCCTTTCGGCTCTCGTGGTTCGTATAGAAGTCGACCCCCTCGGGGCCGATGCCGCGGATCAAAATCATGCGAACGCTCGGGTTCCCTGCGCCGTCGGCCGTGGCGAGAGCGGCGGCGAGGGGCTCAGGGACCTGCGCGGCAATGGCCTCGTTGACCCAACGGCGGAACTGGTCGATCGGATCAGGGAGGAGGTCG
This sequence comes from Candidatus Limnocylindrus sp., assembly GCA_044341795.1. Taxonomy (GTDB): domain Bacteria; phylum Chloroflexota; class Limnocylindria; order Limnocylindrales; family Limnocylindraceae; genus Limnocylindrus. The sequence goes on from JBIIRA010000001.1 coordinate 29,610, forward strand.
TTGGTGTCGAGACGCCCGCGCAGATAGTTTGATCGATCGCCGAGCGGCTGACTGCCCATGCGCGTTAGGCGAGCCCGGCCGGCGCCTCAAGTCGCGACTTAAGGTCGCCGAGGAAGGCGGCGACCAGCGCACCGTCAACGGCACGATGGTCGGCGGAGAGTGTTGCTGTCAGCATCGTGCGCGCCACCACAGCGCCGTCGCGCACCACGGCGCGCGACTCGCTGCGCCCCGTCGCCAAGATCGCCACCTGCGGCGGCGTGACGATGGCGGTGAACTGCGTCACCGGGAACGAACCGAGGTTCGAAAGGGTGAAGGTCTGCTCGGTGAATTCTGCAGGACGTAGCTTGCCGATCTTGGTGCGCGCAATGAGGTCACGCAGCTCGGTGGAGATGGTGGCGAGATCTTTTGATGCGCAATCAAGGAGTGCGGGCGCAACCAGGCCGTCGGGAATCGCAATTGCGATGCCGATGTTGATCGGCGTGGAGCGCTCAAGCGCCTCGCCCTCCCACACCGCGTTGAGTGCGGGGTAGGCGCCAAGCGATTGCGCGAGTGCGCGCACCAACCAGGCGGTGAGGGTGACACGATCGTCACCGGTACGGCCAGTGTTTAGGGCTTCGTTGGCGGCAACGACCGCATCCATCTCAATGTCCGTTGAGACATAGAAGTGTGGCGCCTTTGATTTGGATTCCACCATGCGACGGCTGATCGCCGTGCGCATTGGCGTGAACTCGACGGGCGTTCGCCCTGGCTTCGGCATGCGCGAGTGCGGCTTACTTGCCGTCTTCGACGTAGGCGATCACGGCACCGACTGCGACTTCGGCGCCTGCGGCGTGCACGATCTCCACAAGGGTTCCAGCCACAGGGGCTTCGAACTCGACGGTGGCCTTCTCGGTCTCGAGCTCGCCGATTGGCTGACCTGCAGTCACGGTGTCGCCGACCTTCGCCGTCCAGGCGCCGATCTTGCCGACCTCGCTGTCGTAGCCGAGTCGAGGCATCTCTACTGGTACGCGCATCGCTTCCCTCCTTCGGCGGGCCACGGGCGGCTCGCACGCTCTTGCCCCCCCACGAGGGGTGGCGTTGGGGTCAGTGTAGCCCCGCGCCTAGCGCTGTGACTCGAAGGCTGGCTCCGCGGGCATCTCTTCGCCGTGATGGATGCGCGTCGCCGTATTCCAGTCGTCGCCAACGTCGGCGGTCGCCGCCGCCACGAGGCGGAAGGCCCCCGTCACGATGAAGATGCCGACATAGGTGGGGTAGGCGACGGGGAGCAGGGCCAGCACAACCACGCCCGCCAGCTGGCCAACGGCGAGCGCCCCCGCGGTGGTGGCACCGTACGCCGACTGCGCGCGAATCGATTCACCAGGAGCGGCGAGTCGGAGCACGCGCTCCTGTGCTGAGAGCATGCCTGCGGCGAAGCCGACGGTGATGACCACGATGACGACGAGCAGTACCAGCGGTGCATACGGATTCCATGGACCGGCGAACGCCGATGAGGCCATCCCTACGCCGCGGACTACGAGGGAGATGCGATAGAGGCGACTCGCCGAGCCGCGCTCCAACCAGTTGCCAATAAGGATCGCGCCCACGAGTGCAGCTGCGGAACCGATCGCGGCCATAAGGATGGCGTACGCCGCATCTTGTTTCAGCACGACGATCGCGTACACCGAGAGATATGGTGCGAATCCGGCGCCAAGGGCCGAGATGATGTTGGTGCGAAGGAAGCGGCGCACTGGTGTGGAGAGTGGACCAGAGCTTGCGGCGCGACCCGCCGATACCGCGCCAGGTCGTGGCAGCCCCCGCAGTGCGCGCAAGAAGAAGAGGCTGGCGATCAGGCCGCCAACGAATGCGGGCGCGTAGATGAGGACGCCCCAGTCTTGTTCGCCAACGCGAACGAGGAGTGCCACGGGCACAAGCAGCACCGAGCCGAGTCCGAATTGAATGGCGAGGGCACGCGGGGCAACGAAGCGACGCTCGCGCTCGGGGAGGATGCGGCCAAACCAGGTCTGCACGTTGGCCCCGGCGATCGCCTGGGCCGTTGCGCCAACGCCGAATCCGATCGCGATCAGTCCGATGCCAGCGAGGGGTGGAAGGAGGCCAGCGGCAATCGCCACCACGACGGCGATATAGAGGATGGGGCGCAGCAGTGCAGCCGCGCCGATCAGCAGGGTGAGCCGTCGGAGGTCACCGCCGTTCCGGCGAAGCGCGGCAGGCATGAGGCCCTGCAAGATGCCGCCGACGAAGGGGAAGAGGCCGACCAGCGTCGCCAGTGCTGGTGATGCACCGAGGGTGGTGATGAGCGGGATTGAGAGACTGTCGCCGTTCAGGGCGACGGCGATGGCGTCGGAGATGGCGAGCGTGCGGAAGGCGGCGTAGCGGCCGGTGAGGAAGCGCCGCCAGTCGGCGATCGCCTTACTCACCGCCCTTGAGCGGCGGAGGTGCTCGCTCGAACCTGCTCCTCAATTCGATCGATCTCGGTGACGATTGCGGCGCGGAGGGCGTCGAGTTCGTCGCGCGCCTTCTCGGTCGTGGAGTCGATCGCGGTGAGGGTCTTCTTGATCTCCTTGACCGAGTCCAACCGGCTGCGCAGCGCGTCAATGGCGTCTTTCACCGCTGAGAGGTCGGCGCCGCTCCCCTCCGACTTGGCGCGGATCAGCGCCGAGATGCGCGCGAGTCGGTACCCAGCTTCGAGAATTGCAACATCGGGAGCCTCAGGGTCAACCACGCAGTAAACGCCGTTACGACTCATCTTGAATGGCGAGGCACCCGCTGGTGCCGCCGCTTCGCTGAAGACCATGAGGGCGATCTCCGCCTTACGATTCTCCCGCGCCTCAGCGAGCTCCTTCTCGATGGCTGGCCCAGTCATGGCCTTGTCTTTGACTTCAACGACGATGCGCAGCACCGCGGCGGAGGCATCACGGCCATTGATCGTGATGACCGCGTCGCCCTTCTTTGAATCAGGGATGGAGCCAGCAACGCCGCCCGTCCCTTCAATCTCGTCGTTGGTGGCGCGGAGTAGTTCTGTGTACTCGGCAATAACGCGCGACTCAAAGTCGGCGCCCTTCGCCGTCCCCTTCTTCCGTTCGCCTTTCGCCGCCTTCTGCGACGCATCAAGCTCAACGATCTTCAGCAACACATCATCAAAGCGCTTGGCGATCTCGGCGCGAAAGCCGCTCAGTGGCGACGCCTCGCGCGTTGGGTCCAGCAGGTGGGCAAGCTTGCTGGCATCACCATCAAAGTAAGTGCCAAGAATGGTGTTGAGTTTGCCGAGCGCTGAGTCACGACGATTCTCGTCGAAGAGGTCCTTCGTAAAGAGGGCGAGCTCACCCTTGTCGCCGAGGAAGCGCTCTAGGGTCGCAGGCAGCACACCACCCTCGTTGGCGAAGGTCTTGCGCAGGATCTCTTCGACCTCAGCGGTCGCCTTCTTGTTTGATTCGCCGGCGTCGGTGAGCAACTTGTCAAAGGCACGACGCACGTGGTCCACATCAATGGAGCCACTCGCGCTCTGCAGCGCCATCAAGCCAACACGCATCGCGCGCTCGACTGTTTCGGCACGATCCTCGGGGGTGCGGCTTTCGAGGAAGCCGGCGAGGGCGCGATCGACCACCTCGAGGGAGGCGATGCGAATACGGTCGCCAACGATCTCAACCTGCGTCGGCTTATTCGCCGAACTGATCGGCACGATCTCAGGAACGCGCTCACCGCTCATCTATCGGAGGGCAATCAGGCCGCAGCCATCACAGAGGGCCACGATGGCGCGCTTCTCGCGGGCGTAGCCCGCGGTGTGGAGCACGCCAGGGCAGCCGACCGTGCGGCAGCGCCAGGCCCACGCCTCGTCGCCATCGGCACCGTCATAGGGGAGCGCCTCGGCGCTGAGTTTCTCGGCGAGCCCTTCACGGGCGCCCAGCGTCACCGCAATCGCAGCGGCACGCTCTGCCTCACTCTCGCGCTTGTAGGGGTACGACTGTGCGACGTTGGTTGGCATGGGCTGAGTATACCGACCGCCGCAGGCGGGAACCCGTATGCTGCATGGGTGACTGGATCAATGAAGGCCCTGCTCCTCGGTACCCTGACGTTGCGAACCGCAACGGGGACCACGGGCGCGCTGCTGATCGTCTGGAACAAGTACCTGAACTCAACTGGTTCCGTGACCATTACCCCGGTAGACCTTGCAACGATCACGCTTGCCTTCTATGTGACTGAGCTGATCGGCTCGCCGATCTTCGGCATCATTGCCGACCGCATCGGGCGAAAGCCGGTCATGTTGCTCGGGCCACTCTTCGGCCTCGCGGCGGTGATCATGACGCCGTTCTCCATGACGATTCCGCTCCTGATCGGCACGCGACTCCTTGAAGGGGCCTCAACGGCGGCGAGCGTTCCTTCAATTCTTTCGTACGTGGCAGCGAAGACGAGTCATGACGCCAAACTCCGCGGCCGTGTCGTCACCCTCTTCGAAGTGGCAACACTCGGCGGACTCCTCGTTGCGGGAACCGCGCTGGCCGGCCCACTCTGGGCGATCTTCGGCCCAGCGGCCTTCGCCGTGAATGGTGCGATCTACGTGATCGCACTGCTCTTCTTCGCGTATGGCGTGAAAGATGAACATTCCGCACCCCCTCCCCACACCGAGAATCGCCTGCGCAAGTACGTGAAGCTCTTCAGCCAACGCGGAATCCTGCTCTTTGTCCCTACCTGGGTCTCGATCAACGCCATCATCGGCGTCTGGGTGCCGCAAGGGCTCAACCTGCTGCTCGGTGACGAGACGGTGAATCTCTCTGGTCAGTTCCTGCTGAGTGGGTTCCCGTTTGTCGTCGTCACCTCAGCCTTCGCCTTCGTTGCGCTGATCGGCGGCGTCGGGCTCTTCTTCTGGGGGAACCGCTTTGCCAACTTCCGCCGCACCACCATGCTTCTGCTCGGCCTGATCGCCTTCATCGTGGCGATGGCCGCCATCTTCATCATCAATCGCCTCTCCGGGAACGAACTGCCGTTGATTGCACTCCTCTTCGTCGTACTCTGCGGCTCGATGTTCTTCATCGCGGGAGCAACGCCAGCGGCGCTCGGCTTCTTGGCCGATGTCTCCGAGCGGTATCACACGGATCGCAGCGCAGTGATGGGCCTCTACTCCATCTTCCTCGGCCTCGGCCAGGTGATTGGCGTGAAGCTTGCAGGCGATCTGGCGGCCACCTTTGGAGTCGACGGCTTGGTCTACGCCACGCTCGGATTCCTCGTGGTGGCGGGCACGTTCCTGCTCATTCTGCGCCGAGTCGAGCACGAAATCCTGCTCCCAAGCGCTCCCGGGCAACACCGCGCGCACGGCTGACCTGCGCCGATAGAATCTAGGAGACGTGAGGGCGGTTCGCCCGAACGCATCTATCGGAGGGGGGAGACACCATGGCGAAGGCAACCGTTGCGATCATCACCGACAGCGCATCGGATATTCCACCTGATGCGGCCAAGCGACTCGGCATCACCATCGTGCCGGTCATCGTCTCCTTCGGCTCTGAGAGCTTCAAGGTGAACGAGGAGCTCTCCATGGATCAGTTCTGGAAGCGACTCACCGCTCCAGGCGCACCGTTCCCAAAGACCGCGGCGCCGCCACCCGCCGCCTTTACCGCGGCCTACGACAAGGCATTCGCTGGCGGCGCAAAAGAGATCGTCTCGGTGCACGTGGCCTCGAAACTTTCGGCGACGTATCGAAACGCCGAGATTGCGGCAGCGGACCATCCGCAGTCGAAGAACATTCATCTCGTTGACACCGCCACGGCATCGGCGGCCGAGGGGCTGCTGGTTGCGCGCGCCTATCACCGCGCTGAAGAGGGCTGGAAGGCGCCACAGATTGTGGCTGAGCTCGGTGAGCTCATTCCGAAGACGCACGTGATCTTCTTCCTTGACTCGCTCGACTACCTGAAGGCCGGCGGTCGCATTAGCCCAGCGCGAGCGGCGATTGGCGGACTCCTTTCGGTAAAGCCGATCATCGACATCATTGATGGCGAGGTCGTGACGCTCGATAAGCCACGAACGTCGGCGAAGGCGCGCGAGCGCTTCATGGAGCTGATCAGCGCAGCACCAATTCAGGAGCTGACCATGCTGCACTCCGAGGCGCCCGACATTGAGGCGTTCCGCGACGAGGTCTGCGCTCGGTTCCCTGAGATCGCTGCTTTGAAGCCAGGGATCGTTCGAGCTGGTGCGGCCATTGGCCCACACACCGGCCCGAAGGGTCTCGGCGTCGCACTGATCCGCGCCTAGCTACAAACCCTCGCGCCGCCGCTCGGGCGGGAGCGCTCCGCAACCTGCGCGCAACACCTTTTTGGGGCGCGTTGTAGGGTTGTCTGGATCGCCGCACGGCGGCCGCCAGGCACCCGCCAGGGCGGCAGAGGAGAGGTACAAAACGATGAGTGGACAGAAGAGCGCCTGGGCAGTTGCGCAGCAGCAGTTTGACCTTGCCGCAAAGCGGCTCGGCCTTGACTCCGGCATCGCTGCCGTCTTGCGCGAGCCGCGCCGACAGCTCACCGTGCACTTCCCTGTGCGCATGGATGACGGCACCACTCGAGTCTTCGAGGGGCACCGCGTGCAGCACAACCTCGGACGCGGTCCAGCGAAGGGCGGCATCCGCTTCCACCAGGACGTCAACATCGACGAGGTGAAGGCTCTCTCTATGTGGATGTCGTGGAAGTGTGCCGTGATGGATCTTCCCTATGGCGGCGGCAAGGGTGGCGTCACCGTTGACCCGAAGAAGTTGTCACTCGGCGAACTTGAGCGCCTGACACGACGCTTCACAACCGAAATCGCCGTCATCATTGGGCCTGAGTCCGATATTCCGGCGCCCGATGTGAACACCAACAGCCAGACGATGGCCTGGATGATGGACACCTATTCGATGCATGTTGGCTACACCGTTCCTGGTGTCGTCACCGGTAAGCCGATCGCGCTCGGCGGCTCGAAGGGCCGCAACGAGGCGACCGCACGCGGCGCAGTCTTCTGCATTCGCGAAGCGGCGGGCAAGATCAACCTGAACCTCAAGGGTGCGACGGTCGTGGTGCAGGGGTACGGCAACGCCGGATCCATTGCGGCGCGACTGATCAGCGAGCTCGGCTCAAAGGTCATCGCCGTCTCCGACAGCAGCGGTGGCATTCACAATCCAGCAGGGCTCGATCTGAACGCAGTTGACGCCCATAAGAAGAAGACCGGGAGCGTCGTTGGATTTGCTGGCGCAACGCCGGTGAGCAACCAGGCGATCCTTGAGATCGCCTGCGACGTGCTGATCCCTGCGGCTCTGGAGAATCAGATCACCGCGGAGAACGCGGCCAAGATCAAGACCAAGATCGTGGCTGAGGCGGCGAACGGTCCAACGACGCCGGAGGCGGACGACATCTTGTTCGCGAACGGCGCCATGGTGATCCCTGACATCCTCTGCAACGCAGGTGGTGTGACGGTGAGCTACTTCGAGTGGGTGCAGGACTTGAACCGCGACTTCTGGGAAGAGGAAGAGGTCAACGTTCGCCTTGAGAAGAAGATGGTTCGCGCCTTCCACGAGGTCTACGACATGGCCCAGAAGGAGAAGAGCCACCTGCGAACGGGTGCGTATCTCCTCTCGGTGCAGCGTGTTGCCGACGCCATGAAGGTGCGGGGTATCTACCCGTAAACCCCCTGCGCGCTAGGATGCGCACATGGCTGGCCTAGACCACGAAGAGCGCTTTCTCTTTCGCGAGGAGATCCTCGCGCTTGCCGCTGCGCTCACCGAGGGTTCGGCGCTCGATAACGTCGAGGACCTGCTCGTTGACCTGATCACCTCGAGCCACTTCGACGCCGAGGTGGTCACGCTGGAGCGCTCGTTGCAGGCGATGCTCGGCCAGCGCCAGGGCTCCACCCTGGTGACAGCGCTCACAGCAGCCCCCGAAGTCTTTGACGAGGTGACAGAGCTACGACTGCCGGCCGAGGTGGTTGATCGCCTCGCTGGGTGGCGCGCTCGCTTCGGCCTCGCCATTGATAACGCGCTCAGCTTCCTCTCGAACCCCGACGGCATTCAGGGGCACAACTTCACCACGCAAGTCGCACACGCCGACGATCGCCGAACGTTGCAGGGGCGACTCACCTTTGTGCGCTACAGCAACGAGTCGGAGTTCT
>JBIIRA010000027.1:0-11357 GCA_044341795.1 Candidatus Limnocylindrus sp.
GCTCCGGAAGGGGCGGCGCCTCGGAGGATGCATCAGGGATGAGTGTTCGGATCCGTTTGACCCGCGTGGGCGCATCTAAGCAGCCATCGTATCGCGTGGTTGCCACCGATCGCCGGTCGCCAAGAGATGGTCGCTCGCTAGAAATTCTTGGCCACTACAACCCACGGACCGAGCCGCTGACGCTGGTGCTTGATCTCGCCAAGGTTGATGCCTGGATCGCAAAGGGCGCACAGCCATCTGATGTTGTCGGCAAGTTGATTACCAAGGCACGCGCTGGCGGAATCGCTATGGGCGGCAAGACATTAGCCAAGGCTGCAACGCCTGGCTACACCAAGCCTGGCACGCGACCAGTTGTCGAAGAGCCAACGGTTGTCGTTGAAGCTGCACCAGAGGCTGCTGTTGAGGCGACCGCTGATGCTGCAGCTCCTGAGGCTGCTCCGGTTGAAGATGCACCTGTCGCTGAAGCGGCACCGGCAGAGGAAGTCGCGGCTGTCGAAGCTGCACCCGTTGCCGAAGCGGCACCAGCCGCCGAGGAGGCGTAAGTGGCAGCAGCGCAGCTCGTTGAGTACGTCGCGAAGTCGCTTGCAGACAATCCAGACGGCGTCAGCGTTGAAGTAGAAGAGGATGGCGACGCCATCATCTTGCGCCTTCTTGTCGACGAAGAGGACATGGGCCGAGTGATCGGACGCAACGGCAGCATTGCCAAGGCTATGCGCAGCCTGCTGAAGGTTGTCTCAAATCGCACCGGAGAGAACTACGTCCTCGAAATTGGCTGATGCGACGACGGACCTGCGCGTTGCGCAGGTCCGTGGTGTTCGCGGTCTTGATGGCACCCTTCGCCTCGAGGTCCTGACCGACCTTCCTGAGCAGCGCTTTCTTCCTGGTGCTCGTCTAGCCGTTGAAGGGTCTGAGCGCGTCCTCACGCTGCTCGAGGTAACCCCCGGTTCTCCGGGCCTCTTTATTCGCTTCGGCGAAGTGCAGAGCCGACTGGCGGGCGAGCGACTTGTCGGTGCCTATCTCACGATTCCCGCAGCGCAGGTGCAGATCCCGCCAGACCGTGTGCTCTGGGATGAAGTGATTGGGGTAACGGTGCGCGACCCGCAAGGCGAGATCATTGGCGAGGTTCGTGATCTCTATCGCGCGGGTGGCGCTGAGGTGTATGTCGTACAGACGCCAGATGGGGGCGAGATTGACCTTCCTGCGGTTGCGTCGGTGATCGTGGAGTTCGCTCCGCGTGAAGGGCGCATCGTTGCGGATCTCACGGGGTCAGAGCTCTCGGTACGTGCAGCGAAGGCACCTCGTCGACGTGGGCCACAGAAGACGCCGGGTAGCGTCGCCTCGCTGCGCGCCGCAAAGGCTTCCCGTCGACCGAAGAAGAGCGCTGCGAAGCGTGCTGAAGGTGACGCATGAGTGAGGAATCCAAAACGGTGTTGAAGATCGACGTGATCTCGCTCTTCCCAGAAACGATCATGTCAGCCCTCTCCGCCAGCATTCCCGCACGCGCCCTTGAGCGCGGCTTGGCAACTCTCACCTGTCATGACCTGCGCACTTGGGGGATCGGAAAGCACCGCTCAGTGGACGACGAACCGTATGGCGGTGGAGCAGGGATGCTCCTGCGGCCAGAGCCGCTCGTTGATGCGATTGAAGCGCTGCGTGGCCCAGACTCCACCGTCATCCTCTTTGACGCTGGGGGCGAACGTCTGCGTCAGCCACGCGTCCGCGCGCTGGCAGAGTCCAAACACCTGATCATCATCTGCGGGCGCTACGAGGGGGTGGACGACCGCGTTCGTGCCTACATCGATCTTGAGCTGAGCCTCGGTGACTTCGTCCTCTCTGGCGGCGAGCCGGCGGCGATTGTCCTCTGCGACGCAATCCTGCGCCTCGTCCCGGGCGCTATCGATGCCGCATCGCTCTCTGAGGAATCCTTCTCTGGCGAGCTCCTCGAGTATCCCCAGTTCACCCGCCCCGCCGAGTTCCGTGGCGTGGGCGTCCCCGAGATCCTCCTCTCGGGGAACCACGCGGGGGTCGCCGCCTGGCGGCACGAGGAGGCGGTCCGCCGCACCAAGCGTCAGCGCCCTGACCTGGCCAAACCTGCGAAGGGGAGCGAAGGCTCCTAGGGGGCCCCAGAGGGGCTGTGCTATTCTCACCGCCCGCGCCGACAGGTTCTGTCGGCCACCACGGAGATTAACCATGGATTTGATCCGCACGCTGACCGACGCCCAGATGAAAAGCGATCTCCCGGAGATCAAGACTGGCGACACCGTGAAGGTGTCGGCAAAGGTCGTTGAAGGGAACCGGGAGCGCATTCAGGTATTCGAGGGCACTGTCATGCGCCTGCGCGGCGGTGGGCTCGGCCTGAACATCACCGTTCGACGCATCGCCTCAGGCGTTGGCGTTGAGCGAACCTTCAAGGTGCACAGCCCACGCATCGAGAAGATTGAAGTGGTCCGCCACGGTGTGTCGAATCGCGCCCAGCTCTACTTCCTCCGTGATCGCGTTGGCAAGCAGTCGTCGCTCCGCGAGCGCCGCGATAGTGCCACCGACATTGCGAAGAACGAAGTGAAGGCCGCCGCAAAGAAGGCTATCAAGGACGAAGCAGATGCCGTACTTGCCGCCGCCGCCGCCGTCGTTGCAGCGGAAGAGGCCGCAGTGGCCACCGCTGCAGCAGCAGCCGCCGCTGCTGAAGAGGCCGCCGCAGCTGCAAGTGCAGTCGAGGTCGTTGCTGAGGATCCTGTCGCTGAAGCCCCAATCGCCGAGGCGCCAGCCGCCGAAGTTGCTACCGAAGAGAGCGCACCAGTTGATGCGCCAGCCGCTGAGGCATCGGAGAAGGCTCCGGAGTGAGCGACCTGCGGCCCACGAGTGGCCGCACACTGCCAACTCGCGAACTTGAGCTACGCCACGGACATCCTGAACGTGCCGTCATTGGCATTGATGAAGTAGGTCTCGCCCCGCTTGCTGGGCCTGTTGTCGCCTGCGCCATTCTGATGCCCGCAGGGGATCAGATCGCTGGCGTTCGCGATTCAAAGATGCTGACGCCGGCACGTCGCGTCGTTCTAGCTCAGCAGATTCGAGATGCTGCTGTGGCAATCGGGATTGGTGCTGCATCAGCGCGAGAGGTGGAGCGCATCAACCCGCGTGCCGCTTCGCATCGTGCAATGGCGCGTGCTGTGGCGCAGCTCTCCCGGAGGAGGGGAGCGGCACCAGATTTTGCCCTCGTTGACGGAAACAGCGCACGCGAGCTCCGCGACCTGATCGGGCCCCACGCGACCGTCGTTCGCGGCGATCAGTCGGTGTATGCGATTGCCTGCGCCTCGATCATTGCAAAGGTGCTTCGCGACAAGCTCATGGCCGAGCTCGCACTCCGCTATCCCGGCTACGGCTGGGAATCCAATGTGGGGTATCCAGCCCCCGTACACCTTGCCGCCCTTGATGCACTGGGTGTGACGCCGCACCATCGCCGCACGTACGCTCCAGTTGCAGCGCGCATCGGTCTACTCCCGCGTAGGTAACTCCGTAGCGAACGTCACTGGTACGACCGTGATGAGAGCCTCTGCTGGTGACAACCCGCCCGACGCAGCGTTCAATCATCGGCCGCGAAGCAGAGGCACTGGCGGCGCGCTCCCTCGCTTGCAGTGGCTGGGTGATCCTCTCGCGCAACCTTCGGATAGGGCGCCTCGAGATAGACCTACTGGCGCGCGACCCGCACGGTGAACTCGTTGCCGTTGAGGTGCGCCGCCGGGCCTGCGTGGGTACTGCCGCCCCAGCAGAGCTCTTAGGGGCACGTAAGATGCGCGCGCTGCGGCGGCAGCGTGTCCACCTCCCAGAAGGGTGCCGCATCGACCTCCTGCTGGTTCTTGGCAGGCCCGGCAACGAGCGGCTTCGCCTCGTTCGGGGGGTCGCTTAGGGGCTCGGCGCCCCGTGCTAGGATTCCCGAGCGTCCGAATCGGACGTCCGCCCCCGCAAGGGGTCGAAATACGCACGCGGAACAAGACGCCTCACTACGGTGGCCCTTCGGGGTCGTGAAGGCGCCCCGCGGTGGAATAACCGTGTAAGGAGAACTATGGCACCAGTAACCATGCGCGACCTTCTCGAGGTTGGAGCCCACTTCGGGCACCAGACACGCCGATGGAATCCCAAGATGGCGCCGTTTATCTACGCGCAGCGCAATGGGATCCACATTCTCGACCTCGCTAAGAGTGCGAAGCACTTGCAGATTGCTCTCGACGCCGTGCGAGATGCAAGCGCGAACGGGGAGACCATTCTCTTCGTCGGCACCAAGAAGCAGGCGCAGGCACCAATTCAAGAAGAGGCAACCCGTGCCGGCCAGCCATACGTGATCAAGCGCTGGCTTGGCGGCATGCTCACCAACTTCACCACCATTCGCAAGCGCCTCACCCTTATGGAGCAGCTTGAGGCACGAGAGCAGGCTGGCGAATTCGACATCATGTCGAAGAAGGAGGCCTCCAAGCTTGGGGACAAGCTAGAGAAGCTTCGCGGAGCGCTTGGCGGCATGCGCCGACTGCGCAAGGCGCCAGGGATGGTCTTCATCATCGACCCAAGCCGCGAGACACTCGCCGCGATTGAGGCGAACAAGCTCGGCATCCCTGTGGTCGGCACCGCCGACACCAACGTGGATCCCGATCTGCTCACCTATCCGATCCCAGTGAACGACGACGCGATCAAGTGCATTCGCTTGATTTGCACCGCAGTAGCTGATGCGGTAATCGAAGGTGCTGCGATTCGCGCTGCGCGTCTGCCGGAGCTCGAGGCGCAGGAGGCTGCAGCGGCAGCTGCTGAGAACGCCGCAGACGCCCCTGAGGCATCCGATGTTCAGGACGACCTTGTCGCTGCACTCAGCGCAACCGGCACGTTGAGCTTCTCGCCTGACGAGGAGCCAGCACCTGCCGTCGACACCACTCCAGCAGTGTAAGGAGGCCACCATGGCGATTAGCGCAGAGGCGGTACGAGACCTACGCGAGCGCACGGGCGCTGGCATGATGGATTGCAAGCGCGCTCTTGAAGAGTGCGGTGGCGACGTTGAGAAGGCGGTCTTGGCACTTCGTGAAGCTGGCCTTGCCGCCGCGGCGAAGAAGGCCGGTCGCGATGCACGTGAGGGACTCGTCTCTTCGTACATCCACACCGGCGGACGTGTCGGCGTTCTTCTTGAGATCAACTGCGAGACAGACTTCGTTGCGCGCAATGAGCAGTTCCAGAAGTTGGTGAAAGACATCGCAATGCAGATTGCAGGGCTTCACCCGCTCTACGTGAGCCAGGAGCAGATCCCGGCCGCTGCCCTTGAGGCGAAGCGCGCGGCACTCCTCGAGGATGAGGCGCTCGCCAAAAAGCCAGAGGCGATTCGCGCCCAGATCGTGGAAGGCCAGCTCCGCAAGTGGTTCGAAGAGGTCTGCCTTCTCGATCAGCCGTTCCGCGATGGCGACGAGAACGTTGGTCAGCTGATCACGAACGCGATTGCCACGATTGGCGAGAACATCCGAGTACGGCGCTTCGTGCGCTACGCACTCGGCGAGGAGCTGTAGGCCCCACATGATTGGGGCGGTGGAGGCGGCATGACCGAAACCACACGCTATCAGCGAATTCTGCTGAAGCTCTCCGGGGAGGCACTCCTCGGGAAGCTTGAGTACGGCGTTGACCCTGCAGTCGTCGCATTCGTTGCTGAACAGGTGAAGGCCGTCACCGCCCTCGGTGTGCAGGTCGGCATCGTGGTTGGCGGCGGCAACATCTTCCGTGGCATGGCTGCAGCGACAGCCACCGGCATGGATCGCGCCACCGCTGACTACATCGGCATGCTCGCGACGGCAATGAACGGCCTGGCCCTCCAAGACGCACTTGAGCGCGCAGGCGTGCCAACGCGAGTGATGACCGCCATCGACATGAATGAGGTCGCCGAGCCATACATTCGCCGACGCGCCGTACGCCACCTTGAGAAGGGGCGCGTGGTCGTCTTTGTCGCCGGGACAGGGAATCCGTACTTCACCACCGATACGGCTGCGGCACTGCGCGCCGTAGAGATTGGCGCCGAAGTGGTGCTGAAGGCCACGAAGGTTGACGGCGTCTACGACAAGGACCCAGTCAAGCACCCTGATGCGAAGCGTTACCCAGCAATCACCTACGGGCAGGTGCTGGTCGACGGGCTGCGCGTCCTCGATGCCGCCGCCGTCTCGCTCTGCATGGAGAATGACCTTCCGATCGTGGTCTTTGACCTCGACGCGCACGAGAATATTCTGAAGGCAGTGCGCGGCGAGAAGGTCGGCACCCTCATCAGTAAAGGGGGGACGCGATGAGCGGCACGGCAAGCGAGCGCATGACGAAGGCGGTCGACGCTTTCAGTAAGGATCTCGGCGGCTTCCGCACCGGCCGCGCGAGCGCCTCACTCGTTGAGCGCGTCACTGTTGAGCACTACGGAGCGATCACGCCACTCAACCAGATGGCCGGTATCAGCGTTCCGGAGAACACCCTGCTCGTGATTCAGCCGTGGGATAAGACGGCGATCCCCGCGATTGAGAAGGCGCTGAACAACGCCCAGCTCGGCATGACCCCCGCAGTTGATGGTGGCGTCATTCGACTCCGCGTTCCTGCCATGACAGAGGAGCGCCGCAAGGACCTCGTCAAGCAGATGGGGAAGCGGGCGGAAGAGGCTCGCGTTGAAATCCGCAATGTTCGACGCGACGAGCAAGAGACGGTGAAGAAGGCGGAGAAGGCCAAGGAGATCGGCGAGGACGATGCTCGCCGACAGCTCGAAACGCTCCAGAAGCTGACCGATGGAAAGATTGCTGAGATTGACAAGTTGACCGCTGCGAAGGAGCGCGAGGTCCTCGAAGGGTGACCGACGCCGAGATTCGGCGACCTGCTGACGCGCAGCCGCTGGTGCATAGCGCCCCACCGCCCGATGGCAGTCCGAGCCATGTCGCCATCATCATGGACGGCAATCGCCGTTGGGCGCGCGGGCGAAACCTTGATGAGCTCGATGGCCACATCGCCGGCACAGAGGCGTTGCGCACCGTTCTTAAGCATGCAGTTCAGATCGGCATTCCGCACTTGACCGTCTATGCGTTCAGCCGTGAAAACTGGGCTCGCAGCGACAAAGAGGTCGCGCAGCTCTTCACGCTGCTGGCCAAAGTAATCGATGACGAGACGCCCGAGCTGCTGCGCCAAGGGGTCGCAGTGCGCTTCCTTGGTCGACTCGCCGAACTGCCAGCGCAGGCGCAGGAGCGCATCACCGCGGCGTGTGCAAAGACGGCGGGCGGAACAAAGCTTCAGCTAAGTGTGGCCTTCAACTACGGCAGTCGTACTGAGATCGTTGATGCGGTTCGCTCTATCGCCGCGTCTGAGATCCCGCCAGAGAACATCGACGAGCGCACCATCGCGGGTGCCCTCTACACGGCCGGCACACCGGATCCAGACCTCGTGATCCGTACGGGGGGGGAGGAGCGTCTCTCAAACTTCTTGCTTTGGCAGAGCGCCTACGCAGAGATCGTGACAACGGCGACGCTCTGGCCAGACTTTGGCGCTGCGGACCTTGATGCGGCGATTGCAACCTACACCCAGCGTATTCGGCGGTTTGGGCGATGAGTAGTGGAGCGCTGACGCAGCGAGCGATCGGCTCCCTCTTGATCCTCCCAGTGGCTGCCGTTGCACTCTTCCCGCCGGTAGGCACGCTCGCGGTAACCGTTCTCCTGATTGCCCTCGCTGCACGAGAGGCGGCAAAGATCCTCACGAAGGTACTTGGTGGTGCCTCTGCGTTCTGGATCACCGTCATCCTGATTAGCCCGCTCTTCGCCGTAATCACGCCCGCTCTCGGTGCCGTTCTAACCATCACAACTCTCTTGCTCTTCGTAGGCACGGTGATTCGCCGTTCAGTACGCGCCACAGAGAAGAGGCTGGAGCCTGAACTGCGACTCCTGCTCGGAACGATGGCGGCCGTCATTTGGCTCAGCCCACTCACGCTGCTTCCGCTGCTCGCCTCACTTGATCCGCTTGATCGAGGTGCCCCAGCACGTTGGATCATTTGGCTCCTGGCCATTGTTTGGACGGCAGATAGTGCTGCGTATCTTGTTGGGCGAACCATCGGTCGGCGCAAGTTGGCGCCGGTCCTCTCGCCGCGCAAGAGTCTTGAAGGCTTCGTCGGCGGCATTCTGGTTGCTGGAGTTGTTGGCGCGCTCATCGCCGGACCGCTCTTCACGCTTGGCACCCCAGAAGAGGTACGCCCACTCTGGGGCCTCGTCTGGGGCTTGATCATCGCAACTGCAGCAGAGGCGGGTGACCTCCTCGAATCGCTCTTCAAGCGTGTTGCGGGCGCCGAGAGCGCATCAAACCTCATCCCAGGACACGGTGGTGTTCTCGATCGCATCGATAGCTTGCTGCTTGCAGCTCCTGTGACGCTCATCGCCGCGCTCGCTCTGCGAGGGTAACGTGAGCCGCATCCGCGTTGCTCTGCTTGGCGCGAGCGGATCGATCGGCCTACAGGCCGCTGACGTCATTGCGCAGCACTCTGAAGAGTTTGAACTTGTTGCACTCGCCTCAGGGCGCGGTGGCGAGCAGCACAACGCTCTAGCCTCGGCGAATCCGAAGGCGCGTAGCCTCCTTGCCGGCAGCGCCGATGATCTTCGTTCGCTCGTTCTTGACACTGCGCCTGACATCGCACTGATCGCAACCACCGGCGTTGTAGGACTCGCCGCTACCGTTGCCGCACTCGAGGCGAGCGTGGCGGTGGCGATTGCAAACAAGGAGACGATCGTCGCCGGCGGTGATGTGGTGATGCGCGCCGCTCGCGCAGCTGCCGAGCGCAAGGGGAGCGATGTGCTGGAGCGCCTCCGCCCCGTTGACTCAGAACACTCGGCCCTTTGGCAGTGCCTCGCTGGCGAGTCGCTGGATCGCGTGCGATCACTCTGGTTAACGGCGAGTGGCGGACCGCTGCGCGATGCGACTGCTGCTGAGATTGCCGCGGCACTCCCTGCCACAGCGCTCAAGCACCCGACCTGGAGCATGGGGGCGAAGATCACCATCGACTCGGCAACGCTCGTGAACAAGGGGCTCGAGGCGATTGAGGCACACCGACTCTTCTCGGTGCCCATGGAGCAGGTCAAGATCCTGGTCCACCCGCAGAGCGTTGTTCACGGTTTGGTGGAGTTCGTTGATGGTTCGACGAAGGCGCAGATGGGGAGCCCAGATATGCGCGGACCGATCGGGTATGCCCTCGGCTATCCTGTGCGTATGGCTGCAACAATCCCGAACGTGGATCTCGTCTCACACGGGTCACTCACGTTTGCTGCGCCCGATCTTGCACGCTTCCCAGGCCTGGCGATTGCACTAGAGGCTGGTCGCGCTGCTGGCGCTGCTCCTGGCGCGCTCATCGCTGCCGACGGGGTGGCTGTGGATCGTTTCCTCGCCGGGGACTTCCCGCTGGGTGGCATCCCCCAGCTCCTTCGCGATGCGGTGGATCAGTTTGGCAGCCGTCCCGGCCCAGCGAGCGTTGAAGAGGTGATCGCCCTACATGAAGAGGTGACGCAGTTCGCAGAGCGATGGAGTGGGGCCGCCTGATGGAGATTCTGACTGGCATCGCTGGACCAGTACTTGTATTCGTGCTCCTTGTGGTGCCGCTCATTGTGGTGCACGAGCTGGGCCACCTCGTTGCCGCGCGCCTTCGTGGCATTGACGTCCCAGAGTTCGGTATCGGCTTCCCGCCACGCCTCTTTACACTGCTGCGCGGTCGACGCACAGAGCTCACGATTAACGCCCTTCCGCTCGGCGGCTTTGTGCGCATGGCCGGTAGCGAAGAGGGCGATACCGACCCTGCAGGCTGGGAGCGGGCTTCTCTCACCTCGAAGGTGCTGGTGATGGTTGCGGGGGTTGTCATGAACATCGTGGTCGCCTTCCTGCTGATGCTCCTCCTCTCTGGCCCACTCGCCGAGCGTGCCAGCATCTTGCTTGCCGATGTACAGCCAAACTCTCCAGCCGCGGCAGCTGGCCTGCTCCCAGGCGATCGCATCGTCGGCCTTGAGGGGGAGACTTTTGATCGATTTGAATCACCACTACGAAGCCTTCCCGAGCGAGCGGGGGAGACCGTGCGCATCACGGTAGAAACTCCAAGCCAAGCAGTACGCGACGTATCAATCACTCTGCGCACCGCCGTTGAGGCGGCAGGGCAGGGGTACATGGGCGTGCAGATCGAATCGATTGATGGCGCAGGGCCGCTCTCGCGTTCGTTCGTTGATGCCATTGGAGTTGCCGCGATACGTACCTGGGATGCGGGCACCTCAATCATCGGTGCACTCGGTAGCTTCATCACATCGCCGTTCCGCCCCTCCGACGGCACTGGTGGTGTCGCTGGACCGATCGGTATTGCGGTTGGCGTCTCAGCGGCCGCCGATCAACTCGGATTCGCCGGCCTCCTGCAAATCGCTGCGCTCCTCTCAGCAAATCTCGCCGTGCTGAATCTGCTGCCGATTCCGCCGCTCGATGGCGGCCGCGTTGCTGCGCTCTTCCTCCGTCGACTACTGGGTGAGGTACATGGGCGTCGGATCGAGCGTCAGCTCGTCACCGCCGGCGCTGTGCTGATGCTTGCCCTCTTTGCGTGGATCTCTCTTGGTGACATCCTCAATCTCTTTGGGATTGAGCGATGAGCCGAGAACTCAACGTGGTCGCCCGCCCCGCAGCTGACCGACCAGATCAGCTTCGCCCAGTTCGCCGATCAACGCCGAGCGTCTCCGTGGGTGGTGTGATGATCGGCTCGGCTCACCCGATCGTGGTGCAATCGATGACCAACACCGACACCGCGGATGCTGCCGGCACTGCGGCACAGGTTGCTCATCTAGCGCGCGCTGGAAGTCAGGTGGTACGGGTTACGGTGAACAATGATGCAGCGGCTGCAGCGATCCCCGAGATCGTGCAGCGACTCGCGGATGATGGACTTACGACACCCATCATTGGAGACTTTCACTACAACGGCCATAAGCTCCTCGCTGCGCACCCGAAGGCAGCAGAGCTCCTCGCGAAATATCGAATCAACCCAGGCAACGTGGGGAGCAAGCATCGCGATGAGAACTTCCAGACGATCGTCAAGGTAGCGATTGATCATGGCAAGCCGGTGCGCATTGGTGTGAACTGGGGCTCGCTCGACCAAGACCTCCTCACGAAGCTGATGGAGGAGAACGCCGCATCTCCTACCCCGGCAAGCGCACGCGCCGTCACGATCGAAGCGATCGTGCGTTCGGCAACACAATCGGCCGAACTTGCGGAGTCCACCGGGCTGCCGCACGATCGCATCCTGCTCTCTGCCAAAACCTCGAACGTTCGCGATCTCTTTGACGTGTATACCGAGCTTGCGGGCCGCTGCGACT
>JBIIRA010000028.1:0-11249 GCA_044341795.1 Candidatus Limnocylindrus sp.
CCGGCCGAGCCATCCGCTGCGCCCGCCGCGATCCGCTTAGCGCTGCTTCCTTCCGGATCTGACGCGGTTCACAGAGCGTCGTCGCGCGGAGTCCGACCGACGGCACGGCGATCATAGACGACCCGACCCACTCCGATCGCGCAACGGTCACCCCCGCCGCTGGTCAGACGAGGCACCCTACGCGTAACGCCTATTTGGGCGATTGAGAGCGGATTGGAGCGCGATTATGGGGCACACCGTTGACCTTCATGCCTACGGAGTGACAGCGGAGCGCGGCTTCCTCCCCATCGCTGACCCCAGCAGCGCCATCCCACTCGCCAATGCGGAGTGGCACGAGACGGCGCGCAATCTGCCGAGCCTGATTCCCACCGGCCGCATTCGCGAGATCATCGAATCACTCCCACCGTTCCGCGCTGATCTACTCAATACCGAAGAGGATCTTGAAGCGGCGATGCGCACGCTCAGCTATCTCGGTCAGGCCTATGTGTGGGGTCAGCCAGAGGCGCCGACCGCCCTCCCCGCCGGGCTCGCCGTGCCGTGGCATGAGGTCGCTTCGGCGATCGGCCGCGAGCCGATCCTCTCGTATGCCAGCTACGCGCTCTGGAATTGGCGCCGCATTGATGAGGATGGCCCAATTGCGCTCGGCAACATCGCGCTGCTGCAGCACTTCTTGGGTGGGCTCGATGAGGCCTGGTTCATTCTGATTCACGTCGACATTGAGCGACGTGCCGGCGCGGCACTCGCCGCAGGCGCGCGAGCGCAAACGGCGATCTCGGCGGGCGACGATGCCAGCGCCACTGTTGCGCTGAGCGACCTTGGTGATGCACTCGACGGCATTCTCGCCACGATGCAGCGGATGCCAGAGTCGTGCGACCCGTATGTCTACTACCACCGCGTGCGTCCGTACATCTTCGGCTGGCACAACAACCCCGCTCTGCCAGGTGGCCTGGTCTACGAAGGGGTCACCGCCTATGCGGGCAAGCCGCAGTCGTTCCGTGGCGAAACGGGCGCGCAGAGCACCATCGTGCCGTGCCTCGATGCGGTGCTCGGCGTTGAGCATGCCCCCGACGAGCTGCGCACCTACCTCATGCAGATGCGTCGCTACATGCCAACCAAGCACGTCGGACTGCTCGAAGCATTTGAGGCGGGTCCAACCGCGCTCAGCCGCGTCGTTGCACTCGGTAAGAACGCGCCGGCCGGGCTCGTGGCGGCGCGCAACCGCGCCGTTGATCTGCTGCGCGCCTTCCGCGCGCTGCATCTTGAGTACGCCGCGACGTACATCAATCGCCAGGCTGCAGCGGCAACGGGAAACCCAACGGATGTGGGCACCGGCGGCACGCCGTTCATGAAGTACTTGAAGAAGCACCGCGACGAGACGGAGTCTTCGCTCACCAAGAGCTAAGGCTTAGCGGCCGACGAGACTCCGCAACACAAAGCGCAGGTTCGCTGGGCGTTCCGCCATGCGGCGCAGCGAGTACGGCCACCAGTCAGGGCCGTACGGGGTGTAGATGCGCACACGCCAACCGTTCGCAACGAGTCGTTCGGCGAGGTCGGAACGAACACCGTAGAGGAGTTGGATTTCGCCGCGCGTCTGGGCAGCGGTACCGAGCTTGGAGATGATGCGGTCGTCGTGCGTGCCGAAGGCAATCGGCAGCTTCGTTGCGATCAGACGCTCTGCGAGGGCGAGGTAGGCCGCATTCACCGCCTCCATATCTCCGACCCCCTCTGCGCCTGGGTCATATGCACCTTTGACGAGTCGCACGGGGATGCCTGCGCTGATGAGATGCTCGAGGTCTGCACCCGAGCGCTGCATGTTCGCCTGCACCACGGCACCAACGGGTCGACCGGCCGCACGCGCGGCGGCAACGATCTCGTGCATTTGGTCGAGGCTGTGTGGATACTCCGCATCAACGCGCACGAAACCGTTCACGCCCTGTGCGGTTGCCAAGATGCGATCAAGTCGCGCCGCAGCAATAGTGTTCCCCTCGGCGAGGCCGATAGCGGTGAGCTTGACGCTGACGTTTGGTTCTAATCCTGCTGCGGCTTGCGCGGTGAGGAGCGAACTCGCATCAGCGGCATACGCATCTGCAGCAGCACCCGAGGAGGCCTCGCCGAGTCGGTCAAGGGTGACGGTGAAACCGCGGCGCTTCAGATCGAGTGCGACCTCAACGGCGGCGGGAATCGTGTCACCGGCAACGAAGCGGCGAACAGATCGACGACCCCACGCAGTGCGCTGTACGAGTCGACCGAGCGCTGCGGCGCGACTCATGCGCAGGAGTACGGTGCGGCTGAGGGCGAAGAACGGATTCACGCCTGAATCCTAGCGCGGGTTCGGCGACTTAGGGGCGATCGCGGAGGCGAATCAGGGCGGCGACCGCCTCGTCGACCGACCAGACGACCTCGCCCGATGCGCGGATCGCACCGACCACGAAGAGGTTGATGCCATCGGCTGGAACGAGCCCCTTGCGGCGCGCGACACGCATGTCGGTGCTGAGGCCAATGATCCCCTTGTAGCGCGCAGGGTCCTGCGCGGCGAGGCGACTGAAGATGCCGATCTCAACAGAGGTGCCGTCGTCGACCTGGGTGCCATCAAGCCAGGCAAGCACCGCGTTTGCCCCCATCACGCCGGCAAGATCTACGGCGTAGACCTCGTCAGCCGTGGAGTCGCCATCGGAGCGCATGAACTTCTGCTCCGCGAACTGCTCGTGTGGCACGAAGACCTCAAAGCCCTCGGCGCGAAGCCGGGCGGCAATGGTGTCAAGGAAGCCTCGCTCGGCGTTGGAGAAGAGTGGCCCCGCGAGATAGATCTTCATGCCGCCAGTATTGCGCACGCGCCGCGCATCCTGATAGAGCGTTGCGGGGGCAGGGTAAACTACGAGTCATGGCGACTTCGCCAGAGAGCAGCAGAGGGGGGCTTCATGAGCGACGAGCAGAACGTCAAGATCACCGTCAAGGACAACGGCTCACTCCGTGTCGAGGGCGACTTCACCATCGTTGACGTTGAGGGGAACGAGATTCCGCACGAGGGTCCTGCCGCCGGCCTCTGCCGTTGCGGCCACTCCGCCAACAAGCCCTTCTGCGACGGCTCCCATAAGGAGCGCTTCGAGAGCGCTGTTCGCGCGCCTAAGGCGTAACGCTCGCCGCTAGGAGCGGCGCAGTGCGGCGCGGCCGCGGAGCATCGCGAGCACTGGGAAGAGGATGAGCGCGGCGCCGAGGAGTCCGAGCGCGGTGTAGCTCGCCGCGGCAACAACAATCCCCGAGCCGAGTGCCGCAGCGGCGGCGGAGCTCCAGATCATCGCGTCGGTCGCCCCTTGCAGCGTGGTGCGCTCCGCCCCGTCGAGCCCTTCGGTGAGCAGCGCGGAGCCCGCAACGAATCCAAAGTTCCAGCCAACGCCGAGCAAGAAGAGGGCGATGAAGAGGATCGCTCCTCCATCGGGTGGCGCCACAGCGGCGAGCACCGACGAGAAGGCGCTGAGAGCAAGCCCCGCCGCAATGATTGCTGGTGTGCCATATCGGCCCGCCAGCCAACCGGAGATCGGTGAGAAGGCGAACATGCCAAAGGTGTGTCCGCTGATGACAAGCCCGACGGCGGCAAGTCCGTGTCCATGATCCGACATGTGGAGTGGAGTCATCGTCATTACCAACACCATCACCACCTGCCCAGCGATCAGCGCGATCACGGCGGCAAAGATGCGCGGTCGAGCCAGCATCTCCCCCAACGACGCACTGATGCGCCCAGCGACGCGCGCACGCTGCGGCGCAAGGGATTCAGGAGCGGGGCGCAGGGTGACGAGGGTGAGGAGTGCCGCGGCGGTCACGAAAAGCACCGGCACGCCATAGACACCAGCAAGGCGCGGTAGGTTGAAGCCTTCGGCGATGTTCCCAGAGAGGGTGATCAGATTTGGACCAACAATGGAGCCGAGAGTGGAGCCCCAGACCACGACGCCGATCGCCGAGGCACGGCCCGACTCGGGATACATGTCGGCGGCGGTGTAGCGCGAGAGCTGATTCGCTGCATTTGCGCAACCCATGGCGGCGGTGGCAGCAATAAAGAGTGGGAACGAGGAGAGCACCACGGCGACTCCAGCGCCGAGCGCACCAGCGGCGCCGATGCCGTAGCCGAGCACCAGCCCAGCACGTCGCCCGTACAGCACCATGAAGCGCGAGAGGAGTTGAGAGGCGGCGGCGGAGCCGAGCACGATCGTTGCCCCAGGAAGCCCCGCGAAGCTCGAGCCGCCAGAGAGCTCCTTCGCGACGATCGTGGCAATGGTGATGGCGGCAATGTAGCCAGTGCTGCCGAGGCCAACGCCCAGGACGAGCGAGGTTTGAAGGCGGCGCCGGGTTGCGACGGCGGTCATGCCGACGGTGCGGTGGCGAGCGCCTCGTAGATCAACTGGAAGATCTCGGCGGATTTTGGCTCGTACGCCACCAGGGCGTTCGGCTTCTCCTTCTTCGACTGCACGATCGGTCGCTCATCAACTGCGGTCATGCCGCGCGTGAACTCACCGTGCAGCTCAATGTCGACACGCTTCTCGCGCAGATCAAAGAGATCCGGATGTGTAATAGCGAAGATTGCGCACGGGTCATGCAACGGGCCGCCGTAGACGCCGAGCTGCTCGCCATAGGTGGTCGAGAAGAAGTCGAGCAGCTCTGCGGCAAACTTTGCACTCGGTGTACCGAGCGAAAGAACACGCTGCACGAACTCTTTGGTGATGACCACCTGGTGTGTGGTGTTGAGGCCGACCATCTTGAGCGGGCCGCCGTAGTTGAAGACGGTTGAGGCGGCCTCGGGGTCGGCCCAGATGTTGAACTCGGCGTGTGGCGCGCGGTTACCGTGCAGCGTGCCGCCACCCATCAGGGAGATCCCCGCAATTCGACGACCAAGATCTGGGGCGGCGCGCAGGGCGAGGGCGATATTGGTGAGCGGGCCGAGTGGCGCGAGCCAAACCCCTTCACCTTCGTGTTTGCGCACGAGTTCGATGATGGCTTCGACGGCGCCCATCTTCTCAGCAGTACGCCGCACCGGTGGCAACTCGGGGCCGCCGAGTCCGGACTCGCCGTGAATGTGAGGGGCGTTGCGTGGTGGCGCCACGAGCGGCCGGTCGGCGCCAGCAAAGACCGGAGCCGAAATTCCGAAGACGTCGCAGGCGATCAGCGTGTTTGGCAGGGTGCGGGAGAGGGGCGCATTGCCATGGACGGCGGTGATGCCGATTAGGTTGGCGTAGTGATTGGCGACCACCAAAGCGAAGACGTCATCGTGTCCTGGGTCGCAGTCGACGATCATCGTGGGGCGCTGGGCGGCGGTACTCATGCGCGAACCTTAGCGCACCCGCCCCCGCCGCCGTGCTTCATACTGCACGCATGAAGAGCACCCCCCGCCAGGCGAGCGAAACCCCCTTTCGACCTGAGATTGAAGGGCTGCGCGGGCTTGCCGTAGGGCTCGTGGTGGCGGCGCATGCCGGCCTGCAGATCCCAGGAGCTGCGCTCGGACCCGACATATTCTTCGCCCTCTCGGGGTACCTGATCGTCGGCATTCTGCTCCGCCGCCTCGAGGCGGGGAACGGGATCGGCTTCCGCGACTTCTACGCCCGCCGCATTCGGCGCATCGCCCCCGCCCTCGCGGCAACGATTCTATTGACGGTTGCTGTGGTGGCCTTACTGAACGACCCAACGACGCTGGCACGCACCGCGAAGGATGGCGCCGCCGCACTCGCGGGTGCTGCGAACATCACCTTCGGACTGCAGGCGGTCGACTACTTCAGCAGTACCGAACCGTCGCCACTCCTTCCGCTCTGGTCGATTGGCGTCGAAGAGCAGTTCTATCTCGTCGTTCCACTCCTGCTCGGTGCCGCCTGGAAGATTGGCGGGCGTCGCGCGATTCTGATCACCCTAGCCGTCATCGCCGTTGGCTCCACCGCCGCTGCCGTACTGCTGACCCCAACCGAGCCGATCTGGGCGTACTACCTGCTGCCAACACGCGCCTACGGACTCGCCGCAGGCGGACTGCTTGCGCTACTTGAAACGCGCGCGCTCGCGAGCAACGCGCTGCGACGTATTCCGCTCGCGCCGATCGGCCTGGCGATGATCGTGACCCTCACGCTGCTGCTTCCAGGCGAGAAGGGGTACCCAGGCATCGCCGGCCCACTCTCGGGCGTTGCTTCGGTGGCGCTGATTGGTGGCATGGCCACCATTGGGCTGCGCGGCACGGTGAGTGCAACGGGTGGCAAGGCGATGCGCGCACTCTTCTCGATCGCACCGCTGCGCGCCATCGGCCGCATTAGCTACAGCCTCTACTTAGTGCACTGGCCGATTCTGATTCTGCCGACGTACTTCGGTATCGCCATGAACGAAGGGGCTAGCGCTCTCGCCGTCGTCGCTAGCGTGCTCGTTGCAGCGTTGATGTATCGCTTTGTAGAACAGCCATTCCGCAAGGGCTTCGCCTTAAGCCTCGTACCAGGCACCGTGCTTCGTCGCGGTGGTGTGGTGTTGGCGAGCCTCGTGCTCGCGCTCGCGGGCGTTGGGATTGCGCCCGACGTTGCATCGGCCGAGCCAGGCGCCAGCGAGGATCCGGGCCTCAGCGTCGTCACCCCGTCGCCAAGCGCGAGTGTGGCGCTTGTGAGCCCCTCCCCCACTCCATGGGCAGCAACTTCGATTGGCGGTACCACGGTGCATCAGCTCACGGGTGCCGTGCCCGCGAACATCAAACCGACCATCGGACGTGCCGCAGGCGATGCCGACAACATTCTGAACAAACGTTGTAGTCGCGACCATTATGGCGAGACGGTCCCGGTTTGCTACTACGGCACGAAGGGCGGCACGCGCATCGTGCTGCTAGGCGACAGCCATGCGCTTCACTGGATGCCCGCCCTCGACCTGATCGGCAAGTCGTACAACTACGAGATCATTCCAGTTGCCAAGGTGAACTGCGCCTTTATGGATGTAAAACTCTACGCGGGGCGACTTAAGCAGTCGTACACCTCGTGCACCAAGTGGCGCGCCAACGTCGTGAAGAAGATCAATGAGCTCAGCCCCGCCCTCGTGATCCTGTCGCAAACCTGGTATCTCGAAGAGGGGAAGCCGAAAGAGGTTCGCCCGAAGTACTACGCCGACGCGACTGGCCGCATGCTCGACAAGATCCCCTTCCCGACCCTGATCTTCTCAGACACGCCATTCGGCCAGAACAACATCCCGACCTGCCTCGCGCGTAACCGCAG
Organism: Candidatus Limnocylindrus sp.; assembly: GCA_044341795.1. Classification (GTDB taxonomy): domain Bacteria; phylum Chloroflexota; class Limnocylindria; order Limnocylindrales; family Limnocylindraceae; genus Limnocylindrus. Next base: position 7,215 of record JBIIRA010000028.1, read on the forward strand.
CAACGTGGCGAAGTGCGTGGTCACCCGCGCCGCCGCCTACGGCAATCGTGGGCATGCGCGCGACCTGCTCGTGGCCGAGCAGCGCAACCTACCGATCTTCGACTTCACCGCCGCCCTCTGCCCGGGCACCAAGTGCGCCCCGATCATCGATGGCCGCGTGGTCTATCACGACCACCATCACCTCACGACCACCATGTCGAAGTACCTCGCTACCCCCCTTGGGGCAGCACTCTCGCAGGTGATCGCGAACCTTCCGCCTCGCTAGCTTCGTCGTACGAGGCGAAGCGCCCCCGTCGACCAGAGTGCCCACAGCACCAGCACGGGCTGGAAGAGGAGGCGTACTCCCCTCGCAAGGTCGGTGTTTAGGCCAAAGGCATCGATCCCGTTCACAAACTGATTGATGTTCCCAGGAAAGATCGCCACAAAGAAGAGCGCCGCCAGCAACCCAACATGGGCCCGATAGCGCCACAGGGTGAGCAGCGCTAAGCCAAGCGCAATCTCGACGACGCCCGACGCGAGCACCACAAAGTCGGGATCGAGTGGGAGCCAGCTGGGCACCTGCGCCTGGAACTCCAGGCGGTTCACCGTGAGGTGGCTATAGCCAGCCGAGGTGAGGAAGAGGCCGAGGCCGATCTGGCTGATGCCCCGAGCCCAAAGCAGAGCACTCAAACGCAACCTCATCACTGCACCAGCCTCATGCCCCCACACTACCTGCCGTAGGCGGAGTGCTCAAGTGCGGGTTACTTGCGATTCAGAACGAAGGTGTACGTCTCCACCGTGCCGTTGAGCTTGACCGTTACCTTGCAAGTTCGCGCGCCCGAGGTGGGGCGTGTGCATTTCGCAGCGCTGACCACGGCCTTCTTCGCCGCCTTTGTGAGCGTTACCGCAAACGTTGCCGTCGATGAGGTGAATGCGCCGTTGTACCGATTCGACACAGCAGGGTTAAATCGCGAGCTGATCTTGGCCCCCTTCAGCGTGATGCCAGCAACCATCTTTGGAACGGAGATTGTGAACGGAGCGCTCGGGAAGAAGCTCCCGTCTGCCGAGACAATGCGCCACGATCCGGTAGCCCCTGGGCACACCCTAAAGGCGAGGTCGCCCTCGGCATCGCTCTCCGACGTGACCGCCTCAGACGAACAGGCCTTCACCTGACCGCTCAGCGGCACCAGGCGCGCCGCCAGACCGAAGGCGGGATCAAGGCCGTCGACGCTGACAGAAGAAGCAACCTGCATGGAGCCCCCGCGCGCCATCGTCATGTTGCTCGGCGTAGCCGCAAAGATCAGCCCAGGGAAGACCCACGCATCTGGCGTCGCACCATCATCTCGGAAGCTGACCCGTCGATCACTCCACTGAATCCCATCAGACGCCGTAGTGCTGATCTCGTACTCAATATCACTCCCCGTTGGTGAGTAAAGTGATATTTCACCCGCACCATTTGAGGTTGGGCCATAAGTCCGGAGGTTAAAACCATCACTCATGATAGGCGTGAAGCCAAAGCCAAAACACGCCTTCAACACACCGAGTGCTGTCGTGGAGACCTCACAGAGTGGATTCCATTGGTTCTCCGCCACTGAGAGACGAGCGCCAAGGATACCTGTCGCTTCGTCGCCAAATTGCAGTCGCAACGTGCGCTGCTCACCAGCAAACGTCGGGAGTGTCAAATCCAGGCCGCTTAAGGACCCCGTGAAATCTTTAGAGAATGCCACTGTGGTGTACGCCGTCGTGCATCCCGAACTCCAGGCACCTGGTGTGCCGATGGCCGGACAGACGGCAGGACCATATTCCATATTGCCAATTCGTGTCCACGGCTGATACAAAACGGTTCCTGCCCCCGTACGGGCAGGAAGAGAGAATCGGCCACCGGCACCGAGAACAATCGCACTCTTCAGCAGACCATCGTTAGAGCGCCACTCCAGTTGCCCAGCGGCGGGTTGGCCATCGGAGAGCCGCAATATACCGTTCAGTGTGATCGATGCGCGTGGTGTACGCGTCAACGTACCAGTCATTGTGAGCACCCCTGTAGTGAGGCTCATTGTGTCTGGGTCGAATGTGCACTGGAATCCGACCCCGCACTCAAGTGGAATCTCCGATCCGACCGTGAGCTTCCCATCGTGGTTAGCGTCTAGGTACTCCATCGCACCAGGATTACTGTCATTAAAGTCGCTGGAACTATAATACGTTGGTGCGCATTCAGCTAAGGTTGCCTCTTGAGCGCACCACCAATTCTCGCCGCCTACAAGTTTCTCATACGACGCAGGAAACGGCGCGGGAGATGACGGCTCAGCTGACCAGGTTGGGAGCCGCCACGAGGCAGAAATCGACGCGTCAATGTCGCCAACATTTGGCGTCCACTCATCATTCCTGAATCGTACGGTGTCTGACCAGTACCAATCTGTTTCCGCATCGCGGTCCTTTAGGAACGCACATCTGAATGCATCATCGAGTCTCCCACATGCATACGCCCCTGCGCTATTTGCTAGCGCGGATACTCCGGAGGGGAGCAAAGCGTCATCAACCGTTAGATATCTGTCGCTGCCCAATTCGTCGCCACTTGGACCGTTTAGCCCTAGTAAGCCACGTTCGCGCAACTCATCAGGAAAAACCAAATCACCAATGTTTTCCCAGGGCTCATTAGGGAAGATGAGTCCACATTTGGCCATCTCTCCGTCCGACACCAGGCAAACGCTACCAAAACTCATTTGGTATTCCGCGTTGTCCCCCGACCCCGTAGTGGCTACCGAGGGATTATCAGTGGCGCTCAAAGGAACAGTCGTTTCCTGGCTCTGGTCCAAGTAGACAGGGAGCCAGACCACGCGATCCGTCGCGCTCGCTACGTGGCCAAGAATGCCGAGGGAGACTTTCCGAAGTTGTTCAGCGAAACTTGGTAGCCAACGCAAAAACAGATAGATTGATCCATCCTGATGTAGCGCACCGGAGGATGTGAGACTCACAAATCCCGTCCCCATGCTAGTTGGTAAGGGCCCAAGGTTTCCACCCCAACAGAACACCTCACCTGAATCTGTCGGGCTAGTCAATCCACAGCTGCTAATGGACTGGGAGAGTGGTAGGCTCCCGGATGACTCATCGGAAGAGTTCCAATTCTTACGCCATTGAGCTCTGTCAGGCGTGAGATTCACGACCCTTGCCATCTGCACATAGCGGTGCGCGACAGCTACTGGGAGCGGGCGTGTACGGCTCGTACCATCCCCAGCAAATCCGGGTAACCCGTAGCACAAGGTGTTGCCAGTGCTCTTAGTGGCACAGCCACCTTCCGTGAAGACCGAGGCCACGACATTGTTTGCACCAAAGCCAGGGAGGTAGAGCGCCTTCATGCACTTCAATCGATAGAGTTCGGTTTGATCGCAAGCGCCGCTGCCACCCTCCCAAGGCGCTGAGATTTGATAGCCCAGCGGTAGCGCCACCACCGCGCCGCTAATGGTCTGCGTGGCGGCGGCTGCTGGGGTTGGTGCCGAGAGAAGTCCGGCGGTCATCAGCGAGATGAGCAGGAGGGCGAAGGCCCGCTGGCGCAGTGACGATGCAGCAGTCTTGGCGGGTAGATGAGTCATGTTCAGAATAGTCAGGGTTGCCAGCCCGAGAGTCAAGGGGTGCTGTCGGGAACCAGCCTCAGCGGCAAACCGGCGGGCGAGGGGCAATTCATGGAGATTGCCGCACCAGTACCCCTTCCTACTCCGCCAATAAGCCTCGTAACGACACCACCCCCACCAGAAGGTGGAGGCGGTGTGATCAACGACAATGAACGAGAGCTAGGCGCGCTTCGCACCTCGAACCCGAAGACCGATGCTGGCTGCAGCGGTGAGGCCGGCCAAGATCACGAGCGTGGTGGTCAAGAGCGAACCTTCACGGTTCGTTGGTGGCAGACCAGACTCGATCGTCCACGAATAACTCGCGGGCGTCAGGTCGATGTTTCCCAAAGCATCTACAGCCCGCACGGCGAAGGTATGGGACCCCACGCTCAGGGTTGAGGTGCTGAACGGTGAGGCACACGAGACATAGCTCCCCCCATCGACCGAGCAT
>JBIIRA010000029.1:0-11211 GCA_044341795.1 Candidatus Limnocylindrus sp.
TGCCACGCGCCGCACTTCCAGCAACCGAGGCGCTCCTCTCCGTGCCAACATCGGCGCCTGGGGTGGACGTGAGTAGCGCAGTGGAGCAGATGATTGCCCTGCGCGCAGCGGCTCGCGCCGAGCGCCGATTTAGTGATGCAGACGCACTCCGCGCAGCGATCGAAGCACTTGGCGTGGAGCTCGTCGACGAACCGACCGGAGCGCGCTGGAGTCTTCGCGGTTAGTGAGGAAAGCGAGCACCGATCGCGCCCATGCGGCGCAAGAGGAAGCTCGGCATCAGGCTCAAGAATCGTGCTGAAATCGCGTTCATCCAACCCGGCACCACAAGGGCGCGTCCATCACGTAGTGCCTCAAGAGCAGCACGGGCAACAGTGTCGGCAGAGGTCAGCAAGAAGCTCGGCAGGCCCGAGCTCTGGCTCAAGCCGCCGCGCTCTTGGAATCCGGTTGGCGTAAATCCAGGGGCAACGCAGGTCACCTTCACGCCGAAGGGCTTCGCCTCTTCATGGAGCGCCAGGGTGAAGTGCCGCACGTAGGCTTTGGTCGCGGCGTAGGTGGTGAATCCAGGGAACGGAATGAACGAGGCGAGCGAGGCAACATTCAAGATTCCGCCGCGCTTTCGTGGCGCCATGGCCATGAGCGCCGCGCGCGATAGGAGCGTCAGGGCGGTGACATTGACAGCGATCTCATTCGCTTCACCCGCTGCATCAAGCTCTGTGATCTTGCCGAATCGTCCGTAGCCGGCGTTGTTGACCAGGATTTCAATCGGTCGATCAGCATCCAAGATGCGAGCTTCAACCTTCGCCACATCGGCGGCCTGCGAAAGATCCGCGACAATCGTCTCACTCGCGGCGCCAGCGGCGGCGGCAAGAGCGGCGACGCGTGCCAGCTCATCACCACGTCGGGCTACCAGCACCAGGTCATGGCCGCTCGATGCCAGGCGCAGGGCGATGCACTCGCCAATGCCCGACGAGGCTCCGGTGATCAGTGCAATTGGACGTGCCATGTAGAGAGTATGAACGAAGAATGGTAGGGGGGCCTGGAATCGAACCAGGGACCGCCGAGATATAAGCTCGGAGCTCTTACCAACTGAGCTACCCCCCCGAGGGAGACTGACCAACGCAGTATGAAGCCTGCGGGCACCTGCTCGCTACTACTTAATCGTAACCGTCACCTCGAGCGCCTCGCGCTCAGACTCTGCGGTGCACACCACGGTCACAAACCAGACTCCCTTGGTTGTGCCCGCTCGCCAGGTGAAGGTCGCAGTTCCGCCTTGGGGCACAAACAACGCAGCTGGGGCCTCCCCCTCACGCGCCAGCGCAGGCACACCGATCTCGCACTCGGAGCCGGCACTCGCCCGCACGGTGAGGACAACCTCCGCACCTCGCGCGACCGCGGCTGGCGGGTCGACCTCGAGGGCAATCGGCAGCGACGGCACCACGGATGGTGATGGGTCTACCGAGGGCGAAGCCTCCGCGCTGTTAGAGGCAGAAGCTGTTGGACTTGGTCGCGGCGTACTGGTGTCAGTCCCGCCGTCAAAGAGCGAGCCGATTGCGCCGAGGATGATCAGCCCAACAATGATCGTGCCGCAGCCAGATTGGGTCGAGCGCATTGAGGCGCGAATAATGTTCATCAATCAATCGTACGAGAGCGCGATCGCAACTGCGCAACAGGCAAGTGCGAGGGCGCCCACCTCCCATCCGCGCTGGCGCAGATCGCGACGCACACGAGTGCTCAACGTCACCCCAACAGCGAGGAGCAGCCCACCAACGGCAAGGAGCACTGGTGAGGCGGTCGTTGGCGCACTCACGAGCAGAAGGAGATAGGTGAAGCCGTGGAGCAGTGCGATGAAGAGGATCGTTCGCTGGTGGCCGAGCCGCACCACCGCACCGTTGGCACCAACTGATTTATCGAGTTCGCGATCGGCGAGTGCATTCTGGAGCGCAAGGGCACTTCCACCGGGAAGCGCGATCAAACAGAGTGTGGCGATCGCGGCGGGGAGCTGCGCCCCTGCGGCACTCCACGCGAACACCGGAATCAGTGCGACCCCGAGAGCGAACGGGAGAAACGAGATCGGTGTGCGCTTGATCCCTGCGTTGTAGAGATAGCCAAGGGTTGCACCGGCGGCAGCAATCAACAGGCTCGTGAAGCTGAGCGCAGAGGCCGCCGCTAGCCCTGCGGTTGCAGCAATGACCACCATCACGCGCGCCTCGCGCGGTGCTACGGATCCACCGACGAGTGGCTTCTCTGCCCTCCCCGCATCGCTAGCCTGGTCAAGGAGGTCGTTCATCGCGCCAATGGAGGTATGGATACCAAGCATGGTGATGGCTGCAAGTGCGGCTTGGGTCGTTGAGCCCCCCGCCGTGGTCGTGAGCGCCGCCGCAATGATCGCGTTGAGGAGCGTCGGCAGCGGATGAGCGAGGCGCAGGAGACCAGCAAGATGAGCCATAAGACGAGCCTACCCTGACAGGAGTAGGATTGCGCCGATGTCTTCTACCCCTGCAATCGTCGTCTCAGACCTCGTCAAGCGCTACAAGGGCGCTGACCGTAACGCCGTAGATGACGTCTCCTTCTCCGTGGAGCAGGGCTCCCTCTTCGCCCTCCTTGGGCCAAACGGCGCTGGCAAAACCACCACGATCAGCATCCTGACCACCACGCTCGCCGCCACCTCGGGGAGCGTGCAGATCGCCGGGGCGGACCTTGCGCACGACCAGTCAGAGGTGCGCCGCCGCGTCGGCATCATCTTCCAGAAGCCATCCCTCGACCGCGCCCTCACCGGCGAAGAGAACTGCCGCTTCCACGCCGCCCTCTACGGCGCCTACGCCTATCGCCCATCGTTCGGCCTCATGCCGCAGGAGTACCGTGATCGCGTCGTTGAACTCGGCGCACTCGTTGGGCTCGACCGGGACGACCTCTTCAAGAAGATCTCCAAGTATTCCGGCGGTATGCGCCGCAAGCTCGAGATCGCCCGTTCGCTGCTCCATAAGCCGCAGGTGCTCTTCCTCGACGAGCCGACCGTTGGCCTTGACCCTGAGTCGCGCCGATCGGTGGCTGGTTACCTCGATGCGATCCGTCGCAGTGAAGGAACCACCATGGTTCTCACCACGCACTACCTCGACGAAGTCGAGATTGCCGACCAGGTCTGCATCATCGATCGCGGCAAGATCGTCGCGAACGGTACGCCCGCTGAGCTGCGCGTTGGCACTGGCGTCACACGCGTAGAACTTGAAGCGGCTGATCGCGTGGCGCTTGGTGCGGAGATCGAGCGCCTCGGCCACACGCCGCAGGTGATCTCTGCAGGCTTCGCCGTTGAGGTGAAGGGTGCAGAGCCAGCACACCAGCTCCTCCGCGACCTGAAGTCGCCACTCACCCGATTCGAAGTGCGCAGCCCAAGCCTCGAAGACGCCTACTTGAAGATTGTCGCCGCAACGGCTGACGATCGTGAAGAGTCGCCACTCGATGACGCGCCACGGCGAGGGTTCCGGCGATGACGACTCCAAACGTGCACACCGCAACGTCACGATTCAGCTTGCGCCGTGAAGCGGCGGCTGCCGGAGCCATTGCCGCGCGCGATGTCACGAAGCTGCTTCGTGATCCGATTCGCCTTGTTGGTGGCCTGGTCTTCCCGGCCCTCTTCATTGGAGTCCTTGGCGGAGCCTTCGCCTCCAACTTTGAGTCGCCTGGCATCGACCTGCTCCCATTCATCTTTGCTGGGCAGTTGGCGCAGGGTGTCTGGCAGTCATCGGCGCTTGGGCTCGTCTCCATCCTTGAAGACCGTGAGAACGACTTCAGCCAGGAGATCTTCGTCGCGCCTATCGGCCGCCGCACGATTCTCGCCGGCAAGATCCTCGGCGAGTCACTTGTCGCCTTCCCCCAAGCTTTCACGGTGATGGCCTTCGGCATCATCCTCGGCATTCCACTCACCCTGGCGCAAGTCTTGGCGATTATTCCTGCGCTCATCTTGGTGGCTCTCTTCGGGGCGGCGTTCGGTGCACTGATCGTGAGTGTGCTGCCGAACCAGCGATCGGCGAACCTCCTCTTCCCCTTCATCTTCTTGCCGCAGTTCTTCCTTGCTGGTGCGTTCAACCCAATCCGCAACCTGCCGTGGTACCTCGACATCGTCAGCCACATCGCACCACTGCGCTACGCAGTTGACCTCGTTCGCGGCGCATATTATGGAAGTGGAGACCCAGCGGTACTTGCCGACCCTACGTGGAACGTTGCCGTGATCACAGTTGCCACAGTCGTCATGCTCTCCGTCGGAACCTTCCTCTTCGTTCGCAGCGAACGGAATCGCTAGCTAATCCTTACCCCTGCGCTATGTGATAGCGCACCGCTATGGATTACCGATTTCTACCAAGTAGGCGCACACTCGGCTCAGCGGCACGAATCGCATCGATTCGTTTTCGGATCGACGATCTGGGCCGAAAGCTGGAGGCAGTACATATGCGTACGACTGCATCACTTTCCTGGTATCCGAAGGCGGTCGCCATCGGGCGAATTGTCATCGGCGTCATCTTCCTGTGGGCAGGTCTCGAGAAGGTCATCGGCGGTGCCGGTGAATGGACCGCGAAGGGATTCCTCGCATTCGGCACTGGCGGCACGCTCGGCTGGCCGTTCGTGACTGAGGTGGTCGAGGGCACGGTGTTCAACCCCACCCATGACTTTTGGGTCGGACTCTCTGCCAATGCGGGGGCTATGAGCGTGATCAACCTCCTCGTGCCATTCGGGCAAGTTGCGATTGGAACGGCGCTGATTCTCGGAATCGCAACGCGTTTCGCCGCACTGATGGGCTCACTGATGATGCTCTTCTTCTTCTTCGCCGCATGGGACTTCGCCTACGGCATCGTGAACCAACACCTCACGTACGCCGTCGTCACGTTCGGGCTGGGCGTGATCGGAGCGGGGAACTACTACGGTCTTGACGCGGGCCTCGGTGGAAGCCTTCCAGCCGGCATCCGCCGCTGGTTCGCCTCGGGGGATACCGTCGCCGCATAGCGACCTGGTGTCCTAACAGGCCGCGAGGGTCTGGTCGGCGAAAGCTGGCCAGGCCCTCGTTGTTTTTGTGGGGCTAGACCTTGTCGGGGAAGTGGCAGGCGACCTGGTGGCCTGTGGAAACCTGCACCAGCTGCGGCGATTCCGTGTTGCAACGCTCCGGGTTGCCAAGCTTCTCCTTCAGCCAGCAGCGCGTCTGGAAGGCACAGCCGCTCGGCGGATTCGATGGCGACGGCACGTCGCCCTTCAGAATGATCCGCTTACGCTTCTTCTCAATCGCCGGGTCAGGGATTGGTACGGCGGAGAGGAGAGCGATCGAGTACGGATGCACCGGTGAGCTATTCAACTCGGCCGATGGCGCGACTTCTACGATCTTCCCCAGATACATCACGGCGGTGCGGTCGCTGATGTGGCGCACCACCGAGAGGTCGTGTGCAATAAAGAGGTAGGCGAGCCCAAGGCGCTGGCGCAGTTCAGCAAGTAGGTTCAGGATCTGGGCCTGCACACTCACGTCGAGCGCACTTACCGGCTCGTCAGCCACCACGAGATCTGGGTTGAGGGCAAGCGCTCGTGCCACGCCGATGCGCTGACGCTGTCCTCCAGAGAACTCGTGGGGGTAGCGCTCAGCAAAGCGCGGATCAAGTCCGACGAGTTCAAGGAGCTCAGCAACGCGACCGGTGCGTTCGGCACTCGTGCCAACGTTGTAAATGTCGGCTGGCTCGCGCAGGATCGCACCAACGGTCATGCGCGGATTCAACGAAGCGTATGGATCCTGGAAGATCATCTGCACGCGACGCCGGAGTTCGTGCAGCTCACGCCCTTCGGCGGTCGCGAGGTTGTGTCCGTCAAAGTCGATCGTTCCAGCGCTCGGCTTAACGACGCGGGTAATAGCTCGTGCGACGGTGCTCTTTCCGCAACCAGACTCACCAACAAGACCGAGGATCTCCCCCTTCGCGACTTCGAATGAGACGCCGTCAACTGCGCGCACTTCAGCGACGGTGCGCTCACGCACCAAGCCTTCGCGAATTGGGAATCGCACCGCGAGATCTTTCACATTGAGCAACGGCTCGCGGCTCATTGGGCGGTTCCTTTAGCGCGTGGTAGCGGCCGCCCTTCGGCAACCTCTGCGGGCGCCACTGGGTTAAAGCAGGCCACAACATGGGTTGCGGTTGGTCCGCTCGTCACGATCGGGCCCGTGCCTCCGTCAATCGGCAGGAGGGGGGGCGCCTCCGCGGCGCAACGATCGGTGCGCCAAGCGCAGCGCGCGTAGAACGAGCAGCCGACAGGCGCATCAACCAGGTCGGGTGGTCGACCTTCAATGGGCACCAGCTTGCCGCCAGTCTCGCCGTCAAGGCGTGGAATGGAACGCAGCAGGCCTACGGTGTACGGATGACGTGGCTTGGCAAAAAGGTCGTCGGTGGTTCCCGATTCAATCACCGCGCCGGCATACATCACGTTGACGCGGTCGGCCATGCCGGCGAGAACGCCAAGATCGTGGGTCACGAGAATCGTTGCCGTGCCGCGCTCCTCGGTGAGGCGGCGGAGCAGGTCGAGCACCTGCGCCTGAATGGTCACGTCGAGCGCCGTCGTTGGCTCGTCCGCGATAAGCACGCGAGGCTCAAGGGCAAGGGCCATGGCGATCATGACGCGCTGGCGCATGCCGCCCGAGAACTCGTGTGGGTAGCTGCGTAGTCGCGACTCTGGGTTGGCAACGCCCACAGCGGTGAGCAGCTCAATTGCGCGAGTCCGCGCCGCCTCCTTCGTCACCTCGCGGTGCGCCTGAATCGTTTCAGTCAGCTGCTCCTCAATGCGCAGCACCGGGTTCAGCGACGTCATCGGGTCTTGGAAGATCATGGCGATCTCGCTGCCACGCACCTGGCGCAGCTCCTCCTCTTTCAGGGTGGTGAGCTCACGCCCGTCAAGCTTGACGCTCCCACCCTCCACACGGCCAGCAGGCTTCGGCAGTAGGCCAACGATCGCTAAGTTCGTAACGCTCTTGCCACAGCCAGATTCACCCGCCACACCGAGCGTTTCGCCAGCGGCCAAGTCGAACGAGACCCCATTCACGGCATGTACCGCACCGTCATGGGTACGGAAGCGCACCACCAGGTCACGAACCTCAAGCAGGTGTTGGTCGCTCATCGCTTCAACTTCGGGTCAAGCGACTCGCGCAGCCCGTCTCCGAGAAGGTTGAATCCAATCGCCGAGATGACAATTGCGCCGCCGATGAAGATCACAATGTGTGGGGCCGTCTGCATGAATCGACGCGCGTCCACGAGCATCGTCCCCCACTCTGGTGTGCGCGGATCAACAGGCCCTAGGCCAAGGAAGCCGAGGCCAGCGATGTCGATGATGGCGGTGGCAAGTACGAGCGTCGCCTGCACAATGAGTGGCGTTAGTGCGTTCGGCAACATGTGTCGAATCAGGATCCTCAAGCGCGAGGCACCAATGGTGCGCGCGGCCACAACGTAGTCAGCCTCGCGTAGCGCGAGGAGCGAGCCGCGCAGCAGGCGCGCAAACGTTGGCGCATAGCTCACCGCAATTGCCAGTGTTAGTTGTGGCATCCCACGCCCAAGGGCGGTAACGATGCCGATCGCCAGCAAGATGCTCGGGATCGAGAGGAAAACGTCCGTGGTGCGCATGATCACACTGTCGACCCGGCCGCCGAATCCGCCTGCGATTGCACCGAGGGCGCCCCCGATAACAAGCGCAATCGCTACAGCGCCAACCCCAACAAAGAGGCTGATCTGGGCTCCGTAGAGGACGCGTGAAAAGATGTCGCGCCCCAGCAGGTCGGTGCCAAAGAGATGGGTCAAGGAGGGAGCATCGAGGCTGCTCCCATTCATGGCGTACGGATCATATGGCGCAATCAGCGGTGCAAGGATCGCCGCAGAGGCAAAGAGCACGATGCAGAAGAGCCCCACCATCGCCGGTCGATTGCGGCGCAGGCGACGCGCAGCATCACCCCAGAGGCCACGCGGTGCACGAGCGAGCTGTGGGTCAACTAACGCAGCACGTAGCATCACTGGTACCTAATCTTTGGATTCAGCAGCGCGTAGCCAATGTCGACGAGCAGGTTAACCACCAAGAAGATGAGCGCAAAGATGAGGATCGTCGACTGCACGATCGGGTAGTCTCGGTTCTGGATTGCATCGACGACCCATCGTCCCACCCCGTTCCAAACAAACACGGTTTCAGTCAGAACCGCGCCTCCAAGGAGTGCGCCCGCCTGAAGTCCAACGACAGTGGTAACGGGCAGCCACGCATTGCGCATGATGTGCCGGTTGTCAACGGCCTTCTCTTTGAGACCCTTCGAGCGCGCAGTTCGAACGTAATCTTCGTTCACTACCTCAATGACCGACGCGCGCGTGATGCGGGTAATGATCGCGAGTGGAATCGACCCGAGGGCAATCGAAGGAAGAATCAGGTGGCGAACAACATCCACAAATAGGTCAAGGCGGCCAGCGAAGAGGGTATCGATCAGGAGCAGCCCTGAAGTAGCATCAAAGCGAGCGCGAGCATCAATACGCCCTTGCGTTGGCAGCCATTCGAGAATGACGCCGAAGACTGCAACGAGTGCAAGGCCAAGAACGAAGACGGGAATGCTCACCCCGAAGAGGCTGACACCCGTGATGAGGCCGTCGATCCGACCGCCCACTTTTCGCGCGGCGAGTCGGCCGAGCGGGATCCCAACGCCAAGGGCAAAAACAAGTGCGCCGAAAGTTAGCTCTACCGTGCCAGGGAAGCGCGTGAGGAACTCAGCCAAGAAGGGTTGGGAGTTCACGACGCTCGCGCCAAGATCACCCGACAACGTGTTCGTCAGGTACCGGATGTACTGCTCCCAGAGCGGAAGATCAAGGCCAAGGTTCTCCCGGAGGGCTGCACAAGCCTCGGGGGTGCGGTGTTGCCCAAGGATGGCAACGCATGGATCGCCGGGCAGGATGCGGATGTAGGCGAAGAGCAGAATTGACAGGCCGATCAGCACGGGAATCGCGGCGATCAAGCGACGAACAATGTATCTCCCCATGAGGGGAGTCTAAGGGTGAAACGCCGTCGCCGCCCCCCCAGCCTCACGGCCAAGGGAGCGGCGACAGATGCTCTCGTTTGAGCGAGGAGCACGCCGCCTTAGGCGGCATGCACCTTAGTTACGGTCGGTCGAGCCAGACCAGGTTGAGCGGCTCGTTCAACGCTGCAGAGCCGATGAAGCCCTTCAGGTCGATCGTGGCAGCTGCCTGCGGCTTCGAGTTGGCAACCGGCACTGTTGGCATGTCAGCGCGGATCAAGTCCTGCGCCGTCTCCCACAGTGTCTTCGCCTCAGCTTCGGTGCCCGCTGCAAGTGCGTCGTTCATCGCCTTGTCGAGGGCATCGTTCTTGTAGGCGAACTCCTTTGAAGGGGCGCCGTTCTTATATCCGAAGAACGCCGTCTTCAAGAAGTTGTCTGGTCCGGCCCAGTCGCCGGTCCAACCAAGAAGCCACATCTCGTACTTACCGGCGTTCTCGTCGTCCAGGTAGCCTTCGCGCCAACCATCGCTGTTTGGGTTGATCTTGAAGCCAACTGCCTCGAGGTTCGCCGTGATCGCTTCGAACAAGCCCTTTGGATCAGGCATGTACGGGCGGGACACGTCGTTTGGATACCAGAAGTCAATCGTGAGGTCGGTTTCGCCCGACTCCGCGATCAACGCCTTGGCCTTCTCGACGTCATAGCCTGGAAGCTTGAGGTCCTTCGCGTACTGAACGCCAGCTGGCATCCAGTTCGTTGCCCGCACCGCTGCGCCGGCGTAGAAGGTCTTGATCAGGAAGTCGTAGTTGATCGCATAGGCGATCGCCTCACGGATCTTCGGATTGCTGATCGGTGCGTATGTGTGGTTCATCGAGATCTGGAACGTGTTGAACGAGGAGCCTCGGTCAATCAGCTGCAGATCTGGGTTTGCGGCGATCGTCGCGATCGTCGCTGGGGCAATGGTCTGCGCAAGGTCAATTTCACCCGTTGCAAGACCGTTCACGCGCTGTGCCTCTTCGGCAACCGCCTTGAAGATGATCGCGTCAACATACGCGACCTTATCCTTGTCCCAATACTCTGCGTTCTTCACAACTTCAACGCTATCGCCAACAGTCCACTTCACAAACTTGAAGGGGCCAGTGCCGACCATTGCGCCTGCGCCGCCGGTGGCGGCAGTGATCTTCGAAACATCGGTCTCGGTGTTGTCAGCCTTACCAAGAGCCAGCGCCGTTGGCGACTGGATGGCAAAGACCTGAAGGGTCTGGGTCAACAGGAAGTTTGAGCTCGCCTTGCGCAGCTTGATGGCGACGGTAAGGTCGTCAATCTTCGTTGCGGACTCAAGGTTGCTCTCGCTGCCATAGCCACCGAAGATGTCGCCGATATAGAAGGCGTAGTCTCGGAGCTCAGTTGGTAGGCCAATGTAACGCTCGTAGTTGAACACGACCGCATCCGCATTGAAGGCGGTGCCGTCGTGGAACTTGATGCCGCTGCGCAGCTTGAACGTGTAGGTGAGGCCATCGGCGCTCATCTCATAGCTCTCTGCGAGCACTGGAACAACCTTTGAGGTTGAACCTGGCTCAAGGCCAACGAGGGTCTCAACGACCTGCTGAATGACGTACGACGTGTTGCTGTCGTCCATCAACGCAGCGTCGGTTCGTACGATGTCGCCTGGTAGGGCAACGATGAGAGTTCCTCCGGCCTTGCCAGCAGGCGCGCTCGAGCACGCCGCTGCGACCATGAGGAGGGCGCCAAGAATGGCACCGATCCGTAGGTTCTTCATGTGTTCTCCTTTAATGGCGAGTTTGGCCCGGGCCCCTGGCTCGGCCGACGCGGGGTCTCCGCGATTGCCTCATCCTACCGCAGCCAAAGCACGAATTAGGTTCAGATAGCGCAACCTTGGGGCCAGGTTCTCGCACGATTTGAGCAAATCCCGCGTGCGCCGCTACCCTCAAGGGCACCAGGCTGAAGTCCAGCCTGCAGAAACGAATAGGGAGGAACCTTCATGGCAACAGCCAAGAAGTCCGCGCCAAAGCGCGCGGCCGCCGCAAGCACCGGGGTTGCAACGACGTTTGCCGCCATTCCGGCCGCTCGCGCGAAGCAGCTCTTTAACTGGAACCGGCTCCTTGTGCTCCTGCACGGGATCCAGGCCACCATCATCTGGTGGATCAGCCCAACGGATGCACTCGTGCGATTCGAAGGGACGTATCCAGTATCAAGGA
>JBIIRA010000078.1:0-3104 GCA_044341795.1 Candidatus Limnocylindrus sp.
TCTCGATTCTCGCAATCATTAGCGCACTTCTCCAGGTCATTCAGACACGCATGGTGATCAACCCAAATGCGTCGAAGAACGACCCAATGTCAGGGGCACAGGGTCAGACCATGGTGCTTCTGCCACTTATCTCGGTACTGTACGGCGGGATTCTTCCCGCCGGCCTGTTCATTTACTGGATCTCGTCCACGCTGTTCTCGATCGCTCAGCAGTACTTGATCCTCGGCTACGGTGGGCTCTTCCCGCTCTTCGGCTGGATGCCCGCCTTTGCCGTTAACCATGCCCCGCGTTTCCCAGTGGCAATGCCGGAATCAGTTCCGGATGTTGCTGGGGAAGTTGTGGCACCACACGAACGAACGGAGCTTGACCGCGCTGCATCAGCAGCCGCCACGATCCGTTCGGCGAAGAAGCGCGACCGACATGGTCGACGAGGGAGTAGGTAATGGCGAACGAGAGCGCATACCAGGAGTTCACCGGCAAGAGCGTTGAAGAGGCACTGAAGGGTGCTTGTGAAGCGTTCAAGGTCGGCATCGGTGATCTCGACTTCGAGATCATTGCGCCAGGGTCACGCGGCGTGCTCGGCATGGGTGCTGAGCCAGCTCGCATCGTTGCTGCGCCAATCAGCGCACTCGGCGGTGCTGCTCCAAAGCGGGCCGGCGAGTCGAGCCGCCCAGCACCAGCACCCGTTCGCGAAGAGCGTGCGCCACGCCCGGCGCCACGAAACGACGCACCAGCAGCGCGAGCCGCTGCGCCACAAGCTGCAGGGCGCCCAGCGCCACGCGGCGATCGTGGGCCACGACCAGAGCGTGCACCGCGCCCAGAGCGCGCACCACGTGAGGATCGCGAGCCACGAGAGCGACGCGAGCGCAGCGAGACAACGCCAGAGATGATCAGCGGCGGCAAGGAGATCCTTGAGACGCTGGTGAAGCACCTCGGCTTTGAGGCTGAAGTACGCGTCACTGGAACAGGAGCTGACACCGTGTTGAACGTTGCCGGCACCTCACCAGAGGCGGTTGATGAGTTGAACAACTTGATCGGCGGCCGCGGTGAGCGACTGCAGGCGATCCAGCATCTCGTGAACCTAATGCTTAGCCGCAAGATGGGCGAGTGGGCACGTGTCACCGTTGACATTGAAGAGTATCGAGGTCGACGTGAGGCACAGCTTCGCGCACTCGCGCGCAAGGCGGCAGACCGCGTCAAGGAGACCGGCCGCGCCGTTCAGCTTGAGCCAATGACGGCGCTAGAGCGCCGCTGGATTCACGTTGAACTTCAGGAGATGGACGGCATTGCGACCGAGTCTGCTGGTGAAGAGCCAGAGCGCCGCGTCGTCGTCATCCCAGCGTAACGAGCAACTCGGCAGAGATGCCAACAAAGGATCCAAGACGGGAAGCGCACTTCCCTGCAATCGAGAAGCGCTACGGCGAACCAATGAAGCACTGGTTCGCAGTAATGAAGACCGTTGCAGGGAAGCGCTACCCGGAACAGATCGCCCATCTGCGCGAGAACTATGGATTCTCACAAGCGCACGCCAATGCGCTGGTGATGTTCACCCGCGGCTCAACCACGGCACACCGGCATGCAACACCCACGGACTACTTCAAGAGTATTGACGTGCAGCAGGCGCGCACCATGAAGGGCATGTTCAAGGTGCTGCGCGCGGCGTATCCGGAGCTGAAGCTTGTGATCTCGTGGAACCAGCCAATCTTGCGCAACGAGAAAGACTATGTGTTTGGCGCATCGGCCTCATCGAAGTACCTACTGATCAACCCCTTTAGTAAGACAGTGATCGACGCGTTCACCCCGAAATTGAAGGGATACCGCGTGCTCAAGCACACCATCACCATCCCGAACGATTGGGAGATTGACGAGAAGCTCCTGGTAGCGATGGCGAAGGCGCGGATCAAGGAGATTAGGTAGCGCGCGACCCGCGCCATAGAGAAGTGTTGGTGGAGATGGAGGAGAGTCGAACTCCTCGTCCGAAAAGCCTTCCTTGAGACCACTACGAGCGTGTCCTGCGGTTTAATCTAAGTTGAGGCGCTCCCACAGGCCGGATCGACCCTCAACCGAGATACATGTCCCTAAATCGGGCTTACGTGATGACTATGCGTCGCTCGCCACCACTGCAGCTTCGCTTTATGACGCTTCCACGACCCGCGAAGCGGGGGCCGCTTCCACGCTCACCTTACTGCCTTAGGCAGCGAGGGCGAGAGCAGGCTGGCGATTGCCAGTTACTTCTTTTTGCTACCGGTTTAACGAGGCCTGATAGCAACCTCGACTCGCGTTCCCAAGGTGCGGATCTCCGTCGAAACCACGCATCCCCAAGAGGTCAATGATACCGCGCGTGCGGTGCGATTACCAGTGCCAGCGGAACTACTCGCCGCGCTTCCAGTCGCTGAGCTGGCGCTCCGCTTCGCGACGCCCTTCGCGATCGGCGATTGCGGCGCGCTTATCGAAGGCCTTCTTGCCGCGCCCGAGGCCAATCTCTACCTTGCAGCGTCCGCGCGAAAGGTAGAGGCGCAGCGGAATCAACGTGAGCCCCTTCGTCTTCACCTTGGTGCCGATGGCGATGATCTCGGACTTATGGAGCAAGAGGCGCCGCACCCGCTTCGGCTCATGGTTCTGGCTGGCAGCACCGGGCCACTCGGCAATGTGCATGCCGATCAAGCGACCCTCGCCCGCGTCGAGGCGCACGTAGGCATCGCCAATATCGGCCTTACCAGCGCGAATTGACTTGATTTCGGTCCCCGAGAGAACAACCCCCGCCTCATAGCGTTCGACGATCTCGTACTCGTACGAGGCCTTGCGGTTCGAAGCGAGCGTGGTCCCCGAAGGGGGCGCCTTCTCCTTCGGGGCAGGGGAGGACGCGGTCTTGACTGGTGTCTTAGCCATCGCGGTACCTCCTCTCGAACTACATTGCGGCCCCTGGGCGCACCTGTAGGGTACGCGCCAACCGTGGGCGGGCGCACATTGGAGCTGCTGGGGCGGATACGAGAGAGCCCCGGCCCGAAGGCCAGGGCTCTGCTCAGTTATTACCGCTCTCGCGGGTCAACTATGCGTTGACCTCGTGAGAGGCGGCGGTACAACTGTCATTAGACACTGCACAC
>JBIIRA010000079.1:0-3019 GCA_044341795.1 Candidatus Limnocylindrus sp.
AACTCGCTGTGGACGTGGAGGTGCGTAAAGTCAGGCTTGGCGCTCACGTGGGGCAGTCTAGCGATCGGCGTACTATCCCCCTATGGATGAGCAGGAACGCGCACGACTACGGGCAGCCATAGAGGCCGCCGAAGGGGGCGCCCCAGATCCCGCCGCAGCAGACGCGCTCATGCGCCGCATGCTGACGGAGAGTCGCACCATCGCGGTCGTTGGCGCATCGCCCCGCCCAGACCGCCCCTCCCACGGCGTCCTGCGCACACTCGCCGCAGCTGGCTGGCAGATCATCCCGATCAACCCGATGCCAGAAGCGCTGCGCGACGGGGTGGCGGGCCTCCCCTGCTTCCCAACGCTCCGTGCCGCTGCCGCCTCACTTCCGGCTGGCGAGCGGATTGATCTTGTTGATGTCTTTCGGCGCTCCGAGGAGTGCGAGGAGGTTGCACGCGAGGCCGTTGCGATTGGCGCAGGTGGGCTCTGGCTTCAGCTTGGAATCGTCAGTCCCGCCGCCGCGCAAATCGCAGCTGCCGCTGGCATGGACTTCGTACAAGACCGTTGCCCGGCTATTGAGATGCCACGCCTCGGGATCACCGGGCCAGGGCGATAACGTTCGGCTATCGCCTTAGGCGAAGAGGGCGAGTAGAACCCCAGCAATCGAAGCGGCGCCAACTCCGGCAAGCCTGCGAAGTCGATTGTTGATGAGTTCCCCCTCGAGACGATCGACAAGATCAGGGCCGCTCCCCGGGGTGCCGCGCCACGCCTCATAGCGCGTTGCAGCGCCGACGCGGTTCGCCCACTCCGTTCGCGCTCGAAGGAGCGGCGGGAGTCGAAGGGCGAGATAGACAAATCCTGCGATGCCGATGCCGCCCACGAAGAGACGAACGAGGTCGAGCACTTAGGCGTCCAGCAGGGTCTTGAAGACGGCTCCAAGTTGGGCAGCGTCGCCACGCCCCTTGCTCGCCTTCATCGCCTGGCCAACCAGGAAGCCGATCGCCTGCTGCTTCCCCGCCTTCCAGTCGGCGAGCGCCTGAGGGTTTGCTGCAAGCACCTCGCTGGCGAGTTTCTTGAGTGCGCCATCGTCACTAATCTGCCCGAGGCCGCGCTCACTGATCGCCGCGCGCACATCAAAGCTGCCGCCCAAGAGCTCGGCGAAGAGTTCTTTCCCTGTCGTGCCATTGATCTCCTTGCGCGAGACAGCACCGATCAGCGCGGCGAACTGGGCCGGATCTGGCTTAGCGGCCCCCTCATTGGCGGCACGGAGATACTCGCCCGTCACCCAGTTGGCGAGCGCCTTGGCATCAATCGTTGCATCTGCAGCACGTGCCGCTTCGAAGAGTGCCGCGGCACGCGGCTCGCCGACCAAGACGGCGGCATCGTATTCGGAGAGTGCGAGCTGCTCCACATAGCGTGCTCGGCGCGCGGAAGGGATCTCAGGGATGCTCGCAACGATACCCGCCAGCCATGCTGGATCAATGGCGAGTGGTGGCAAATCGGGCTCGGGGAAGTAGCGGTAGTCGTGCGAGTTCTCTTTGGCACGCATCGTGTACGTGGTTTCGCTTGACTCATCCCAACCGCGCGTCTCCTGGGTGATTGACCCGCCCGCCTCAAGGATCTCGGCCTGTCGCGCAATCTCAAAGGCGATCGCCTTCTCCACCGAGCGGAAGGAGTTCATGTTCTTCACCTCGGTGCGCGTGCCGAACGGTGCATCTTCGCTTGGACGGATCGAGACGTTCGCCTCGACGCGCATCTGCCCGTTCTCCATCTCGGCGTCGGCGGCGCCGATCGTGCGTAGCAGCAGTCGGAGCTCTTCAGCGTAGCGGCGGGCCGTCTCCGCATCACGAATGTCTGGCTCAGTCACGATCTCGAGAAGCGCAACACCGGAGCGGTTGTAGTCGATGAGGCTGGAGCGCTTCCCGTCACTCCCCTTCTCGTGACGCAGGCGCGCCGTGTCCTCTTCCAGGTGGGCGCGGCGAATTCGCACGCGGCTCGTGCCGGCGCTCGTCGTGACCTCAATCGTTCCATGCTCGGCGAGTGGGAAGTCGAGCTGACTGATCTGATACCCCTTCGGTAGATCTGGGTAGAAGTAGTTCTTGCGATCCCAGATCGTGGTCGCCGGCGCGGCGGCACCGATCGCGGCACCAACAGCGAGGAGCTTCTCGATTGCCGCCTTGTTCGGCACAGGGAGTGCACCAGGGAGGCCGAGGCAGGTTGGGCAGGTCTTGCTGTTCGGGAGGTCACCCTCGGCTGGAATCGCGCAGGGGCAGAACATCTTCGTCACCGTGCGCAGCTGCACATGCACCTCAATGCCGATCACCGCATACCAGGTCATGCCGCCACCTCGCGTGCCTTGGCAACGAATCGACCGATGCGCACCAGCGCCTCACGCAGGTTCTCTTCTGAGGTGGCGTAGCAGATGCGCACATGCCCGACGCCGCTGGCACCGAACGAGGAGCCTGGGATCACGGCAACGCGCTCTTCCGTGAGGAGACGTTCGGCGAAGACCTCATCGGTGAGGCCAGCTGAGCGAATGTCAGGGAAGGCGTAGAAGGCGCCCTGTGGTGCACCGGTCGGCAGGTTGAGGGCGGCGAGGCCATCAAGCACGATGGTGCGACGTCGCGCATAGGCGGCGCGCATCTCTTCGAGCGCAGGTTCGCCGTTGGTCAACGCCTCGAGGGCGGCGTCTTGCGCAATCGTTGGGGCGCTCATGATCGCGTACTGGTGAATCTTGACGAGCCCCGCGACGATCTCCTTCGGGGCGCACAGGAAGCCGACGCGCCACCCCGTCATCGCGTACGACTTCGAGAAGCCGCCGATCAGGATGGTGCGCTCGCGCATCCCTGGGTAAGCCGACATGGCGCGATGCGCCGGTCCCTCGTAGACGAGTCGGTCATAGATCTCGTCGCTAATCACGACCAGGTCGCGTGCGACGGCGATCTTGGCGAGCGCCTCGCGCGTCGGCTCGTCGAGGGTTGCTCCTGTTGGATTCGCGGGATACCCGAGGAAGAGGGCCTTCGCGCCAACCGCC
>JBIIRA010000030.1:0-10590 GCA_044341795.1 Candidatus Limnocylindrus sp.
CCTGGGGGCTTGGGGGGCCCGCTTGGTTGGCTGCCCCCGGGGTCGCACAAAACGGCGCCCCCAGGCACCCTCACACTCCACCTCCGCCACCATATGGGGGAGAGCAGGATCTCGCGCTAATTCCAGAGGCAGTCGATGTCTGGACTCAGCCTTCCATCTTTCCCGGCGAGCTACTCAATCTTCATGTGAGCTCACCGACACCGAATTATTCGCTGACTATCAAGCGGGAAACTTACTCGGGGAGAATCGCGCCGAGCGTTGTGTTCAGCGAGGAGCGTGCGGACGGAGTCGATCAGCGTGGCCTTGTTACGTGGGATGCAACGACAGCGACCGCCCGAGCACCATGGCCCACAACTTTTTCCGTCGAGACCGCGAGCTGGGCCCCCGGGGTGTATACCATCGCCACCTCAAATGGAGTGAGCACTCAATCAGCACACGGAGTATTCGTTGTGAAGACGCCAGCGATCAAGGCGGGGCAGCCCCTATTCCCACTCAACATCCTCACCATGCAGGCTTACAATATGTGGGGAGGCGCATCAACCTATACTCGACCGCGATCAGTCGTCATCTCGCTTCAGCGCCCTCTCGAGCAATCCGTGTTTAATGGCGCGCATGGCTGGGTTCCCCAAGCTGCGTGGCTTGCTTGGATTTCCCAGCATGTCGTTAACTTGCAATACACAACCGATTACGACCTCTCGCTATCGGCACCTAAGTCGAATCCGAGTGCGCTCATCCTCGGCCAGCACACTGAATACATCTCAAAAATCTTTCGTGACTGGATTGACCGGGCATCAGGAGACAGAGGGACGATGGATATCGCAAATTTTGGAACTAACGCCTTCTATTGTCAGGTTCGGCTCGTCAATGGAGCAGAGGGTGGAGCACCAAGCGACATGGTCGTGTACAAATGGTCAGGCCAAGACCCCTTAGAAGCAAAAACACCATCAAAGGCTGCGGTGTTTTTTCGATCCGCCTCCATTCGTCGCCCTGAGGGTGCGTTATTTGGGGGGCAATATGGGGCTAGTAATGCTGGGCTCGGGAAGCGCTCAATGACTATCGGCAAAAATACTCCGCGTGCACTGCTGAAAGGTACCGGCTTGAGGTCGAACTCAAGGCTTTCCGGTATGTACTACCTTGAAGCGGATTATCTTTACCCTGCTGCACGTTCCGTCGTCATCGGGCTCGCGACCTACAAATCTGGGAGATCGCTGAGAACAGTGGCCACAGTCATCCGAACAGGGAAGCGCGGGGCACGCATCTTCAACGCTGGGTCACTCGTGTGGGTAACTGGGTTTGAGGGAACAAGACCATTTGGGGTCAGCCGAGCATCGTTTATACGGTTTAACGCCAACATTTTGGATTGGCTACAGATAAAGCGCTACTAGCTCACCCGCGATACGTGAAGATCGGCAACGATGATCGCATGAGAATTACTCAGCAACCCCAAAAGCATGCTCGCACACCACTGCTCCTCAACGTCTTGCTCACCCTGCTCTTCCCTGGATTTGGTCAGTTGCGGCAGGGGGATAGACGGAGCGGAGTGCTGTTTGTGATGCCCCCAGCCACACTCCTTGCTGGCACGTTGCTGGTGCTTCTGCTTGGGGGTACAACCCAGATCTTGGTCATCCTCGTCACTCCAGGTGCGCTTTTTCTCCTTGGGGTACTGAACCTACTTCTCGCCGCATGGCGGCTCGGCGCTCTTACACACCTGTTGCGTGGTGCCCGACTACCGCGACGTGATCGTGTGGTCGTGGCTGCTGCGACGCTGCTGCTGGTTGCAGCTCCTCACCTTGCGATCGGCAGGTCACTCGTCGCCTTTGATGAACTCCTCAATGAGACGTTCGCGGAAACCTCGCCGAGCCCTTCAGAGATCCCGCAGGAGTCAGCATCTGCTCTGAGTAGCCCTTCACCCGATGCCTCGGCTGGAGTGAGCCCTGGAACATCTGTTGTGCGTGGCGGTGGCACTGCTACGCTCCCCTCCCTCACTATTACAACGCCGTGGACGCGACCCGGTGAGATTCCGTGGGGCGATGACGGCAAGTTTGATCTTCTGCTGCTCGGCTCTGATGCGGGCGCTGATCGATGGAGTCGACGCATGGACGTGATGCTGCTGGTTGAGGTCGATGTCGCCACAGGACGAGTGGCCATGTTCGGCTTTCCGCGCAACATGGTGAACGTTCCGCTCCCCCCAGGCGCAGCGCGGAACGCGAGTTCGTGCGGCTGCTTCAAGAAACTCTTGAATGAGGTCTATACCGACGCCACCTTCTACTACCCGCAGCTCTGGCCCGGCGAGGGGAGCGTCTCGGGGATCGCTGCGGTACGCGCCACCATCTCGGAACTCACACAGCGGCCGATTGACGCCGTGCTCGTTGCCGATCTCTGGGGCGTCATCAAGGTGGTGGATGCCATGGGCGGTATCGACATGAACGTCACGGAGCCGATCTACGACAAGAACTATCCGGACCCAGTGCTCGGCTCGATCCAGCTGCGTATTGGCTCTGGGCTGCAACACTTCAATGGGCGACTCGCGCTGGCCTACGCGCGTAGTCGCCACCAAGATTCCGACTACGGCCGCATGCGGCGGCAGCAGGCACTCTTGCTCGCGATTCGCGATCAGCTTGGCGCGGCCACGATCTTGAGCGCCCCCGCACTTGCGGCAGCGGCGAAAGGGTACGTGTGGACAGATCTACCGCGAAGCTCACTGCCGAATCTCGTTGACCTCTTCTCGCGCGCTGCTACGGCGCAGGTGCGCCTCTATCGTTTTGCGCCGAGTGCCTATCCGGCGTATCTGACTGCGGCGACCATCACGAAGATTCGTACGGTTATTGCGAACGCATTCCCCACCGCGGCGTCACCATCTCCAAGCCCGACAGAGTCACCAACTCCGAGCTCGACGGAGTCGCCAACGGACAGCCCTGAGGTGTCGCCGAGCGTGCCGGAGAGCAGCGCGCCAGAGAGCGCGAGTCCGTAGGGGAAAGAGTTCGCAGGGGGTAAGAGTTCGCCCGAGAGGCCATCCGATGTTGGGGGCGACGCTTGCACGCCGGTTCCCCTCCGCTGTGAGATCGGATCGAGTCGCCCCAGCCGTAAAGCCGAAGCTCCCAGGTGACCCTCCGCTCCGCCGCTGCGAGTTGCCCCGCGCTTTGGTGGTCATTCACCAGCACCGTCAGTTGCCTGTCGGTTCGATCCCGTCATCGCCACAGTTCGTGCCGCCTGGCCGATTGCTCGGTCGGCGGGTTCACCGCTGGCCCCTTCGGGCTACGAGTAGCATCGCAGAGGGCCTCGCGTACCAGAAGGTACTTATCAACGACTTAGCAGAAAGCCCTGGGTGAGTTTTCCACCGATCTCGCGAGGCGGGCGGTGAATGTGGAAAAGTCTGCCTTATTCGTCGGCTGCGCCAGTGTTCGCGCGAATCACCTCAACGATGGCCGAGTCTGCAAGGGTGGTGACGTCGCCTAGATTTCGACCCTCCGCAATGTCGCGCAAGAGGCGCCGCATGATCTTTCCCGAGCGGGTCTTCGGAAGCTCCGGCACAAATTCGAGGTGCTTCGGCTTGGCGATCGCGCCAATGCTCTTCCCTACGTGAGCGCGCAGCTCTTCAAGGAGGGCCGGCGTTGACTCAATCCCTTTTTTCAGGATCACGAAGCCAACGATCGCCTGGCCTGTGAGTGGATCACTCTTCCCCACTACCGCCGCCTCGGCGACAGAGTGGTGGTCAACGAGCGCAGACTCCACCTCAATGGTGCTGATGCGGTGCGCCGAGACGTTCATGACGTCGTCCACCCGCCCAAGGAGCCAGTAGTACCCGTCGGCGTCACGGCGGGCCCCATCGCCTGCGAAGTACGAACCAGGGAATCGGCTCCAATACGTCTCTTTGAAGCGCTCTGGGTCGCCCCAGATGCCACGCAGCATCGACGGCCACGGCTTGGTGAGGGTGAGGTAGCCACCGGAACCGAGCGGCACGCTCTTCCCTGAATCGTCGACGACATCGGCCGAGATGCCGGGGAGCGGGAAGGTCGCAGAGCCTGGCTTGGTGGTGGTGACGCCAGGGAGTGGGCTGATCAGAATCGACCCCGTCTCGGTCTGCCACCAGGTGTCGACGATCGGGGTGCGGTTGCCACCGATGAGATCGCGATACCAGAGCCACGCCTCGGGATTGATCGGCTCACCCACGGAGCCGAGGAGTCGCAGCGAGCTGAGGTCGTGCCCTTTCGGATGCTCGTCGCCCTGGCGCATGAAGGCGCGAATGGCCGTTGGTGCGCAGTAGAGAATCGTGACCTTCAACTCTTCAACGATCGACCACCAGCGATCCCACGCGGGCGTGTCGGGGGTTCCCTCGTACATCACCTGTGTCGCGCCGTTGCTCAGTGGGCCGTAGACGATGTAGCTGTGGCCGGTCACCCAACCAACGTCGGCCGCACACCAGTAGACATCGTCGGGCTTGATGTCGAAGACGGCGCGATGCGTGAACGTAGCGCCGAGCAGGTGACCCGCGCTGGTGTGCATGATCCCCTTCGGCTTCGCCGTGGTGCCGCTGGTGTAGAGCAGGTAGAGCAGCTGTTCTGCTGGCATCGGATCAGCCGCACACTCGGCGGGCTGGGCTGGAACAAACTCGTGCCACCAGTGGTCGCGATCCGCCTGCATCGCCGTGGTGCCTGCCGTTCCTGGCTGGCGTCGCTGGTAAACCAGAACGCCAGTAATCGACGGAGTGCTCTTCAGTGCCTCGTCCGCGATCGGCTTCAGCTCAAAGAAGTTCCCTTTACGATATCCGCCGTCGGCGGTGATCAGGACTTTCGCCGTGGCGTCATTGATGCGATCGGCGAGCGCGTTAGCGGGGAAGCCGCTGAAGACCACGCTGTGTGCGGCGCCGATCCGAGCGCAGGCGAGCATGGCGATCGCCACCTCCGGAACCATCGGCATGTAGATCGCGACGCGGTCGCCCTTCGTTACACCGAGAGCCTTCAGCGCGTTGGCGGTCTTCTGTACCTCGCGCAACAGGTCGTTGTAGGTAACGGTGCGGCGGTCACCTGGCTCGCCGATCCAGTGGAAGGCCACCTTTTCGCCACGACCGGCGGCAACGTGTCGGTCGACGCAGTTCTCCGAAACGTTCAGTTCGCCGTCGTCAAACCACTTCGCAAATGGGAGCTCCCATTCCAAGGTTTTCGTGAAGGGCGTCCGCCAGGTAAGCAGCTCGCGTGCCTGCTCGGCCCAGAAGGCAACAGGGTCGGCGGCGGCGCGCTCATACAGTTCGGCGCGTGCGTTCGCTGCTGCGGCGGTTGCCGCGTCGGGAGGGAAGGAGAGGCCTTCAGCCTGGAAGGTTTCAATGCCGTGCTGCTCAGGCGCGTCGCTCACTAGCCGGCGGCCTCTTCGTCGTCTTCCACCTCGCGCTCCTGCTCTTCGGCATCATCATCCTTGAGGTGCGGCACGATGCCGGCGCGGCGTTGGTTGCCACTCCAGCCTAACTTGGTGCTGATCTGCTGTGCGGCGTCTCGTGCCGCAGTCACAAGTGCAGGAAGGGTTCCAGGAGTGACGCGCGTGGCGGCACCCCACACCACAACGGTGGCGATGACGGTGCCACGAGCGTCACAGATCGGTACGGCGGCGGCGGTGATGCGGTCGTCCCACTCGCCGATTGCCACGGCGTACCCGCGGCGGCGAATGGTGGCGAGCTCTTCGAGGAGCGCTCGCGGATCAGTGATGGTGCGCGGCGTATAGCGAACCAGACCGCGTCGTGCAATGGAGAGGACGGTGCGCTCTGGGAGCGAGGCGAGGAGCACTTTCCCTGAGGCGATGGCGTGCATCGCGATTGGTCGTCCGGTGATGTCGGGCATTGGGGTGAGGTTCGGCCCATCGATCTGGCAGATCGCTACGGCAGCCGCGACCCCATCAAACACTTCAAGACTGACCGTCTCGTGGGTTGCCTTCGCAAGCGCCTCCATCTCGGGGAGGGCGATGGCACGCAGGTCGAGGGTGCGCTCGGCGGATTGCGCGAGGCGAATAATGCCGACGCCGAGACGGAAGTGCCCGCTCTCGCGATCCTGCTCGACGAGACCGCGGCGCTCAAGGGTAGAGAGGAGTCGGCTCACCGTTGACTTGTGGAGGTCGAGGGAGTGCGAGAGGTCGGTGACCGAGGCGGAGCCGTCAGCGTCGGAGAGGCAGACCAAGAGTGCGGCGGCGCGATCGACGGATCGTACGGCGGCGTCATCGGCGCCTGGTGCTACGGCGCCGCTGGCATGGTCGAGGCCCTCATCGGGACTCTGGGCGGCGCGACCGCGTGGCTGTTCACTACTCATTGGTTGGTGCTCCTCCCTTGGGGGCGGATGATCCGCCCGCAAGGCGCTCTCGTCAATGGGAGCCCCCATTCGTGCTCAGCGCGCCGCGCGCGGCACCCCTACGATGGAGGTCACAGGGGGCACTGCCCCCGCGGCGAGTACCGAGGGGGGTCCATGGCGCAGGGGGGTCGAACAGCGATCATCGTGGGGAGCGGCTTCGGCGGCCTCTCCACGGCTATTCGCCTCCTCTCCGATGGCTGGCAGGTCACCATCCTGGAGGCCCGCCCCGAGATCGGCGGCCGCGCCTCGCGCATTCAAGAGGGCGGCTACACCTTCGACACCGGACCGTCGCTCATCACCATGCCCTGGCTCTTCGAAGAGGTCTATGCCGCGGCGGGCGAGAAGATGTCGGATCACGTCACCCTGCGCCAACTGCAGCCGGGCTATCGCATCTTCTGGACGGGTGAAGATCGCCACTTCGACTTCGGGAGCGACCGCGAGCAGCTGCTCGCCGAGATGCGCAAGTTCTCCAACGACGATGCCAACCAGCTTGAGGCGTTCCTGGCCGCATCGGGTGCGATCCACCGCGAAGGGATTCTCGTCTCCGGTCGCCAGAACTTCTTGAACCTGAAGGACTTCGTCAAGCTCCTCCCCACCATGGCGCGCCTTGATGCGATTCGCTTCCTTGAAGGGTGGGTCGGTAAGTTCTTCAAGGAGCCGCATGTGCAGCAGGCATTCGGATTCCACTCACTCTTCATCGGTGGCGACCCATCGCGCGTGCCAGCCATCTATTCGGCGCTCGCCTACCTGCAGATCGCCGATGGGATTTGGTACACCGAAGGTGGCGTGTACAGCATTATTCAGTCGTTCAGCAAGATCATCGCGAAGATGGGCGGAACCATTCATACCAGCAGTAAGGTGGACCAGATCTTGCACCGCAACGGGCGCGCCACCGGCGTGCGAACGTCGGACGGCCTTGTGCACAACGCCGATCTTGTCATCTACAACGGTGATGTGACGGCGCGCGACGCGCTGCTCCCAGACGCGCCTGACGCCTTCCCGTGGCGCCTTCGCCCGCTGCGCACCACCATGTCGGCGCACATGATGTACCTGGGCACCAACAAGAAGTTTGAGAAGCTCCTGCATCACACCCTCGTGGTCGGTGATGACTATCACGGCTTCATCAAGGACGTCACTCGCGAGCGTCGCATGCCACGCAGCAACGCCGTCTACATTCATGCGCCATCACGCACGGAGCCCGAGATGGCACCGCCAGGCGGCGACTCTATCGCCATCCTGCTCCCCGTGCCGAATCTACGCTCTGGCGACGACTGGACCGAGGCGGAGCCGCGCATGCGCGATCGAACCCTGGAGTGGCTCGAGAACTGGGGCCTTCCAGGCCTGCGTGATTCGATCGTGGTGGAGCGCTCGTGGACACCGCTCACCTTCCGCGACGAGCTCCTTGCTCCAGATGGGAACGCCTTCGCCGTCGAACCGTCGCTGCAGCAGTCGGCCTACTTCCGTCAGCCGAACCGCGACCGGGCCATCGCCGGCCTCTACTACGTTGGCGGCGGGACCCACCCAGGCGCGGGGATGCCAGGGGCGCTCCTCACTTCACAGGTCACGCAAGATCTGATCCGCGGCGACTACCCCGCCCCATTCACCTCGCACGCCACCGGGCCGACCGGAAATCTCGTACGCCCGTAACTGCATGACCCCCCAGCGCGATCCGCGCGTGGCGGCACTCCTTCCCGAGGCGCAAGCAACGATCGATCGCGTGGCGCGCAGCTTCGCCCTTGCGGCACGCTTCCTGCCGCGCGAGGTTCGCGACGACATCAACCTGCTCTACCTGGCGCTCCGCCGCCTTGACGACCTGGTCGACCTTGAGGCACCAAGCGGTTCGGCACAACGTGCCGACGCCCACCAACGCCTCGCGGCCATTCGGACCTGGATCAACACAGGAACAGTCGCAGACAATGGCGGCGATGAGTTGGCGATCTTCGTCGACCTGCGGCGGCGCACCCCAGGACTCCCAATCGACGCGATCGGCGCCTTCCTCGACGGCATGGAGGGTGACCTCGCCGGGCCGGTGATGGAGAGTGATGCCGATCTTGATCGCTACTGCTATCAGGTGGCAGGCACCGTCGGTCGCCTCATGGCAGCGCTCCTCGGGGTGCACGCAAGCGACGCAACGCATGCAGATCGCGCTGCCCGCGCCCTTGGGGCGGCGATGCAGCGTACGAACATCTTGCGCGACATTGATGAGGACCTCGCGAACGGGCGGGTCTACCTTCCCGCCACATCGCTGCGACGAGTTGGTCTTGACCCAGCCGCCGTGAGTGGCCCAACGTCGCTTCGCGACGGTGATCGACGCGCCCTCTATGCGGCTGAGATCGCTCGCGCCGATGCCGAGTACGAGGTTGGCGCTGCTGGCATCCGCCACCTGCAGAACGGCGGCCGCTCCATTCGCGTGGCGGCGAACCTGTATCGCGAGATCTTGCGGCAGATTGAGCGCGACGGCTTCGGCGTGCGACGACCGCACCGACCAGTGGTGGCGCGAGCACGCAAGGCGGTTGCGCTCTTGCGCGCGATGGGGGCGGCGTAAGGGGTCTCGTTACCTCAGTGCGCGCGGGCGTAGCGTGCGAGGAGTGAGAGCGAGACCACCACGATCGCGGTGCCGAGGAGTTGGATCGGCGTAGTCACATCGTTGAGAAAGACCACGCCGCCAATCAACGCCACCACGGGTACGAGCGTTCCAAATTGGCTCACCGTTGTGGTTGGAATCCTGCGCGTTGCCTCGAGGTACAAGATGAATGGGGCTGCCCCGCCGAAGATACCGGTGGCGATCGTTACCGCCCACTGAATGTCGTTTGCAGGGAACTGCGGATCGCCGCTGAGGATCACCACTCGAATGAACCAGACGATCGCCGAGGCGACGGTGGCGACCAAGAGCTGGAGCGCGACGAGCGGGAGTACGGGCACGGTGCGCACGAGCTTTGATGACATGAGGCCATACGTCGCTGCACAGACCAGACCACAGAGGGCAAAGATGATTCCGAACGGGTGAAGCGTGCCGTCAAATCCAGCGCCGCCAACAACGAGCGCCACGCCACCAATCGAGACGGCCATGAGAATTGCAGCCGGTCGGCTTACTTTCTCACCGAGGTACGGCGCCGCAAGGAGACCGATCAGGACCGGGTTGAGCGATGAGACCAAGGCGACAAAGGCGCCGCTCGAGAAGATGATGCCGATATTGCCGAGCGTGTATGCCCCCCACGGCTCAATGAGCCCGGTGCGTGATGCGCGCAGTAGCCCAGGGAAACGGAACGCCGCAAGTTCGCCGCGAACCGCTGCAATCAGCACCAGTGCGAGGAAGCCAATGCCGAGCTCAATGACCAGGAACGTGTCGTTCCCCACCCCGGCGGTAAGCGCGTAATCGGAGGTCGTTGAACCAAAACCCCACGCGAGTGAGGCGCCGATCGCGGCGAGGATGCCGACCGTTCGCCGGGAGGTTCCGCGAGCGGCGCCCGCGGGCCCCCCAGCGTTACTCATGCCTTCGGCTTGACCCAGTTCGGCATCTCGGCCTCAAAGACCGGGAGCGGAATCTGGCCGTGCCCAATGGCGTGATCGTGGAACGACTTGATGTCGAACTTGTCGCCGTCGCGCTTCTCGATTGCGGCGCGCGTGCGCTGAATGGCACGCTGCCCAACCTTGTAGCAGAGTGCCTGGGCTGGCCAGGCGATGTAGCGGTCGGTCTCGATCTCAGCGTCAGTTCGTGGCAGCCCAACGGACTCCATGAACGCCACACCCTTATCTCGGTCCCAGCCGAAGGCGTGGATGCCGGTGTCAACGACGAGGCGCGCCGCGCGGTGCGCCTGCCCCTGAAGCATGCCGAAGCGCTCCATCTCGTTGCGGTAGAGGCCGAGCTCGTCGGCAAGTCGCTCCGAGTAGAGGCCCCAACCCTCAACGTAGGCGTTCCCCGCCAGGTGCGAGGCGTGCTTGCGCAGGTCTGGCAAGAACTCCAACTCCATCTCCAGGGCGATCTGGAAGTGGTGCCCCGGAATGGCCTCGTGATACGTGGTTGGCGCAAGGGCGTGCAAGAAGCGCGACGGCAGGTCGTAGCCGTTCACGTAGTACGTCCCTGGGCGCGAACCATCAGCCGCAGGGCTGAAGTAGTAGGCCGCGGGTGCGTCCTTCTCCTTGAAGTCTTCGACCGCCTTCACATCGCAGCCAGCCTTCGGGAATCGCCCAAAGACCTTTCCGGCTTCGGCATAACCGCGCTCGATGTCTTCCTTGATGCGCACGATCAGCGCCTCTTTTG
>JBIIRA010000080.1:0-2883 GCA_044341795.1 Candidatus Limnocylindrus sp.
AAGGCACGCACATCCCGGAAGCGCAGTTCACGACCGTCGTCCAACGTGAGCGAGAGGCGCACATAGGGATCTGTCGCTCCCCCCGCTGGTAGCACCAGCAGCTGCCCCGTCATACGCAAGTGCACGAGGAGCAGGATCCCGCCGGAGAGCTCCACGATGATCCACTTCGCACGGCGACGCGTACCGAGGATGCGTCGGCCACGAACCGCCTCCGTGAACGAGGGGGCATCGGGGGTTGCAAGATTGCGCTCGCGATAGACGTTGGCGCCCGTAATCGTGGCGCCACTGACGAGTCGCGCAAGATCACGAACGACCGTCTCTACCTCTGGCAGCTCAGGCACGGGCGGACCACGGCTTCATCTCGTCCCATCGCGGGCCACTCTTCACCTCAACGGTGAGTGGCACATCTAGCGCGAGTGCACCCTCCATCGTGTCAACAAGGATTGGCACCAAGCGATCCACCTCACCGTTCGACACCTCAAGTAGTAGTTCGTCATGCACCTGCAGCACGAGGCGCGCCTTAAGGCCCGCCTCTGCGAGTCGTGGCGCTAGGCGGATCATGGCGATCTTGATCACATCGGCTGCCGTTCCTTGAATGGGATGGTTGATGGCTGCGCGCTCCCCCGCCGCGCGCAGTGCGGGGTTCCCCGCTCGCAGTTCTGGGATTGGCCGACGGCGTCCGAGCTGTGTCGTGACAGAACCGTTGGTGCGCGCCTCCTCCTTAATGGTGTCGATGTAGCGACGAATCCCCGGGTAGCGCTCGAAGTAGCCAGCGATAAAGGACTTTGCGGCATCCCGAGAGATGCCGGCGCGCGTGGCCAAGCCGAAGTCACCCATGCCGTAGGCGATGCCGAAGTTGACCATCTTCGCCATGGCGCGCTCATCGGCGTCCACGTCGGCGGCTGGCTTGCCGAGAACGCGAGCGGCGGTCGCACGGTGAATATCCTCCCCGGCGGCGAAGGCGGCGATCAGGTGTTCGTCGCGGGTGACGTGCGCCAAGATGCGCAACTCAATCTGGCTGTAATCCGCCGCCACTAAGGTGTTCCCCTTCTCCGCAATGAAGGTGTTGCGGATCTTGCGGCCGAGGGCGGTGCGAATCGGGATGTTCTGCAGGTTTGGATCAGTGGAGCTGAGGCGACCCGTTGCCGCCACCGCCTGCTGGAAGGTGGTGTGCACACGGCCGTCACCCTCAACGAGCTTCGGCAGCGCCTCCACGTAGGTGCTCTGCAGCTTTGACACGGTGCGCCACTCCATGGCGATCCCAACGATCGGATGCTCCCCCTGGATCTCCTCCAGGACGCTTGCATCGGTCGACCAGGCGCCCGTCTTCGTCTTCTTCCCCTTCGGAAGGTTGAGCTCCACAAAGAGGAGTTCGCCGAGCTGCTTCGGCGAACCGAGCGCAACGGGGTGACCAACGGCGCGCTCGGACTCCCGCTCGAGGCGCGCGATCTCTGCGGTGAATGCTGTGCTCAGCTCGCTCAGCGCCGATTGATCCACGGCGACCCCGGCGATCTCCATGCGCGCAAGTACCTCAACGAGGGGGAGCTCAATCTCGCGATAGAGGCGGAGGGTGCCGGCCTCGCGCAACTCTTCGGCGAGGGGGCCGCGTGACGCACGAGTGACGAGTGCGGCGAGGACCGCCTCCTGTAGCGGCTCAAGCCGGTCTGGAAGATCGGCGCCGAGTCGTGCGGAGGCCACCTCCACTAAACCTGGGTTGCGCATCGTGACATTCGCAATCCAGGTAGCAAGCGCTACGTCATCCACCAGGTGTGGCGAAGCGTCGGGTCGAATGCTGACCATGGCGCCAATCAGACCCTTCACGCCGAGTCCAGCGATCTCGCGCTTTGAACCCGCCAGGGATTCAAGGAGCGCATGCACCACGGCACCATCGTCGGCGGCGAGAATGGTGCCTGCCTCATCGACGATGGCGATCGCGAGTTCGGCCTCTGGGCCACGTCGATCTGCCCCCACACCGCCAATGGCGAGGTGCCCTTGTGGTGAAAGGCCGCGGAAGGCATCCCGCGCCTCGTCTGCGGCGCGTAGGACACGAATCCCCGCGGCGGCAAGCTCACCACGCTTCACCTGTTCAATCTTGGCGTGCACGTCGGACTCATCCGTGGCGCTGCTCTCAGCCTGCGCCGATCGGCCAGCAGCGGCATTCCCCGCCGTCACCGCATCAAAGTTGAATCCAAGTTGCAGATCGATCGAAGCGGCAACCTTCGGCGCAGCCTTTGCAACAGGAGCGGCGGCTCCACGAAGTGAAGCGCCAGCCGCAGCGGCGCTGACCGCAGCGTTAGCAGCGACACGGTCTTCGCCGGCAAGTGGTGGTAGTCGCTGTGCGAGTGCGCGGAACTCCAGATCGCGGAAGAGGACGAGCGCCGCTTCGCGGTCATACACTCCAATCTCGCCACCCGTGGCCGGCAGGGCGAGTGGCGCGTCGCGGTCGATGGTCATCAATCCCTGCCCCGCAAACGCTGCGTCACGGTTTGCAGCGAGTGACTCTCGGATACGCACAGGCTCGACCTCATCCAAGCGCGCGTAGAGCTGCTCTAGCGAACCAAACGTTGCAATCAACTTGGAGGCGGTCTTCTCGCCCACACCAGGAACGCCCGGAATGTTGTCGGAGCTATCGCCCTTGAGCGACTTGAAGTCGACCATCTGCTCTGGGGTGAGGCCGTACCGCGCAAAGACCCGCTCCGGGTCGTATTCAACGATCGCATCGGCTCCACCCTTGGCGGTATGCATCAGGTGCACCTTCTTGGTGACCAGCTGCAACATGTCGAGGTCGCCCGAGACAATGTGCACCTCCCAGCCGTCGCGCTCTGCGGCGGTGGCGATGGTGCCAATCACGTCATCTGCTTCGTAACCCGTTGCCTCCAGGAG
>JBIIRA010000081.1:0-2848 GCA_044341795.1 Candidatus Limnocylindrus sp.
GTCGCCGAGGGGTCGGAGTGCTGCCTTCTTGGCCATTGGTAGAACCTCCTTGTGGGCGGGATCGCCGCCCCTGCACCTTTGTGCCTACGCGAACGAGGCACGTGCTGAGATGTTAGCACTCGAGGTCTTAGAGTGCCAACTCCAAGCGTGGAGGGAGGGTGGCGTCGCGAGGGAAGATGCGGTCGTAGTTCTCCGCAATGACGCGTGCGAGCGGCTCAACGGGCTCCCCGCGGCGCTCCGCAATCCACGCCAGCGTGAGACCAACATTCGCCGGCTCATTGCGGCGCGGGTCAGGTGCCCCCGGCATGGTGAGCCACGGCGCGTCGGTCTCGGTCAGCAGCCGATCGCGCGGGATGAGGCGCACCCACTCCCCTGTTGCCGACTCCTCGGGGCGGAAAGCCAACCCTGAGATGGAGACCGCTCCACCGAGTGCGAGTGCCTCCTCAACATAGGCGGCGCTCCCTGAAGCGCTGTGCAGGATGAATGGGACTCGACCGCCGAACGCCTTTGCGCCGCCAGGCGCGCTGATCGCCGAACTCTTGAGCGTTGCCAACAGCTGACGCTGAGC
This sequence comes from Candidatus Limnocylindrus sp., assembly GCA_044341795.1. GTDB lineage: Bacteria > Chloroflexota > Limnocylindria > Limnocylindrales > Limnocylindraceae > Limnocylindrus. The sequence continues at coordinate 569 of JBIIRA010000081.1, forward strand.
CTCATCGCCATCGCCGAGTGAACGACAGTGCAAAATCAGCGGCTTGCCGAGTGCCGCAGCCACCTCGATGTGCGCCTCCAAGTTTTCAATCTGTGCGGCCAGTGGCGCGAAGTCGCGCTTCGTGTCGATTCCCGTCTCGCCAATCGCAACAACGCGAGAGTCGGTCGCCCGCCCCAGCAGCGCGGTCCGCCCCGGCGCATCGGTGACGGCGGTGTACGGGTGAATGCCAATGGCAAGATCGGCCCACGGAAGAACTGGTGCGATGCGGAAAGCTCCGTCAGAGCTTTCAATGCCGTACGACGGAATCAGGAGCCGGACCATCCCCGCGTCGCGTGCGCGTTGTGCAACCTGCGCGTAGTCGTCGCTGAATCGATCGGCCTGCAGGTGCCCGTGTGCATCAGTCAGCAGCGGCATCGAGCGCATCAGCATCTAGTCGCGGGAAGAGTGGCTCTGGTGCGCCGAGCGGCCCCGCGGCACCAAGTGCCCCCCATGCGCCAATCTCGTCGAGCGCCGGGCCGTTGTGGCCGCTTGCATCGTATGGCCAGGTACGACCGAGCAGTGTCCAGATCTTGGCGGAGATGCTTGGCATCGCCGGCCCTGCATAGAGCGAGATGAGGCGGCACGCCTCAAGAAGGTCGCCGAGCACGCCACGCAACTTCTCCTCAGCGGCGGCGTCGCCCAGCTTCGCCGCCTTCGCGAGCTCCCACGGCTTCTCGGTATCCACGAACTTATTTGCCACACCGACGAAGTTCCAAAGCACGCCCAGCCACTCGTGCAACATATTGCGCTCGAGTGCGGCGATCGCCTCGCGTCGCGCCTCTTCCCATGCGGCGCCGAGGAGCGATGCGTCAGCAGATCGCGGCAGTGGTGCTTCGGTGAAGGCGCGGCTCGCGAGTGTTGAGGCGCGGTTCACCAGATTTCCGAAGTCATTGGCAAGTTCCGAGTTGTAGCGGCGAATGATGGAGTCCCAGCTCACATCGCCGTCGCGGTCGAACGGCACCTCGCGCAGTGCAACGAAGCGTGCCCCGTCGGCGCCAAGGGCGGCAACTGCATCGTCTGGATCAAGGAAATTGCCGCGACTCTTGCTCATGCGCTCGCCGCTGGAGAGGAGCCATCCGTGCACCCAGATCTTCTTCGGAGCCTCAAGCCCAGCGCTCCAGAGCATCGCTGGCCAGAAGACGGAGTGGAATCGATTGATGTCCTTGCCGATGATGTGCAGGTCAGCCGGCCACCACGGAGCACCAGCCGCATCTGCCGGGAAGCCGGCACCGGTGAGGTAGTTGATCAGTGCGTCGTACCAGACGTAGATGGTCCCCGCCTTCGGGTCACCTTCGCCAGTTGCGGTCAGTGCGCTGCTGCCATCTTCGCGGATTGGGAATGGGATCCCCCACGTGGCCCCTTCGCGGCTGATGGAGAAATCTTCCAGGCCCTGTCGAACGAATCCGAGCATCTCGTTACGACGGTATTCGGGTTGCACGGGCGATGGATCCTGCATTAGCCAGGCCTCGAGGCGCTCCTGGTAGGCGCTGAGTTTGAAGAACCAGTTGCGCTCGGTGAGCCACTGCAGCGCGATCCCCGGGTGGTTCGGGCAAACCGTCTTGTCGCCCTCTTTGACGACGTCGTCGGCGTTGCGGAACCCTTCGTTCGGGCAGTACCAGCCTTCGTAGCTGCCAACGTAGATGTCGCCCGCAGCAAAGGATCGGCGCACCATCTCCTGCGCCGCGAGGGTGTGGTCCGCGTCGGTGGTACGAATGAATCGATCAGGGCTGATGAGCAGCTTCGCCTCGCTCGCCTGGAAGAGGGCGACCTTCGCATCGACGAAGGCCTTGGGGCTCATCCCCTCCTCTGCGGCGCGGGCAGCGATATTGACCGAGTACTCGTCGGTACCCGTCAGGAAGCGGACCTCGTCGCCGCGCATGCGGCGCCAACGGGCGATCGCATCGGCGCCAATCACCTCATAGAGCGTGTGCAGGCCAGGCTTGTTATTGGCATACGCGATGGCTGTTGTTAGGTAGTACCGCATCGTGGGCGATTGTCGCAGAAGAGCGCGGCCCGAGCGCGATACGCCCTCAGTATCCGCACCGTGGGAGGGTCTCGGCGCAGGTGTACGGCTCCTGCGGGTCACGTGGCCCGGGCCGCCGCCGCATCAGGAGGCGCAATGAATAAGGTCATGCTCGCCGGCAGGATCACCAAGCCCGTCGAGTTGAAATCGCTCCCCTCAGGCTCAAAGGTCGCCGTGGGGAGTGTCGCAACCCACGACTTCCGCGGCGGCGAGGAGCG
>JBIIRA010000082.1:0-2840 GCA_044341795.1 Candidatus Limnocylindrus sp.
CTCCTGACTGGCCTTACTGCCTGGCGGCTTATTCGGGGCGCCGAAGGGGCCAAGCAGCCGCTCCTCTGGATCGGCGCACTCCCGCCTCTGGTTACGACTGCAATCGCGATTAACTGGTATCTCCCCGCGTGGCTTGGTGGGCTCCCGATCGCGGGAGCTTTGATCGCATTTGGCGGCCTACTCCTCTTGCGCCGCGCTACTATGGAACCAGCGCCGCGCTCGCGGCGCGCAGCTAAGCGGAGGTAGAACCCCATGAGCGACGCCAAGAAGATCACCCTGTACGGCGCAGACTGGTGCAGCGATTGCACGCGCTCCAAGGGCTACCTCGACGCACATCAGGTTCCCTATACCTATGTCGATGTCGATGCCGACGCCGCTGCCAAGGAGATGATCGAGACGCTGACCGGCGCGAAGTCGATCCCCGTGATCATCTTTGAGGATGGCTCGTACCTGATTGAGCCATCCAACGCGGAGCTCGGTGCGAAGGCGGGCGTCCCCCAGAGCTAACGCGCGGCGAGCGGCAGCTCGTCGAGGCTTGCTAGCACCACGTCGGCAATCTCTGTTGCGCCCGTCGATGACGGCGCGCCCGGAAGCGGCACGACGACGACACTCATCCCCGCCGCCTTACCGGCGCGCGCACCAGCCAGTGAATCTTCAATGGCGATCGATCGCTCCGGCGCGATGTTGATGCGGCGGCACGCCTCGAGGTAGACGTCGGGGAGCGGCTTGCCGCCGGCGACCTCATCGCAGCTCACGTAGGTCTGCACGACGTCGGCGAGCCCCAAGATTTCAATCAACGTGGCGATGATGCTGCGCGGGCTCCCCGACGCAATCGCAACGGGTCCGCGCGCCGCGGCGCGGCGAACGGCGGCAACCCCGGCGGGAATCACCTGCACGCGCCCAGAGCGATAGAGCGACTCAAGGTGGTTGATGGTGCGCGTCGCGATCTCGTTGGCATCTGGGTGGCCAAGGATCTCCGCCATGGCCCCGCCCCACTGTTGCGTATTCGCGCCGTAGAAGCGATGGAAGTCCTCTTCGACCAGGCGACCGCCGACCTCGGCGGCGATCGCGAATCGCGCCTCGGCCCAGAGCGGCTCGGTATCGCAGAGCACGCCATCCAAATCGAATACGACCCCGTCGGGGTTCAGCACGTACGGCGGAAGGGTCTGTTCTGTAGGCATAGGCGCAAGGGTAGCGGGGCGCGTACCCTACGCGCATGAGTCCTGTTGTCCGAGAAGAGCCAAGCGCCTGGGGGGCACGCCTTCGCGCCGCCGTCGCTGCTGGTGAACTTTCTGACCTCCCCTTTGTGCAGCAGCCAGCCTGGGCCGCATCCAAATCCCTCACCGGCTGGGAGTCGGTGCGCCTCGTCGCGCACGACGGCGCCGCATGGGCTGGCGCGCAGTTTCTCTTGCAGCGTCTTCCGGCTGGACTCGGCCGCATCGCCTACGCGCCACGCGGACCGATTGTTGTTGCGGCGCATGCAGAACAGGCCGCAGCGCTGCGCGCCGAACTGCTGCGCGGACTCTCCGAACTGCGCCGCGACGGCGTTACGTTGGTGCGCCTTGAGCCAGGTGAGAGCACGCCGCTCCCCGATGAGGCCGATCAAGTCAACCCTGCCGATGGGCTGAGCACCAACCTACGTGCGCCATGGCTCGCTGCAGCAACCACCGCACGTATCACGCTGCATCGCGCACGACCGGTGCAGCCATCGACGAGCCGCCGCATTGATCTCACCGCTGGCATGGAGACTGTTCGCGCCGCCTGGCGCAGCAAGTGGCGACAGTACGCGCGCCATGCCACCGAGTCGGGCGTGACCGTGCGCGCGGTTGGCGCCGACGGTGCCGATGCGCTCTACACCGCAATGACCTCCATCTCGGGGCGTACCGGAGTGAAGACGCGCAGCAGTGCAGCATTCGCGCACATCGTTAACGCCTTCAACGGCGAGGCGGAGATCCTCATCGCCGAATCACCGTCGGGCGAAACGCTCGGTGCCCTCCTCGTCATCACCACGCCAACAACTACGACCGAGCTCTTCGGCGGCGCAACAAATGCTGGGAACGAGCTCCGCGCGCCATACGCGCTCAAGGTCACGGCAATGGAGCGTGCTGTGGCGCGAGGGAGCGCCACGTACGACATGTGGGGAATCTCAACGTCAGGCATTGCGCACTTCAAAGCTGGCTGGGGCGGAGCGCCGGTGGTCTACCCCGGTGCACTCGATGTGGATCTCGATCCGATTCGTGGACCGCTCGTGCGCCTCGCGCTACGCCTGCGCGGATTCGGCGCTTAAGCCGAAGGGCGAATCGTTCGGATCGCCATCAGCGTGAGCACGCCATTAGCCAGGACTAGCCCCCATATCAACTGCGGTGCTCCCGTCACGAGGAGGCCAATCACCCCGACTGCGCTAAGGACCACTCCGAAGAGGAGTACGGCGCGATTCGAGCGGTGCGACCAGAGTGCGCGCGCAACCCAGAGTGGCGCGGCCCCAGCCAACCCAAGCGCAACGGCAGCGACCATGAGCATGGCGAGGATCTGTCGTACCCATGCGCCGAACTCCGGCAGGTTGTTCTGATCAGCCAGGGTGGTGAGAATGACGGCGATATCAATTTGGAACGTCTCAAAGAGCGTCTCAACGTCGGTGCCGAGCTCGGTGGTGATCTGCGCACCGAGCGAGACCCAGGTCTGATCCGCGATGTCAGCGGCGGCAACAGCGATGGCGACGAGACCGAGTACACCCGCAGCAATCAGCGCGACACCCAACAGTCCGTTGCTGATCGTTGCGGCAATCTGCACGATCCCGCGAGGAGACTCCTTCGGCTCATCAATCATGTAGCTCACTCACC
>JBIIRA010000093.1:0-2717 GCA_044341795.1 Candidatus Limnocylindrus sp.
AGGTGCCGCCGGCTTTCGCCGACGCGGTCGCCACGGAGACCGTGGTGACTGTAAGCGCTGCTCTGCTCCACCCGTGATCGGGGCGGACGGTCGAGGATCTCTTCCACGAGCGACGCGAAGGGGGAGTTTACGCACGCTGCCGCTCACCTGTCAAACGGGGGGCTCGTGCGGGGCCGTGCGGGGCGATTCGTGCTCACCACGCAGGGGTTGCGTGTTACAGCGGGCTCGACTCCACGAGGAGGAGTACGCCCGCTGCGGCGGCCAGGGAGGCGACGGCGAGGGTGGCTCCGGCGGCGGCGGGCTCCACGCTGGTGGCGACCGTATAGATAAGGAGGGCGACGAGGGCGGCGATGCCGACCTTGAGGAGGCGGAGGAGGAGCTCGACGATCAGGTGGCTCATGCCCCTACTCTACGCCCCGCCGCTCTTCGAGGCTGCGGAGAATTGTTACAGCATCGGCGTACTGGAGGTCTGCCCCGAAGGGGAGGCCGCGAGCCATAGAGGTAATGGAGGCGACCTTGGTGCCGAGGCGCTCCTGCAGGTAGAGAAGTGTTACATCGCCCTCAGGGGAAGGGTTCGTGGCGATGATCACCTCGCGCACGGGGTTCCCCTCGGCTGCGGCGGCGTCGACCCGCTCAAAGAGCTCCTTCATGCGGAGCTGGCCCGGGCCGATCCCCGACATGGGCGAGAGGGCGCCGTTGAGCACGTGGTAGCGGCCGCGGAAGGCCCCGGTGCGCTCAATGGCGACCAGGTCGAGCGCCTCTTCGACCACGCAGAGGAGGCCCAGGTCGCGGGAGGTGTCGCGGCAGATGCGGCAGAGCTCCTCGTCGGAGACGTGGCCGCAGATGGCGCAGGGTCGGGTGTTGGCCCGCATCGCGCTGATTGCCCCAGCGAGAGCGAGCGCCTCAGGCTCGGGGGTGCGCAGCAGGTGGAAGGCGAGCCGCTCGGCGGTGCGGGGGCCCACCCCTGGAAGTCGGGAGAGAGCCTCAATGAGCCGCTCGACGGAGCTCGGCAGCGCGGCGCCGTTGCTCACTCCTTCCAAACCTCACGAAGGGCCGTGTCGGGATCAAGCTCACCGAATTGAATCACGATCTTGCGCCCGTAGGCCTTGTCGGCGAGCGACTCGATGCGCTCACGCTTCGCCTCGGCGCGCTGGCGCAGGAAGCTCTTCGTGGGCGGGTAGCTGAGCACGAGGGTATCGCCGTTGAGCGTGGGTCGGGCATCGGCGAGGAGTGGCTTGGTGGCAGGGTCGGCGCTGGCGAGCATGGCACCCCACTCCCCTGTTGCTGGCGGGGCGGGCGGGGTTACCGGTGCGGCGGCTGGGCTTGGGGCAGGTGCGGCGGCGCGCGGTGCCGCCTGTGCTGGGCTGCTCGTGGGAGCCGAGGCGGGGGCGGCTACGGCGACACGAGCCGGTGCAGGGGCTGGCGCGGCGACGGGGACCGCGAGGGCGGTCCCCCCACTAAGGAGGAGAAGCTCGAGGCCAAGGCGCAGATCGGCATCGCCGCGGCCGGTTTCAATGCGGCGCAGGGCGTTAGCCAAGCCGAGGAGGGCTTCGCGCGTGCGGCCGGCGAGGCCGATGGTAGCGCCGCCACCGTCGGAGAGGTCGAGACCGGCGGGGAGCTTGGCGGCGTCGCCCGGCACGGTGCCGCCCCCAGCGAGCGCGGCGTGCAGGCCGCGGCGCACGAGGTCGGTGAGGCGGTCGGCAATGATGCGGGGGTCGCGGCCGCGCGCCTCGAACTCGGCGAGGATCGCAAGGCCGGCTGGTGCGTCGGCGTCGAGGATGGCGCAGGCGAGACGCTCGATGCGATCGGCGCCGGGGAGGCCGAGGAGCTCTTCGACGTCGGCCGCCTTGAGTGGGTCGACCCCTGAGGAGAGGAGCTGGTCGAGCATCGACTCGGCGTCGCGCATGCCGCCGTCGGCGAGACGGGCGAGGAGCTCAATGGCGGCCGGCTCGGCGACCCGCTTCTCGGTCGCCAGGATGGCTTCGAGCTTGGCGGCGATCTCGGCGCGGGCGATCGGGCGGAAGTCGAAGCGCTGCAGGCGCGAGAGGACGGCCGGGCGGATCTTGGATGGGTCGGTCGTACAGAAGATGAAGATGATCCCTGGTGGCGGCTCCTCGAGCCACTTCAGGAGGGCATCCCAGGCGTCATTCGTGAAGCGGTGAACCTCGTCGAGGATGAGGACCTTGCGCTTCAGATCGGTTGGCGGGTTCGTTATAAGGGGGATCAGGTCCTCGCGCACGTCGTCGATGCGGTTCGAGGTGGCGGCGTTGGATTCGACCACGTCGAAGGTGGCGCCTTCGGTAATGGCGATGCAAGAGCGGCAGGTGCCGCAGGGTTCGCCCTCGGCGGGGGCGAGGCAGTTGAGCGCCTTGGCAACGATGCGGGCGGTTGAGGTCTTGCCGGTGCCGCGTGGGCCAACAAAGAGGAGGCCGTGTCCGAGTCGGCCGTCGGCGACGGCGCGGCGCAGGGTCTTGGCGATGGGGTCTTGGCCACGGAGCTCACCGAAGGTGGTGGCACGGTAGCGGCGATAGATAGCCAACTGCTCCGTCATGCTCCCCTCCCTTCCTATCGTTCGCCTCATGGCACTGCAAGTGCCGCCGGCCGAGCCATCCGCTGCGCCCGCCGCGATCCGCTTAGCGCTGCTTCCTTCCGGATCTGACGCGGTTCACAGAGCGTCGTCGCGCGGAGTCCGACCGACGGCACGGCGATCATAGACG
>JBIIRA010000083.1:0-2694 GCA_044341795.1 Candidatus Limnocylindrus sp.
TGACGTGGTTGAAGACGCCATCAAGGATCACGGCAATGTTGAGCTTCTGTGCGGCGGACAAGAGGCGTTGTAGCGCCGCGTTTCCACCAAGTCGTTCGTCAACCTGCAGGAAATCATTGCCGTCATAGCGATGGTTAGAGTTCGCATCAAAGACTGGGTTGAGATAGATCGTCGTCACACCGATAGAGACGAGATGCGGCAGACGCAGGCGAATGCCGTCGAGGTCACCGCCGTAAAAGTCTTCCCCCTTCGGCGGTGTTGCTGGGATCGTGTTCCACGGGATGACCGACGCGACGCCCTTGTAGCGCGGCTGCGCGCCACCATCGTTGCGCGGATTGGCGTTAGCAAAACGGTCGGGGAAGATTTGGTACACAACCGATCCGCTTAGGAGCGGGCTGGCGACGAACCCCTTGGGCGAGACGACGATCGCCCAGTCGCTACCAACATTTGCCGCCGAGATGCTGCCGAGACCCTGATCGTTGATGTTGTCGTCGGCGAGTTTTACCGATGTGGAGCCGTCGGTAATCACAAAGTGATAGCCGATGGCCGTTGGTTCTGTGCCAACCTCGATGCTCGCCTGCCAGAGATCGCAGCGAGCTTCCGCGAGTTCTTTCGCAGGGTCAATGACGGGGTCAGGGGCCAGGAGGCTGCTCAGTTCGCCGCTTGCGCCTCGGGTGGACTCGTTGACCTCGGCGCACGGAACGCCGCGTGCAACACGGGTAGCGGGGCTCTTTGTTGCAGAGCCACCGAACGGTGTGGCGACGGAGAGCGCGACAGAGACGGCGTCGTCGCTCCCGGTGCGGACCTGCAGTACGACGGTGGCGCCGACTTCAACCGCACCGCCTGTGAGGCGATAGGCGGGGTCACGAGAGTCATGGCGAATCAATAGCTCCTGCAGCTTCCCGTCACCGCTGATTTCTGCGGCTGGGTCGGTTGGGTCGCCCACTGGCCCACACCCAGCGGCAAGGAGTGCGACGACGAGGGTGATGGGAAGGGCGCGGCGCCAAGGCGTGGCAGGTTCAGGTACGATCAGAGGCACTATGGAAGTGAACGGCATCCGCATTCCCACAATCATCGCTGAGAATAGTGCCGCGCGCTGCGACGGTTGCTCTGCACAAATCAAGGGCACCCCGTTCCGCATCAGCGTGCTCGACACCACCGCAACTGAGGTTGCCCCTTCATTTGGTGAGGCATCACCGATCAACCCTGGGCCATTCCAGTTCTGCACCGATCCCGCCTGCCCGCCGCGCTGGATGGCGGTGCGCGGCTGGCTCCGCTGCAGCCGCAGTGGTGTGCGCGAAATCATGCGACCGATCCGGCTGCCACAGGGCGCTGGCGCGGAGCTCGGGCTCTGCGACGGTCTGCATCACGATGCTCACGAGTTTCTGCCGGCGTAGGCCGGAACCAGCGTGACAACGATCATCCCAGCGCTCACCGCGCTGTTCGCACTACTCTTCGCCGCCCTGATCGTTGATCAGTATCGAACGCGTCACGGCGCATATCAGTTGGCGTGGGGGGTTGGCGCACTCGCCTTCTCAATTGCAGCCGGTGCTGAGGCGATCGCCGCCGCAATCGGTTGGAGTGAACCGATCTACCGCGTCTGGTATCTCTTCGGTGCGGTCTGGACGGCGGGGTGGCTCGGCGCCGGCACCATTCTGTTGCTGGCGAAGACGCGCTTTGGATACTGGTATGCACTCTGCCTCGCGCTCTCTGGCCTCTTTACGATTCTGGTCGCCCGCCGACTGGAAGATCCGTCGGCAGGACCAACTGCGCTGGTCTACGCGTTTACCGCATGGGGCGCCGCGATTGCGATTAGTTGGTTCTCGTACATGGGTGATGCGCGCTGGGCACGCGTTGCAATCACGTTGACAGCAGGACTGAGCGCTATTGCTATGCCAATGGTGGCAATCGCCGATCTTCCTGCGCCAGGATGGGCAACGGACCCAGCGACTGGCGCGCCGATTGCGCTCCTGCTCCCGCCAGAACTTCGCCTGTTGACACCGATCTTGAATGTGAGTGGCGGACTTGCACTGCTGACTGGTGCGCTCTTTTCGATCTACGTCTTCATGCCAAAACGCCGCGTGCTTCCGTATTCCAGTGATCCAGACCAGCGCGGTGATGAGTTACTCTTTAATCTCGCGATCGCCCCCGTGGCGCTCACCGTGAATTTTGTGCGCAGCGTTCCCGATGCCTGGCGGGCATGGCGCGCTGGCACCCTCAATCGGCGGGTTCCAGCGACAGCCCTCATCGCCTTGGGCGCCTTCGTGCCGAGCCTTACCGACACGTTAAATCGCGCCGGCTCCACCGAGGGGTACCAGGTGGGGAAGCTGATTGGGGCGCTCCTCCTGCTCTGCGGCTTCTTGGCGAGCGTCGAAGCGACGAGTGAGGTGCGCCTCCCGCTCTTCGGACGGCCAGTCCGGGCGCTCCTTCGGTGGGTTCGCCGCGAGGGGTGACTGGTATCCTGAGGACCAGCACCGCACGGAGGCCCAATGAAGATCCGCACTGCAGTTCTCCCCGTTGCCGGATGGGGCACCCGATTCCTTCCCGCGACGAAGGCTGTCCCGAAGGAGTTGCTGCCGATCGTTGACCGTCCCGCCATCCAGTACGCCATCGAAGAGGCAGTTGCCTCAGGGATTGAGCGGGTCATTCTCGTCACCAGCGAACATAAGCGCGCGATTGAAGATCACTTCGATA
>JBIIRA010000031.1:0-9772 GCA_044341795.1 Candidatus Limnocylindrus sp.
TTGAGCGCCTAGAGCAGACAACCCATGGAGTTAACGGTGAGATCCAGCTGACGGACGCCATTCACACGCTGGCGCAAGAGCAGCCCGTCGTCGCCCGGCACTTCTCTGGAACGCGATATGACGTCGGTTCGCCCGAGGGTTGGCTCCGCGCAAATCTGCATGTCGCGCTTGATCACCCAGTCTATGGACCGATTGTGCGCAGTGCAGTTACCGCTGAAAACGAGCGCCTCACGTGACGCCGTCAGATCGTGATGAGCGAACGCTGAAACCTGGCGACGTTGTTGCCGGCCGCTATCGGCTGCAAGAGTTGATTGGCGAAGGGGCGGCGGCACTTGTCTTCCGCGCAACAGACGAGGCGCTCGGTCGCGACGTGGCCGTTAAGGTGCTCCGCGCACCGCTTGCAACATCTGCCGCAGCCGCTGATCGTTTCCGCGCCGAGGGTAGGGCCGCTGCCATCGTCGCGCACCCAAATGTTGCCGCCGTCTTTGACGTCGCACCAGAGGGTGAATCGCCAGCCATCGTGATGGAATTTGTCGACGGCGAGGACCTCTCCTCAATGTTGCGACGGGTTGGCCCACTCGTGCCACGCCGCGCCGCTGCAGTTGCAGCGCAAGTTGCTCGCGGACTTGCCGCCGCACATGTGCGCGGCATCATTCATCGCGACGTCTCCTCGCGGAACATTTTGATCAATCGTGAAGGGCGTGCACAGATCGCCGACTTTGGTATCGCGCAGGCGATGCATGAGGTTGACGGAAGTGAAGCGGCTGCGCGCAGCGGCCAGCGACCGGAGGGATCTGTTGGCTACCTTGCGCCAGAGGTGTTGGCCGGGAGTCCGCAATCTGCATCGTCCGACCTCTTCGGTCTCGGCGTGGTCTTGTTTGAGCTACTGACGGGGCATCGTCCGTTTGATCGCTTAAGCGGCCCAGAGTTAAAGGAGCGACGCGGTCAGTCACCCGCCCCGTCGCCCCGTGAACTACGACCCGACATCTCCCCAGAGCTCGACCTCATCACCATGCGACTGCTGGCACCGAAGCCGAACGAACGATATGTGAATGCAACTGCGGCGGCAGATGCCCTCGAAACCTATGTGGTGCAGGCGAATCGCACCGCAGTTCCGTCTCGACCTGTCGGACCGGCCGCCGGCGCACCTCGTGCCCTTGCTGGAACACGCGTCGCCCGAGTTGCCGCAGAGGCTGGACCTGGTGAGCCGGAGATGCTTCCAGACCCCAATGACGTCGGCGGCGACGGCCCATCTGACGCGGGCGACACGATGTCGATGCGCACCATGCTCCTGGCCATCGGCGGCGTCGCCCTCACGGCGCTGCTCCTTGTGGGCGGCGTGATCTTGGCGCTTCGCCTCTTCACCGCTGGAACGGGCCCAGATAACAACGTGAAGGTGCCGAGCCTCACCACGCTGACGCTGGCTGAGGCGATCTCCATTGCTGAGGGCCTCGGCCTTCGCGTGCAGGTCGTTGAGCGGGTCAGCTCAACAGATCAGCCGGTCGACACCATCCTGTCGCAGTCGCCTGGGAGCGAGACGCTCGTGCCACTCAGCACCGTCATCGAGGTTCGAGTGGTGGCCGGGAGCGGGTTCGTGGTGGTCCCTGACATTCGCGGGCTGAGTGAGGTGGATGGAATTGCTGCACTGGCCACGGCGAAGCTTGTGCGCGGCGCGACCCTCTCTGAATACTCAGACACCGTTCCTATTGGCGAGCTGATCCAGCAGAACCCACGTCCTGGTGTACAGGTTTCGAGCGGCACAGCGGTTGATCTTGTGGTCTCACTGGGGCCAGAGCCTTCGCCGAGCCCGTCACCGAGCGCAAGTGCTGCAGGCCTGCCGCAGGTGCCAGATCTTCGCTGTTCGACCATCGCAGACGCGGCAACCCTCCTGTCAGCGATTGGCCTCTCTCTAGACGAGGCGTCAGCGCTTCTGGATCCAACGAATCGCGTCGACAGCTTCTCACCGTTCGCGGGAGTGTCCGTTGAGCCTGGGAGCAAGATTACGATCGTGTCGAGCGTGCCGGCCGGCACACTGATCGAGGGTTGTTCTCCGTAACGGGGCTAGGCCTCTAACCCCTCCCAGAGCCCGCCACTCGCCCAGCTCAGTCGGGGGCGCTCAGGGAGCGTTCCATCCACACTGCGCTCGTGCTGCGCCGCAGCCTGCAGGGGCACTGGCGCCGTCCAACACTCTTTCACATCACTCTCAGCGACGAGACGTCGCTTCTTGTCGATGCCGCAATACGAAACCTTGCCAATAACGGAACGGCGCATGTGCCGGCAGCTTCCACACGAGGCGGTTGGCGTCTTACACACCCAACACTGACCGGACTCCTCTTGGATCGCGCTGCACGTTGGGCAGCGCCACGTGAGAGATGGCGCAGCGCTCACGGAGCTACCAGGTAGACGCGGAAGCTCTGTGTCCCCGAGATTGGATCACCAAGGCTGAGCTCGTAGGTCACAGTGACGAGGCCACGACCCTCGGTGTTGAAGTTGTTTGGGAAGGCGTAGGTCCACGCAGCGCGCCCACTGACGTCAGAGATCACGCACACTGGTTCGCTTGGTGTTGCAGAAGGAGCGGTAACATACATACACACGCGCACGTTTGCAGCAGGTGCACCTGTTGAATCTGTTGCCGTTGCGGTGACGCGAAACTGAATGGGCTTCTTGCTCAAGATGATTGTTCCAGGATTCAGAATGATTGAGATACGCCCAACAGACGCACTCGTTGAGATTTCGACACTCTTTGTCGTTTGGTTACCGGCGCTATCGGTCGCTGTGATCGTTAGCACATTCGTTCCATCACGAAGTGTGATGCCAACTGAGAACGCACCCTTGGTTGTGGATCGTCCACCCTCAATCGTTCCCGTTGTCTCGTTCCGCACCTGAACATCAATATCTTTATCGGTCTTTCCAGTGACGGTGACAGAGTCACCGTTCATGATTGCGCCTGGTTTTGGCGCTGAAATAGTGAGGGCCGGTGGGCTCGTATCGCGGACAACCGTAATTGGGGTGGAGCGCGTTCCCTCGGCGCCGTTCACCACAACGACCGCTTCGATCACGTTGCTGCCAGCCGAGAGAGGAACCTTCGCGACGTCGAAACCTGCGGTTTTCGGCATAACGATCTCAGCACCAGTGATGACCGATCCATCTTCGCGCGTAATGACGATGCGAATGATTGCGTCACCCTTCTCAAGAAGATCCTGCGGAAGGGTGCCGCTGACGGTAATCGTCGCAGCAGCGGTGATCGGCTGCCCCGGATCGCTGAGGGTTGGCCGCCCCGGTTCAACTGAAGCGGGCGGCGGCGTAGGTGAGCCATTGTCACCAATGGATGTGATGAAGGGGAGCGCGATCACCGCGAGGCCGAGCGCTCCAGCAATGACGAAGAGCGTAATGAACGTTGAGAAAGCGGTGGCGATTGTTCCACCAATACTTCGCGACTTTTCGCTTGATCTCTTGGATGCTGAGGCAACCTGATAGGGGGGTGTGTACCCCTCGGATCGGCCAGGGAGGCCGCGCCGCGGTGGCTTCGAACTCGATCGCCGGAAGAGTCCCATAGGGCGATTCTCGCACGCCACACGCCGAGACCGCTACGCTCCAACGATGCCTGATCAGCCGAGTGACCCGCAGTTGATCCTCGAGATGCGTGATCGTGTTGCGCGCGCACGCGCCGAGGTGGTTCTTGCCGTTGGCGAGGGGCGCGGCCCTGATGCATGGCGGGCCGCACAGATGGCGCTGGAGTCCCGCGGGCGCTTCGGCATTCGCATGGGGTTGGGACGCTCCAACGCCCTCCTACGTGCACTCGGCTCCCCTGAATCAGGGGTTCGCGGCGCGCTCGTCGCTGGAACGAATGGGAAAGGGAGCGTTGTCGCACTTGTCTCAGCAGCGCTCCGCGCGGCGGGGATCCGCCACGCCACTACCCCGAAGCCGCACCTCGTCAGCTACCGGGAGCGCGTGCAGATCGACGGGCAGCCGCTCGCCCCGCTTCCCTTCGCCCAAGCAGTGGCGCGCGCCCTTGATGCCGCCGACCAGATCGAAGCTCGCGTCGGACCAGCCACCGAGTTTGAGATCCTCGTCGGCGCCATCTTCGAGGCACTTCGCCAAGAGGAGATCACCACGGCAATCGTTGAAGTTGGTCTTGGCGGACGGCTTGATGCGACGCACGCCTGGGACGGTGGGGTGGCGGTCGTCACCAATGTTGGCTTAGACCACCAGCAATACCTCGGCGACACGATTGAGGCGATTGCGAAAGAGAAGGCGGCAATCATCGTCCGCGGCGACCGCGCTGTGATTGGTGCGAGCGAACGGGGCGGTGCGCTCGATGTGATTCGCCATCGTGCCCAACGCGTTGGTGCACCCTTCACGATCGCGCGTGCTGGCGCCACTCGTTCACTCGGTCGCGACGGTATTGAGGTTGATCTTGAAGGTCGCGGTGCGGTGCGCGTCGGCCTGCTCGGTCGACACCAAGGAGCAAATGCTGCGGTTGCAGCCGCAACACTTGACGCACTCCGCGATGCAGGCATCGCCTCGGTGAGCGACCAAGAGCTGCGTGACGGATTTGCAGCGGCGCGTTGGCCCGGTCGGATGGAGCTGATCCCCAACGCGCTCGGCGGTGGAGATCAGCGCGACCTGCTCCTTGATGGTGCGCATAACGAAGATGGCGCCGCCGCGTTGGCAGCCTCACTTGCAGACCTCGCGCCACATCTACGAAGCGCAAACGGCGCGCAGAGCGCGCAACTCGTGCTGATTCTTGCCGTGATGGCCGACAAGTCGGTCGCTGAGCTAACCGCCGCCCTTGCTACCTCTCCAACTCTGCGCACCGCGCAGGTGATCTGTACGACCGTTGGTGACGTGCGGTCTCTCGCACCAGATCAACTCGCTGCCGCGGTTCGTAGGGCCAAGCTCGGCGCGCAGGTGCAGATCGCTGCAGACCAAAATGCTTCACTTTTGGCAGCGGCAGAGTACAACGGGCCAATCATCGCTGCGGGGTCGCTCTACCTCGTCGGTGCGATCCGTGGCGAACTGATGCGCCGTGGTGTGATCCCAGATGACGGGAGCCGTGATGACGTGGCAGGATCTGCCACATGAGTGAGAGCCCAACGAGCCGCGAAGCGATCAGCCACTCGTACGCACCTATTCCGGCCACCACGATCGGCCCGCTGCGCGTTGTGTGGGGGAGCCGCACCTACATCATGGCGGTGGCGAACCTTACCCCTGACAGCTTCTCGGGTGACGGACTCATGTCGACGAGTGACACAACAGACGATTTTCTGGATCGCGTAGAGCAGCTTGCACGCGACGCGGTGCGCGACGGCGCCGACCTGCTTGACCTTGGAGCTGAGTCGACTCGCCCCGGGCACACAGAGATCTCAGCGGCGGACGAGATCGCCCGGCTCATCCCCGCGATTCAACGCCTTCGGCGTGTACTGCCAACACTGGCGCTCAGCGCCGATACCCAGAAGGTTGCGGTTGCCGCCGCGGCGCTCGACGCGGGGGCGCACATGCTGAACGACATCTGGGGGACCCGCGCAGGTGATGAGATGTTGCAGCTTGCCGCTGATCGTGGTGTTCCGATCGTCGTCATGCATAACCGCAAGGAGGTCGCTACGGGCGTACAGGCTGAAAACTTCACCGAAGAGTTCCTGGACGAGATGGCGGCGGTTGCGGCGCGTGGCGGCGCGCTTGGCATCCCGCCAGAGCAGCTGATCCTCGACCCAGGATTTGGCTTCGGGAAGGGTCCCGCCCAGAACCTCGTCACTCTGCGCCTGCTCGGTGCCCTGCGCGATTTAGGCCACCCAGTGCTGCTCGGTACCAGCCGCAAGTCCACACTCGGCCGCGTCATCGACGGGGCCCCAGCCGACCGCCTCGCCGCCACCGTGGCCACGAGTGCACTTGGCGCGCTTGCCGGAGTCGACATCGTGCGCGTGCATGACGTGCAGGAGAACCGCGATGCGGTGCGGGTCATTGACGCCGCCCTTCGTGCGCAAGGTGATCAACTCGATGACACGATCGGACCGAACCCGAATCGTGCAGATCGCCCTCCACGGCCAAGTCAGCGTGACCACATTACCGTGCGCAACGTGCGCTTTGACGCAGCACATGGTGTCTACCCAGAAGAGCATCAGAAGCCGCAGCCGTTCTTTGTTGACGTTGAAGTAGACGCCGACCTTGCTCCAGCTGGCCGTGGTGACGCACTCGCCGCATCCGTTGACTACAGCGAACTCGTACGTGTTTCCGTAGAGCGCGTCGGTTCTGGTGGCCACGCCGATCTTATTGAGGCACTTGCGGAGCGCATCGCCAACGCCGCAATGGAGGTCGTTGCAACGAGTGGAGCGACTGTGTACGAGGTGCGCGTTCGCGTGCGCAAGCCGGAGGCTGCGGTAGCGGCGCCGATTGATTGGGCCGGTGTTGAGGTTGTGCGCACGCCGTAAGGCGAGCGATGTATCAACCTACTCGGTTGGGCGGATCCCCAACTCCACTGCGATCGTGATAGATGAACCGTCGCGCAGAACCGTCAAGGTAATTGTGGTGCCGGGTGAGTACTGCACCAAGAGATCTTGCAACGGATGAGCCTCATCAATCGCCGTCTCATTTACAGCGGTGATGATGTCGCCACTCTTTAGCCCTGCCGCTTGCGCTGGGCTGCCAGAGATGATTGGCGATGTGGTTCCATCGGCGATGATCCATGCACCGGCGCTGACCGACAGGTTGTTCTCCTTTGCAATGCGCAGATCAAGTGCCGTGTATCGCACGCCGATCCACGGTCGTGACAGCGGAATACCCGCAAGCGCCTGCTCAAGGATCGGTCGAGCGATATCAATTGGGATCGCAAAACCAATACCGGCGCCCTCTGTGGAGATTGCCGTGTTGATGCCGATGACGGCCCCACTGGAGTCAACGAGTGCACCGCCAGAGTTGCCAGGATTGATTGCGGCATCGGTTTGTATGAGGCCGTTGATTGAACCGCTCTCGGTGGTGATGTCGCGGCCGAGCGCAGAGACAATGCCAGCGGTGACGGAGTTGGTGTACACGCCGAGTGGTGAGCCAATTGCGATGGCGGTCTGGCCCACCTTGATGCCACCAGAGCGCCCAAGGGTTGCCGTTGGTAAACCGGCAGCGTCAATTTTTACAACCGCAAGATCAGTAAGGGTGTCAATCCCGTAGACCGTGCCGACAAAGTCTCGGCCATCTTTCAGGTGCACAACGATGGATGTTTCACCAGCGACGACGTGCTTATTCGTTACGATCCATCCATCAGCTGAGTAAATTACTCCAGAGCCGATGCCGTCGCCACCAGATGTCGTTACTTCAAGGGTGACAATGGCGGGCGAGACTCGTTCTGCAACCGCAACGATCGCCGACTGCTCGGAGACGAGCGTCTGCCGAATCTGCGTCGTGATGTCACCACCGGAGAGTCCATCAAGAAGAAGAATGGTTGCTGCAGCCCCGCCACCGGCACCAAAGAGAAGCGAGAGGGCAAGCATCCCGGCGATTGCGCCACGGCTGAGAGATCCAGTGCCGGCGCGAAGTGAGTTGCGTGCCGCCTGCAGTGGGCCACTTTCGCGCGCGATCCACGCCGCTGGTCCGGTGGCTGGCTCTGGCTCAAATCGAAGCGGCGAACGCCGCTTCACTGGAGCCTTCACGACCCTCTTTGGGGTGGCGGGGGTGCGCTTCGCTTTCTCAACCACGTGGCCTCTCCTTTGGTTCTTCGGTGCTCTCAGGTGCCACGCTCAATGGGGCGGGCGTCTCACTCACCGTAGAGGATGGCGGATCAGCGCGTAGAACACTGCGTAGGCGGAGTGAAGTTTTCGCAACCTCCCCGAGGAGGGCTGCGGCGCGCCGACCGAAGCTCACCAGGGTGGCTGGCCCGGTCTGAGCCGAGGCAGCCTCAGGGAGCTCGTCGCCCACCGCCTCAGGGTCGGCGGGGAAGGTGAGGGCGAAGCTCGTCCCCTCGCCAGGGAGGCTTTCAACCACGATTCGACCCGCATGCATGTCGACGATCGATTTCACGATCGCGAGGCCCAGGCCGGAGCCGGTGGCTCGAGCCGTTCGGTTTGCCGCCGCCAGGCCCTCTGTACCGCGGTAGAAGCGATCGAAGATGCGCGGTAGCTCGTCCGACGAGATGCCGACCCCCGTATCGCGGACGGTCACCGTTGCAGCCCCAGTAGAAAGCAGCTGCACTGAGACGAGGACGCTGCCACCCCGTGCAGTGAACTTAAGGGCGTTGGCGACAAGGTTTGCCACCGCCTGCCCAACGAGCGCAGCATCGTGCCGAACCAGCACCTTACGTGTCGGCATGCGCTCGTCCACCGCAACACCAGCTCGGCGTGCTCCTGCAGCCGCCTGCTCCACTGCTGCACGCACACTGGAGCGCATGTCGCCAACCATGAAGACTGGACGAGCAATTCCCGCGTCAAATCGCGAGAGCTCGAGAATGTTGGAGGTGAGTGAATCCATTCGCTCAAGCTGTCGCCCCGCCTCAACGAAGAGCCGCTTCCGTGTTGCTGCGTCAGTTCCTGGGTCTTGCAACAGATCAACAAACGCACGCAACGCAGCAAGTGGTGTGCGGAGTTCATGTGAGACATCCGCAAGATGTTCTTGTCCACGATCCCGTTCACGACGCAGCGCCTGCATCGAACCTTGTAGTCGATCAGCCATGAGATTGAATTGGTCAAGCAGTGCCACCATCTCGTCGTTTGCCGCAACCTCAATCCCTGTCGGCACACGAGCAGAGAGGTTCCCATCACTGATCGCCGTCGCCGTTTCGGAGAGGAGTTGAACAGGCTTTGCAAATCTTGCAGCCGCAATTGCAGAGACAACAATGGCCACAATCATTGCGAGAATGCCAACAAAGGTGATCGTTCCAGTGATTCCCGCAAGTCGCCATGCGCGCGTAGTTAGTGGCGAGATCAGCGTGACCTCGATGCTGATCGACGACGGGGCGCCGCCAATGATCACGACGCTCGGTTCTAGCTGAATTGAGTCACGTGCCTCCCCAGCCTCAAGCACCGCCCCATCGGAACTGACGAGGAACTCCGATTCAGCCGCAGGAGAGAAGAACTCCTTATCTGGATTCCATGTGCCAAATCGAACGCGAACATCTGCACGAGCGATGTCGAGCGCAAGCTGCTGCAACTCTGGGTCTTGCAACAAGAATCGTTCACGCACCTCCGCGTTGAGTTCGCCGCTGCTGTCAAGGATGTTCTTGGTCCCCGCAACGCTTTGTGCAAGGCTACGAACGGCACTCGAGACAGCGGCAGTGCGAGCCGTCTGCGCCGCGCGCTCCTGTGTTTCGAACTCTTGCGAAACGCGATCAACAACAAGGTAGCCAGAGAGCGCGAGAGAGATCGCCACAATGCCAATGAAGGCGATAGTGAGACGTGCGCGCAGCCCTCTGGGAGGCACGCCGTAGAGGGAGTCAATGAGCGGGCTCAGGCGCCGCTCCGTTCACCACGATCACTGCGGTCAGAGAAGCTGTACCCCACACCCCGGACGGTCAGCACGAAGCGTGGCTTGTTCGGATCTGGCTCAACCTTGTCGCGCAAGTGGCTGACATGCACATTGATCGTCTTCTCGTCACCCGCAATCGCTGCGTCGTAATCGCGCACACGTTCAAGAAGGTCGCGACGGCCAAAGACGCGCCCCGGCTTCTCAGCAAGGATGCGCAAGATCTCGAACTCGGTTGGGGTGAGGGTGATGCGCGCACCGCCGCGGGTGACCTTGCGGCGCTCCAGGTCAATCACCAGATCTTCAGCCCGAATAACACGCCCGCCCA
>JBIIRA010000084.1:0-2534 GCA_044341795.1 Candidatus Limnocylindrus sp.
TGCCGCCCCTAGCGCGAATCGCCTCAACCTCCCCCACTGCCGTGTATGGGAGTCGCAGGTCCACTGGGGTTCCTTGGCGCTGCAGCGCCTCTTCTAGGGCGCTGCGGAGCGGGCCAAGCCCGAGCCCCGTAGCCGCCGAAACGCCCAGCGCTGAAGGGTCAATCTCGCGTGGGTGCATCTGTGCCGCATCGATCTTGTTGGCGGCGATGATGCGGGGCTTCTCAGCAGCGCCAAGCTCGTCGAGAACGGCCTGCACCGTGGCGCGGTGCTCCAGGGCGTGATGGTCTGAGGCGTCGACTACCTCAAGGAGAAGGTCGGCGCGGGAGACCTCTTCGAGAGTGGCCCGGAATGCGTCGACCAGTTGATGTGGGAGCTTATGGATAAAGCCCACGGTGTCCGTCACGATTGCGGTCAGCCCGCCCGGTAGCCGAACTCTACGACTGGTTGGGTCTAGGGTGGCGAAGAGGCGATCTTCTGCAAGCACCACGCTGCTCCCAACGAGACTATTGAGGAGCGTCGACTTACCCGCATTCGTGTAGCCAACGATGGCCACGGTCGGCTCGCCGCGTGTGGTGCGGCTCTTTGCGCCCGTTTCGCGGCTGCGACGCACCTGGTCAACGCGCGCCTTCATGACCGAGATGCGATCGCGGATCAGTCGGCGGTCAGTTTCAAGCTGCGACTCACCAGGACCGCGTGTACCGATACCGCCGCCTGTACGCGAAAGGTGCGTCCACAACTTGGTGAGCCGGGGCAGTTGGTACTCGAGCTGCGCGAGCTCCACTTGGAGGCGACCCTCACGCGTTCTAGCGTGCAAGGCAAAGATGTCGAGGATGAGTCGGCTCCGGTCAATCACCTTCACGCCGAGCACCTCTTCAAGGCCACGCTGCTGCGTCGGCGAAAGCTCGTCATCGGCGATCAGCATCGTGAAGCCCGTCTCAACCTTCGCTGCAAGCAACTCTTGCGCCTTACCAGCGCCAATGTAGGTGTCGGGGTCGGGGTGTCGGCGCTGCTGCCATTCAGCGCCAACAACGTCAGCGCCCGCCGTGCGTGCGAGGCTTGCGAGCTCCTGGAGACTATCCTCGGCCGGCCAGCCCAGGTCGCTACCAGTGTCTACTGCGATGAGGAAAGCGCGCTCTGGCGCAGGCGTCAGGTCAATCGGTGCAGTTCTTTTCGTCACTGTCCCTCTAGCGTACCGCGATCCGCAGCGCGTGCGGAAGAAGGATCTGGGCAATCTCGTCTGCTGAGCGTCCATCGGTTGGGATCGTTTCGGCTAGATCCTCGCCGCGGTACCAAGTGCGCTGCCTACGAGCGTAGGCCCAGGTGCGCGTTGCCGCTGTGCCGATGGCGCGCTCGCGATCCATTGTTTGATCAATATACGCCTGTGCTTCGCGGTATCCGATGCCAGAGAGGGCTGGAGTCTCCGCTGGAAGGCGTGCCGCTAGCTGTGCAGTCTCTTCAACGAGCCCTCCGTCAAACTGCGCACGTACACGTGCGGTGATTCCGGCACGGTGTCGCTCAAAATCAATGTCGTCAATCTGCACATACGCCGTTGGCGCGGCCCACGGATTCTCCTCTTCGGCGAGCGGATCACCACCGAGGCGAACAATCTCTAGCGTCCGAATGAGGCGCCGAGCGCTCGCGGTGGCCACGGCGTCTGCTGCTGCTGGGTTCCGCTCGCGCAGCTCCTTATCGAGCGGTTCGCGGCCCACATTGGCGAACTGCAGCTCAAGCTGCTCACGAATGAGGGAGTTGCTTGGTCGAGCGCCGCCTGAGAGGAAGCCCTTCAGCAGACCGCGCTGATAGAGGCCGGTACCGCCCACCACGATGGCGATCCCCCCTCCCCCGCTCACTTGGGCGTGGCTGGCAATGGCGGCACGTGCGGCGTCAAGCCAGTCATAGAGGGTGAATGAGTCGCTCGCCTCTGCAATATCGATACACGCGTGCGGACGAACCGCACGAATCTCGGCGCTGATCTTGTCGGTACCGATATCAAAGCCGCGAAACACCTGGCGAGAATCTGCTGACACCACGACCGAACTCACTCCCGCAGCGTCAAGGGCGTTGGCCAGCGCAAGCGCGGCGGCGCTCTTCCCTACTGCTGTAGGACCACCGATCGCAAGGATCGGTAGGGTCGGCATGCTATCGGGCGTAATCAACCGCCCGTGTCTCTCGGATCACCGTCACGCGGATCTGGCCCGGGTAGGCAAGCTGCTCTTCAATGCGCTTGACGACCTCGTGGGCAATCGTGCGCGCCTGTTCGTCGGTGACCTGATCAGGTCGTACGAGGATGCGCACCTCTCGGCCGGCCTGCACTGCGTAGACCTTCTCGACGCCCTCAAATCCGAGCGCAATCTGCTGCAGATCTTCAAGGCGACGAAGATGCGCCTCACCCTGATCGCCACGCGCACCAGGCCGCGCGGCGCTGATCGCGTCCGCCACCTGCACGATTGGGGCTTCACGCGCGGTGCACTCCACCTCCTGATGGTGCGCAGCGATCGCATTGACGATCCCCTCTGGCATGCCGTGACGGCGCG
>JBIIRA010000032.1:0-9317 GCA_044341795.1 Candidatus Limnocylindrus sp.
AGGACACCCAATTGAGAAGGTCGGTAAGGCGCTGCGCCACCAGATGACCTTCTTGAATCCAGTCGAGGTCGACATGGATGGCGCACAGGGCGCCGCGGAGAAGGGCGCCGCCCAGTGAACGGGGCACCAGGCCCAGGCGTCGCAACCGGCGCCGTTCGCATCTTTGACACCACCCTGCGCGATGGTGAGCAGGCGCCAGGCGCCGGCCTCACCGTTGCCGAGAAGTTGGAGGTTGCACGGCAACTCGCCAAGCTGAAGGTGGACGTCATTGAGGCGGGATTCCCCGCCGCATCAGAGGGTGACTTTGAGGCCGTACGGCAGATTGCCCTTGCGACGAAGGGGGTCGGCATCGCCGCCCTTGCCCGCTGCAAGGATGGCGATCCGCAGCGTGCCATCGATGCGATCAAGGTGTCGGATCGACCGCACCTGCATTTGTTCATTGCAACCTCTGACATTCACCTCACCCACAAGCTGCGCACCACCCGTGAGGCGGCACTTGCTGAGGCGGTGAAGTGGGTCAAGTACGCCCGCGAAAAGTTGGGTCGCGATGCCGAGGTGGAATTCTCCGCCGAGGATGCGAGCCGCACCGATCACGACTACCTACTGCAAGTTTACGAAGCGGTGGTCGAAGCTGGCGCTTCGACCGTGAACATCCCCGACACGGTGGGCTACGCCATTCCGTCGGAGTATGCCGCACTCACGAAGTTGGTGGTGGATCGCGTCGGTCGCGATGCGACGATCAGCGTCCACTGTCACAACGACCTTGGCCTCGCAACCGCCAATACGTTGGCGGCAGTGCAGGCTGGTGCGCGCCAGGTAGAGGTGACCATCAACGGACTCGGTGAGCGCGCTGGCAACGCCTCACTCGAAGAGGTCGTGATGGCGCTGCGCACCCGACCAGGACAGTTCGAGTCGCACGACATTCAGGTGCAGACAGAGCAGCTGACCTCGGCGAGCCGACTCGTTTCATATCTGACCGGATTCGCCGTGCAGCCGAACAAGGCGATCGTCGGCGCGAACGCGTTCGCGCATGAGTCAGGGATCCATCAGGACGGCGTGCTGAAGAATCCGCTCACCTACGAAATCATGACGCCGCAGTCGGTTGGTCTCGTTGGTTCCAGCCTGACGATCGGCAAGCTTTCGGGCCGCCGTGGCCTACAGGCGAAGTTTGCCGAGCTTGGCCACGACCTCAGTGGGGAGGCGCTCGACGCCCTCTACCGTGAGGCGATCGCCCTCGCCGACGTGAAGAAGGAGCTCACCGACGCCGACCTGTTGGCCCTCGTCGATAAGCGAGCCGCCACCGGGAGCGCCGCAACGATTGAGCTCCTCGACTGGAGCGTTGCCAGCTCACGCGGCGGCGGTTCGTCGGGCCGCGTGGAGATTCGCGTGAACGGGGTCGAGGCTTCGGCTGAGTCCACTGGGAATGGCCCCGTCGACGCCCTCTATGAGGCCATCGACAAGGCGGTCGCCCCAACCCTCGGCTGGAATCCGATCCTCGCCGAGTATGAGATTCGTGCCGTCAGCGAGGGCGAAGATGCCCAGGGGCAGGTAACGGCAAAGTGTCGCCGCTCTACCGACCTCGACGCCGAAGGGAAGCCGCTCCCGAACGCGCCGATCGTGACGGGGCAGGGCCTCTCCACGAACATCATTGACGCCTCACTTGTCGCCTACGTCTCTGCTGCGAACAAGCTCGCCGCACTTGAGTCGGGATCGGCGAGCGCGCCAACGAAGGGATCGCGCGAGGCGATGCAGTGAGCGAGACGCTCGCAGCACCGCTCTCCTCGGCACTGCGTGGCGGTGCCGCTGATCATTTGATCGTCACCATCCCAGGTGATGGTGTTGGACCCGATGTCGTTGCAGCGGCGCGCCGCGTGCTCGACGCTGCGGGCTCGAAGTTTGGTTTCAAGCTCGCCTGGCGCGAGATCTTGGCTGGTGGCTGCGCCATCGACGCGTACGGCGTTGCCGTTCGCGAAGAGGATCTGAAGATCGCCGATTCGGCCGACGCGCTGCTCCTCGGCGCGGTTGGCGGACCAAAGTGGGATAACCCGAACGGCACCGTTCGACCCGAACAGGCACTCTTCGCGTTCCGCACCCGCTACGAACTCTTCGCCAACCTGCGCCCCGTCACGATCTACCCAGAGCTCGCCGACGCTTCACCGCTGAAGGCCGAGCGCCTCAAGGGCGTTGACATGCTGATGGTGCGCGAACTCACCGGCGGTCTCTATTTCGGCAAGCCGTCGGGTGAAGAGGTGACGCCAACGGGTCGCCGCGCTGTTGACACGCTGCCGTATCACGAAGATGAGATCCATCGTGTTGCCGTGATCGCCTTTGAGTTGGCGCGCACGCGACGCAAGTCGGTAACCTCCGTTGATAAGGCGAACGTACTCTCCACCAGCCGCCTCTGGCGCAAGGTTGTGACCGAGGTGGGCGCCGACTACCCCGATGTGAAGTTGGAGCATCGCCTCGTCGATTCCACCGCAATGCTCCTCGCAACCTGGCCGGCCACCTTCGATGTGGTCGTCACCGAGAATCTCTTTGGCGACATCCTCTCGGACGAGGCTGCCGTGCTGGCCGGATCACTCGGCATGCTCCCCTCCGCCTCCCTCGGTGCGCGTCGCACGGCGCACGGCACCTTCGGCCTCTACGAACCGATCCACGGATCCGCCCCCGATATTGCAGGGAAGAATCTCGCGAACCCGATCGGCACCATCCTCTCGGGGGCGATGCTGCTCCGCGAGTCGCTCGGCCGCGCCGATGCCGCCGCCGCTGTTGAGCAGGCCGTCGCCAACACCATTCGCATGGGCGTGCGCACCGCCGACCTCGCCCCAGGGCTCGACGCCGCTGGTGCCCGCGCCGCCGGATTCACCCTTGCAGGCACCCGCGAGGCGACCGACGCCATCGTGGAGCAGCTCCTGAGCCTCAAGTGACCACCAGCGCCGCCGATCGCGAGCCCGTTCTTCTCTACGACACCACGCTGCGCGATGGCGCCCAGAGCGAGGGGCTGATCCTTTCGCTGCAAGACAAGCTGCGCATTGCTCGTGCGCTCGACGAGTTCGGCATGTTGGCGATCGAGGGCGGGTGGCCCGGCTCGAATCCGAAAGACATTGAATTCTTCGCGGCGGCGAAGAAGATTCGCTGGGAGCGCGCCCGTCTCGCCGCATTCGGCAGCACGCGTCACAAGTCAAACAAGCCTGGCGACGATGCCAATCTGAACGCGCTCCTTGATGCCGAGACGCCGATCGTCACGATCTTCGGCAAGAGCTGGACCCTGCATGTAGAGGCGGTGCTAGAGGCGTCGCGCGCCGAGAACCTCGCGATGATCTCGGAGAGCGTCGCCTACATTGCCGAGCGCGGTCGTGAGATGGTCTATGACGCGGAGCACTTCTTTGATGGCTTTGAGGCGGATCGCGACTACGCGCTCGACACGCTGCGCGCCGCACGTGACGCTGGAGCATCAACCCTCGTTCTCTGCGACACCAATGGCGGCACGCTCACCGGCCGCATGGCTGAGATCGTGAAGGATGCGCGCGCAACCCTCGCCGCCGACGCGGCAGCGAAAGAGATCGTCTGGGGGATCCATACCCACAACGATGCCGAGCTCGCAGTAGCGAATGCCCTCGCGGCGGTGGATGCTGGCGTGCGGCACGTGCAGGCGACGATCAACGGCTACGGCGAGCGTGCGGGGAATGCGAACATGGTTTCGCTTCTTGCCAACCTCGCCCTAAAGACGCAGCACAAGGTCGCTGGCGCCGATCGCCTCGCCGACCTCTCGCACCTCTCCCACGAGGTGGCTGAGATTGCGAACCTTGCCCCCGACGACCATCAGCCGTACGTCGGCCGATCGGCGTTCGCCCATAAGGGGGGCGTGCATGGCGCCGCCCAGGTGAAGACGCCGCGTGCGTATCAACACATTGATCCAGCGCTGGTCGGCAACCGCGGGCGCCTCGTCGTCTCGGAACTTGGCGGCAAAGCGAACACGGGAAGCCGCGCTGCTGAACTTGGCGTGGAGCTCGCGAACTCAGGGCTCGACTCGAAGACCCTCTCAACGCTTGTTAAGGAGATGGAGGCGGGCGGCGCAAGCTACGAGGGTGCCGAGGCGTCGTTCCAACTGCTCGTGGAGCGCCACCGTCCAAGCTATGTCGCACCGTTCACGATCGTCGACTTCACCGTGATCGTGGAGCAGCGCGAAGGTGCGCCAGGGCGTGCCGAGGCAACCGTGCGCGTCGAGGTGGCGGGGGAGCGCCTCCACACCGCAGCCGACGGCAACGGTCCGGTGAACGCACTCGACCGCGCGCTCCGCAAAGCGCTCGGTGCCTTCTATCCGCAGCTCGATGCAGTGCATCTCATTGACTACAAGGTGCGCATCCTTGACGGCGCTTCGGCGACTGGGGCGAAGACGCGCGTCGTCATTGACTCCGTGGCCGATGGCGAGACCTGGTCGACGATGGGCGTCGGTGAGAACATCATCTCGGCCTCTGCGGCGGCGCTTGCCGACTCACTTGAGTACGCGCTGCGCTTGCAGGGCGGCGAGATTACTCGCCGCACCGAGCGAGACGCGACAAACGGCCACTCGGCATGAGCGAGGCGATTGCCTACGCCGGCGAACCGGGCGCCTTTGCCGAGGATGCACTCCTCTCCTACTTCGGTGCCGCAGCGCCATCACTGAGCGTCACCTCGTTTGGTGATGTTCGTGTCGCCGTCCTTGATGGGCGAGCCATCTACGGTGTTCTACCGATTGAGAATCTGATCAACGGCACCGTGCGCGAGACGCTTGATCTTCTGCGCGACGGCGCACTCGAGATCGTTGGCGAAGTGGTGGTGCCTGTTTCACTCGTACTCGCTGCCCTCCCTGGAGTCACACTCGAGCAGGTAGAGCGTGTCTACAGTCACGCGCAGGCACTTGCGCAGGCAGAGGAGTATCTGCGCAGCCGCCCATGGGCACTCCTGACCACCTACAACACCGCGGGGGCAGGAGCGATGATTCGCGAGCGCGGTGAGCGCGATGCTGCGGCCGTCCTCTCCCCACGTGCCGCAGCGATTCACGGACTCACTCTGCTCACCGGCCCAATCGAAGGGGTGCAAGGGAACCGCACGCGCTTCTGGATCGTGCAGCGAGCGGGCGGGTCAGCGGCGCGAGCCACCACGAGCCCAGCGCGCACAACCCTGCTGGTCGGTCTACGCAACGAGCCAGGGACGCTCCTCGCTGCGCTGGCGGTGATTGCGAAGGCGGGCGTCAACATCAGCAAGTTAGAGTCGCGGCCGAATCGCGTGGGGGAGTGGGAGTACATCTTCTGGCTTGACCTCGACGGCGCGGCTAACTCACCCGAGATTCTCGGCGTGATGCAGGGGCTCGCCGACGTGACGCTCGAGCGGCGCATCCTCGGCAGTTACCCACGAGGCGAGGCGCTCTAATCACGCCGCGGCGCACGCCGCTAGACTCGCCCCATATGGAGCCGCAGAAGATCCTCGTCGCAGGCGTATGGGAGAGCTCGCCGAACCTTGTCGAGATTCGGTCCCCTTTTGACGGTCGCCTTGTTGGCACGACCTACCTGGCAACACCAGAGCAGGTCGAGCGCGCCGCCGCCGGAAGCGTCACCGGGTTTACCGCGATGCGAACGCTTGGCGCCTGGGAGCGCGGCGCAATCTTGCGCACCACTGCCGCAAAGATCACCGAGCGCCGTGAAGAGTTGGCGGCACTCCTCTCCGCCGAAGCGGGGAAGCCGATCCGTGATGCACGCGCCGAGATCGACCGTGGCGCGCTGACCTTCCGACTCGCCGCCGAAGAGGCGGAGCGAATGATTGGTGAAACGATTCCGCTTGACCTGGCACCTGCAAGCAAGGGTCGCCTCGGCATTACACAGCGCTTCCCAGTTGGCCCAGTGCTTGGCATCAGCCCATTCAACTTCCCGCTGAACCTTGCCGCCCACAAAGTTGCACCCGCGATCGCGGTTGGCTGCAGTATGGTGTTGAAGCCGCCGAGCGCTGATCCGTTGATCATGCTGAAGGTCGCTGAGATTCTCGTTGAGGCCGGCCTCCCAGCTGGTGGGTTGAGCGTGATCCCAACCTCGCGTCCCGATGCCGATCGCCTCATCGAAGACGAGCGCTTCAAGCTTCTTTCGTTCACTGGGTCACCCACCGTTGGCTGGTCACTGAAGGGGCGCGCGGGAAAGAAGCGCGTCATCTTGGAGCTGGGTGGCAATGCCGCCTGCATCGTTGACGCCACCGCCGATCTTCCGTGGGCGGTGAAGCGCTCGCTGGTGGGCTCATTCGCCTACGCCGGTCAGGTCTGCATCAGTGTGCAGCGCATCTTTGTGCATGAGTCAGTCGCGGACGCCTTTGGGCAGCAGTTCGCCGCTGGTGCCGCGAAGCTCGTGCTCGGCGACCCAGCGAGCGAGAAGACTGACCTTGGACCACTCATTGATGATGGTGCCGCGGCGCGCACCGCGGAGTGGGTGAGCGAGGCGGTCGCCGCTGGCGCGAAGGTGATCTCTGGTGGTGCCGCTGTAGATCCCAAGGCACCACGTCTCTTCGCTCCAACCATCTTGACGAACGTGCCGCGCGACGCGCGCATCTGCAGTGAGGAGGCCTTTGCCCCCGTGGTGATCATCGAACGCTTCAGCGACTTCTCAGCAGTGATTGCCGCCGTGAATGAGAGTCGCTTCGGCCTGCAGTGTGGACTCTTCTCCAACAATCTGGCGCATGTGCGCGCGGCATTTGATGAGCTTGAGGTGGGCGGCGTGATCGTGAACGATGTGCCGACCTACCGTATCGACAACATGCCGTACGGCGGCGTGAAGGATTCAGGTCTCGGCCGCGAGGGCGTGCGCTGGACTATGGATGAGATGACGGAGATCAAGCTGCTCGTTCTCGCCGACCCGCAGTAGCGGAGCTAGTCGCCGAGTTCGTCGCCCCCTGGCGTAGAGATGCGGGCGAGCGCCTCGCGGACCGCCTGTCGCGCACGCTTGGCGCGCCGCTTCACGCGATCAATCTCATGCGCTGCGAGTCGCAGTAGGTCGCTGTGCTCACCCTCGACAAGAATCTCGTGGTCCCGCAGGGTCTCAATCGGCGCCTGAACTTCGGGCGCTGTCGTTGCCACCGGGGCTGGAGGTGTTGCGCGGCGCTCCGGGCGGAGTGGGGCAGCGGCGCGGCCGAGAAGTGCGGCAATCGCTCGCACCGCCTCTGGCGGCGCAGGCGTCTCCGTCGTCAGGAGTCGCGGATCAGCGGTCGACTCCCCCGATGTGGGCTTGCGTTCGGTCACGCGCTTCCTCCCCGTCGCACTTGTGCCAGTTGGCTTTTCTATTCTCGCCGATAGCGCTTCAGTAGGGGTGCCGCCGCTCGTGAGCACAGCCAGCGCGGCAACAGGATCGTGCAGCAACTCGCCGTTCGCCTGCGCGGCAAGATCGCCCCACGGCTCGCTCGCTGTTGAGTGGTGCTGCGCAACCCCCCAGAAGACGACGCGACCGAATGCAGGGAGCCGCACGGTCAGTCCGCTGCGCACCAGCGATGCGGTGCTGACCAAGAGGCTGCGGTTGGTGATTGCGTCGCGGAGTTCGACGACGTCTCCAGCGTTCGGGGCAACACCAAGCCGATCGGCAATCGTGCTGGCAGGGAGTGGATGTGCCGGTGTGCCAGCAAGCGAGCTTGACGGGGCGACCGCTGGCGAGGCGTGCTGGATGGTGATCTCTCCCGCCGTATCGCTGTTGAGAGCGATCACCAGCGAACGGGCACTCCCCGCCGCATTACTGAAGGCGTAGGCGCTTTCGCGTGCGGACTTGTTGCCGCCCTTTGCGTCGAACCAACGGAAGTCAGCGACCCCAGCGAAGAGGCGACGCGCCCGAAGGAGCGGGGCGATCTCGCGGTCATACCGTTCCACATGGTCGGCGCTGATTGGGTCACTGGTCCGTGGCGCGCGGTACTCCATGCCGTAGCGCTCGCGCTGCCCCTCCCACTGTCCGTGACCGAGCATCGGCACGCCAGGGAGTGTCGCCGCCAATGTTGCCGCCAGGAGTGCACGGTCGCCAATCCCAAATCCCACGGCGGCCGGCTCCTCATCGGGCGTGGTGAGGAAGTTGACATAGCGACGCAGCAACTCCGGGTCGTATGCCGTGGTGTCGCGCAGAATCGTGCGGTACTCCGCGTTCTTCCCGTCTCGCAGCATTGTCATGAAGGCGGAGTTGTAAACACGGTGCATGCCGAGCCCACGGACGAAATACCCCTCAAGGAGCCAGAAGGCCTCGGCGAGCAGCATCGTGCCAGGGAGCTCGCGCTCGACGCGCTCCACTACTTCACGCCAGAACTCGCGCAGCAGGCGCTTCGCGAACTCGCGGTCGGTCAGGGCGAACTCGGAGCGCGAGGGGATCGCGGCCTCGGTGCCGCGTGCCGGATACCAGAGGCGTCGAATGTGCTGCGCAGCGAGGGTCATCGCCGCATCGAAGCGAATGATGTCGGAGCGGCGCGCCACGGAGAGAATCTCTTGGATGACCGCCTCGCGCGCCTCTGCGTTCAGGTAGTCGATCTGGGCGGTGTCCTTCCACGGCATGTTTGTGCCGTCATTCCCGTGATAGATGTACTGCAACGAGCCTTCCGCGCGGCGCTCAAAAGCAACAGCGGCATCATCACCCCGCTCATAGCCATCTTCGATGCGGATCGCAGTGCCTAGCTCCGCTGAGAGGTTCTCGCCGCTATAGCGATAGTTCTTGAACGGCGGGTGCGCAGAGGAGAGGAGGAGCTCGGGCCGTTCGTTGACCCAGCGGCCATCGATGGCGACATGGTTCGGCACCATGTCGGTGACGATGCGAATACCTACGGCGCCAGCCCTCGTGCGCAGTGCGGCGAGTGCTGCATCGCCGCCGAGCTGCTCATCGACAACGTATTCGGCAACGGCGTACGCGGAGCCCTCAGCATCAGCGTCACCAGCGTTCATGTTCATCGCGCGCGACGCGGCACTGCGGCGCCAGATGCCGATCGGCCAGAGTGCGCTGACGCCGCGCTGCGCAAGGAGGTGCAACTCCTCTTCAGGGATCTCATCGAGGCGACGAATCGGTGTGCCGTAGTGCTGAGAGAGTTGCGCGAGCCAGACGAGGAGGTGTTTTGCCTGAATGACGACCTCGCCCATCCAAGGGGCATCGCTCCCAAAGCGCGGCGGCTCAGGGGTGCCGAGGGCTGGCTCCTCCCCGCGAATCATCGCAATGCCTCAGATCTGTGACTGCTCATCCGTGGAGGATAGGGGTGCGGAGTGGGTGATAGGCTGCAACGATGCCTGTTGAGACCGTTGCACGCTCCCTCTCGTTCATTAACTGGGTGGTGGTGAGCGGCCT
>JBIIRA010000033.1:0-9250 GCA_044341795.1 Candidatus Limnocylindrus sp.
CCGCTCCAAAGCCAATCAAGGAGGGGATCTCCAAGGCCGACGCCGAGAAGATCGTCGCCGCCCTCGCCGAGGCAGGCGCCAAGGTCGAGATCAAGTAACAATCCGGCGCATACCCCCCGTCCCAGCGTGGGGCGGGGGGAGCGCCACCCCCTCCGGGGAGGGGTCAGGGGTGCCCCGCTTGCCAGGTTTGGCTCTGGGGTCTAGTATCCCCTTTCGCCCTCGGGCGTCCATTTAACAGCGTCCATATCGCCGAGCGTCCAGGATCGACGAAGGAGCCGCCGCATGCCGACTCGCACCGCCGCTAGCGCCAGCGCCACCGGAGGCCGCAAGTTCTATTCGCGCATCCCTGAGATCCTCGAAATTCCAAACCTGATTGACCTACAGACCAACTCCTTCGCCGCATTTGTCGGCCCTGAGTGGATCCCTGGCGCGACACCGCTGCCAAAGGGCACAAAGACATTCCTCGCCGAACTCCTTGAAGAGATCAGCCCAATTCGCGACTTCACCGGCAAGCGCCTGGAGCTGAACTTCCTCGACTATGAGTTCAAGGACGAGAAGGTCACCGAAGATGACGCCCGCGCAAAGGACCTCACCTATGCACGCCCACTGATGGTGAACGCAGAGCTGAAGGTTCTTGAGACCGGCGAGATCCGTCGCCAGCAGATTTACATGGGCGACTTCCCATGGATGACCACGCAGGGAACGTTCATCATTAACGGCGCGGAGCGCGTTGTTGTTTCGCAGCTCGTGCGATCGCCTGGTGTCTTCTACACCGATACCGTTGACCCTGTTTCGGGTCGCGGCCTCTGGTCAGCAAAAGTCATTCCAAATCGCGGCGCATGGCTTGAGTTCGAGACGAGCGGCAAAGACCAGCTCTACGTCAAGGTTGATCGCAAGCGCAAGATTGCAGCGACGTCGTTGCTTCGCGCCGTTGGCTATGAGACCAACGATGAGATCGCCGGACTCTTCTCGCGACTCCCAAGCAATCCTGAGCATCCGTATCTTGCGAACACGCTCGAGAAGGATGGAACCGCAACGCGCAGCGAGGCGCTCGTTGAGGTGTACAAGCGACTACGACCTGGTGATCCACCAACCCGCGACAACGCACGAACGCTCGTTGAGAATCTCTTCTTCAATGGTCGCCGTTATGACTTGGGTCGCGTCGGTCGCTACAAGTTCACCCAGCGCCTTAGCGAGACGGCCGAGCGCATGGGCATTGAACTGCCAGGCCCAGAGGTGCGCACGCTGACGCGCGAGGACCTCGCAGCAATTGTTGGCCACCTGATTCTCGCGAACGACGGTGGCGCACATCGTGACGTTACCGACCACCTTGGCAACCGCCGCGTGCGCGCAAATGGCGAGTTGATCATGAACGCCTTCCGCGTCGGCCTTCTGCGCATGGAGCGCGTCATCAAGGAGCGCATGACCATTCAGGAAGACGACAAGGCAACGCCAAGCGCGCTTGTCAACGTGCGCCCAGTTGTGGCTGCAATGAAGGAGTTCTTCGGCGGGTCGCAGTTGAGCCAGTTCATGGATCAGACGAACCCACTCGCCGAGCTCACCAGCAAGCGCCGCCTCTCAGCCCTCGGGCCAGGCGGACTCTCGCGAGAGCGTGCCGGTTTCGACGTTCGCGACGTCCACCACAGCCACTACGGCCGCATCTGCCCAATTGAGACGCCTGAAGGTCCAAACATCGGCCTGATCGGCTCGCTCGCGACCTTCGGCCGTGTCAACGATCTCGGCTTCATTGAGTCGCCATACCGCCGCGTCAAGGAGGGTCGCGTCACGACCGACGTCATCTACCTCGCCGCCGACGAAGAGGAGCGCTACGCAATCGCGCAGGCGAACGCCGAACTTGATGCCAACTCGCACCTTGTGGGCGAGCGTATCTACTGCCGTAAGGGCGATGGCTTCGAGCTCGTCGAGCCGACCCGCGTCGACTTCATGGACGTATCGCCAAAGCAGGTGGTCTCGGTTGCCACCGCGCTGATTCCGTTCCTTGAGCATGACGACGCAAACCGCGCCCTGATGGGTTCGAACATGATGCGTCAGGCAGTTCCGCTCTTGCAGCCACACTCACCAGTCGTTGGCACCGGTGTTGAGGGTCGCGCTGCGCGCGACTCCGGCCAGGTGGTCATCGCGCGTCGCCCGGGTGTTGTCACATCCGTCGCCGCCGACTTGATCGTGGTTGAACCAGACGGTGCTGCAAACAAGAAAGACATCGATCACTACCCACTGCTCAAGTTCGTACGATCGAACCAGGGGACCTGCCTAAACCACCGCCCAGCCGTTGAGGTTGGCGACCGCGTGACGCCGGGCCAGGTGATTGCTGACTCCATGTCGACCGAAGGGGGCGAGCTCGCCCTCGGCCAGAACATCGTTGTCGCCTACATGTCGTGGGAGGGCGCGAACTACGAAGACGCCATCATCATCAGCGAGCGACTTGTGCGCGAAGACGTCTTCACCTCCATTCACATTGAGAAGCACGAGATTGAGGCACGCGACACCAAGCTCGGACCAGAAGAGATCACGCGCGACATCGCCAACGTTCCTGAGGAGCTCCTCGCGAGCCTTGACGAGCGCGGCATCATTAACGTGGGTGCCGATGTGCGCCCTGGCGACATCCTCGTTGGCAAGATCACACCGAAGGGTGAGACCGAGGTCACCGCTGAAGAGCGACTCCTCCGCGCGATCTTCGGTGAGAAGGCGCGCGAAGTGAAAGACTCCTCGCTGCGACTGCCACACGGTGAGCGCGGCACAGTGGTTGAAGTTCGTGAATTCCACCGTGAAGAGGTTGACCTCGCCCCAGGCGTGAACCAGCTGGTGCGCGTCTCGATTGCGCAGAAGCGCAAGATCTCGGTCGGCGACAAGATGGCCGGTCGGCACGGCAACAAGGGCGTCGTTTCGCGCATCCTGCCGGTGGAAGACATGCCGTACCTGCCAGACGGCACGCCCGTCGACATCATCCTCAACCCACTCGGCGTGCCGAGCCGCATGAACATTGGTCAGCTCCTCGAAACGCACCTTGGCTGGGCGCTCGCGAAGCAGAACCTGAAGGGGGCGACACCAGTTTTCGACGGTGCCACCGAAGAGAACATCATCGCCGAGCTCGAGGCGGCAGGCCTGCCAGCCGACGGCAAGATCACGCTGCGCGATGGTAAGAGCGGCAAGGAGTTTGATCGCCCGATTACCGTCGGCGTCACCTACATGCTCAAGTTGCACCACCTTGTCGAAGACAAGATCCACGCGCGCTCAACCGGCCCATACAGCTTGATCACGCAGCAGCCACTCGGTGGTAAGGCCCAGTTCGGCGGTCAGCGATTCGGCGAGATGGAGGTCTGGGCACTCCAGGCCTACGGCGCCGCAAACATCCTGCAGGAGATCCTCACGGTGAAGTCCGACGACGTTGTCGGTCGCGTGCAGGCGTACGAGGCGATCGTCAAGGGCGAGCGCATTCAGACGCCAGGTGTGCCTGAGTCGTTCAAGGTGCTTGTGAAGGAGCTCCAGAGCCTCGGCATCAGTGTTGACATCTTGAATCAAGACGACGAGAGCATTGAGTTGCTCGAGGATCCGGCTGGTTATGCCACGCCGAACCTCGGAATCAATCTCTCTGGCTTCGAAGACAATTGAGCGCGGCGTAGGGGCGAGGAGAGATCATGCTTGAAGTAAACAATTTCGATTCGATTCGCGTAGCGCTGGCGAGCCCTGAGCAGATCCGCGGTTGGTCAAAGGGCGAGGTAACGAAGCCCGAGACGATCAACTACCGCACGCTGAAGCCAGAGAAGGACGGCCTCTTCGACGAGCGCATCTTCGGGCCAACGCGCGACTGGGAGTGCTACTGCGGTAAGTACAAGCGCATTCGCTATAAGGGCATCATCTGCGACAAGTGCGGCGTTGAAGTTACGCGCAGCAAGGTTCGTCGCGAGCGCATGGGCCACATTCAGTTGGCGAGCCCGGTTTCGCACATCTGGTACTTCAAGGGGACCCCGAGCCGCTTGGCCACCCTCCTAGAGATCTCCCCACGCAACCTGGAGAAGGTTCTCTACTTCGCGCAGTACATCGTCACCAGCGTTGACGAAGAGGCGCGCAAGGAGGCCCTCAAGGGTCTCGATGACGAACTCGCCGGACGTGGCGGTGGCGCAACGGCCGAAGAGGAGAGCGAGATCAATGCACGACTGAAGCGCCAGCTCACCGAGTTGGAGCGCGAAGTTCGCGCACGACTTGAGCAGGTGGAATCGGACCGCGCCGAGCGCGCCCAGGCGATGGGTGAGGCCGCGCAGGTAACTGAGCGCGCCATCAACGACCTCGGCGAAGAGAAGGCTGACGGCGCCATTGTCTTTGAGACCACTGCAGAGATCATCGTTGCCGACGGCGCACTTGGCGGCAAAGAGGGGAAGGCGCGGCTGCGTGCCGTGCTCACCCAGGCCTCCATTGACGACGAGCAGAACTTCACCGCGCTCAAGGAGTCGATCGCCAAGGAGGGGGAGCAGAAGAAGGCCGACCTGAAGGCGCTCGCCGAGGGTGAAGTCGGCGCACTGCGCGCCAATGCCAAGACGTCAGCACAGAGCCGCAAGGAAGAGATCGCCAAGGAGAAGAAGGCGCTCCTCAGCCTGAAGGCATTCCAGCTGCTCCCAGAGATTGGCCGTGAGGACGAGCTCGACAGCTTCCGTACCCTCGACGCCAAGTTTGGCAGCGAGCGCCCACGCGGCGCACGCATCTTCCGCGCCGGCATGGGTGCTGAGGCGGTCCGCGAACTCATTGAGCGCATGGACCTTGATACCGAAGCGAAGAAGCTGGCCGTTGAGGTGCGCAACACCGCCGGGATGCGTCGCAAGAAGGCGATCAAGCGACTCCGGCTCCTCGAGGCCTTCCGCCGCTCCGGGGCGCGACCAGAGTGGATGATCATGTCGGTCCTTCCGGTGATCCCACCAGACCTGCGCCCAATGGTGCAACTCGACGGTGGCCGTTTCGCCACCTCCGACCTGAACGACCTCTATCGCCGCGTCATCAACCGCAACAACCGCCTCAAGCGACTCATTGAGCTCGGCGCCCCTGAGATCATTGTGCGCAACGAGAAGCGCATGCTCCAGGAGGCGGTCGACGCCCTCATCGACAACGGCCGACGTGGACGCGCCATCTCCGGCACTGGCAATCACCGACTCAAGTCGCTCAGCGACATGCTCAAGGGGAAGCAGGGGCGATTCCGCCAGAACCTCCTCGGCAAGCGCGTCGACTATTCAGGCCGCTCCGTCATCGTGGTTGGCCCAGAGCTGAAGCTGCACGAGTGCGGCATCCCAAAGAAGATGGCGCTCGAACTCTTCAAGCCATTCGTCATGCGGCAACTTGTTGAGTTGGGCCACGCGCACAACATTAAGAGCGCCAAGCGCCTCACCGAGCGCGCCACCGACGTGGTGTGGGAGGTGCTCGCCGACGTGATCAAGGATCACCCAGTGCTCCTTAACCGCGCCCCAACGCTGCACCGACTCGGCATCCAGGCATTCATGCCGGTGCTCGTCGAGGGCTCTGCTATCCGCATCCACCCGCTCGTTTGTACGGCGTTCAACGCCGACTTCGACGGCGACCAGATGGCGGTACACGTGCCGCTCTCCGAAGCGGCGCAGCAGGAGGCACGCGAGCTGATGCTCTCGTCGAACAACCTCTTGTCGCCAGCAGACGGCACCCCAATCGTTTCGCCGACCCAGGACATGGTGCTTGGCTGCTTCTATCTCACGCAGGAGACAACGCTGGCAGACGGTGCCAAGCGACGCCGCTTCTCCGACGAGACCGAAGCGCTCCTCGCGTATGACCTCGGGCAGCTCGCCATCCACGCACCAATCGACGTGGTCGCCAAGGTGTGGGACGAGAAGAGCGAGCAGCTCGTTGAGCAGCGCATCGAGACCACCATCGGTCGCGTGAAGTTCAACGAGATCCTTCCAGATCGACTTCGTTTCGTGAACCGCTCGCTGGCGCGTGCCGATCTGCGCGAGCTGATCAGCCGTTCGTTCCAGCTGCTCGGCAAGGTCGAGACCGCACTCCTCGCCGACGGCATCAAGCGCGTCGGATTTGAGGCGGCAACCCGCGGCGGTATGACGATCTCCGTCTTCGACATCGCCATGGCACAGGGGAAGAAGGCGATCATCGCCAAGGCCGATAAGGATGTTGCCACGGTTGATGGCCAGTACCTTCAGGGTCTCATCACCGACGAGGAGCGCTACAAGAACGTGATCCGCGTCTGGCAGACGGCAACCGGCGACATCAGCACCGCCATGATGGAGGAGCTGAACACGAAGAAGGGTGGTCGCGATCCGCAGTTCCACCCGCTCCTCATGATGACGAACTCCGGTGCGCGCGGAAACAAGGGCAACATCGGTCAGCTCGGCGCCATGCGCGGCCTCATGGCCGACCCATCGGGTCGCATCATCGACGTTCCGGTCAAGTCGAACTTCCGCGAGGGGATGACGGTGCTCGAGTACTTCATCTCCACACACGGTGCGCGTAAGGGTCTCGCCGACACGGCGCTCCGAACCGCAGACTCCGGGTACCTCACGCGCCGTCTCGTTGACGTTGCGCAGGATGTCATCGTGCGCATCGAGGACTGCGGCACTGCAGAGGCAACGCACATCACGCTTGCCGACACGGCAGACGTGATTGGCACCGAGTGGCCGATCGCCGCTGATCATCCCGACATGAAGGAGCTGCGTGGTGCATTCGCTCGCCGACTCCTCGGTCGTATCGCCGCTGAAGAGATCAAGCTCGACGCAAGCCACACCATCGCGCGTGGCGAAGAGATCAACGAAGAGTACGAGAAGCAGATTGCAGCCGCCACGGCGGTTGCTGCTGTTGCCGTGCGTTCGCCACTCTCCTGCGTCGCCCCTGCGGGCGTCTGCCAGGCCTGCTACGGCCGCAACCTTGCCACGGGCAAGCTCATTGAGATGGGCGAGTCGGTCGGCATCATGGCGGCACAGTCGATCGGCGAGCCGGGCACGCAGCTCACCATGCGAACGTTCCACACTGGCGGCGTCGCCGGGCTCGACATCACCGCCGGCCTGCCACGCGTCGAAGAGCTCTTCGAGGCCCGCAAGCCGAAGGGTAAGGCCGAGATCAGCCGCATCGACGGCGTCGTCGAAGTGATCCGCAGCGATGCGGGCACCGTCGTCGAAGTCACCCACAGCGAGAAGTACGAGATCGAACTCGATCTGCCGATCGATGCCGCACTGACCGCGCGCGAGGGTGACCTCGTCGAGGCTGGCCAGCTCATCGGTACCTCGGCAACGACAGGTGACCTCACCGCTCCGGTGAAGGGCCTCCTCGTGAAGTCAAAGGACGGGCTGGTGATTCGCGCCGAGGATGTCGTCCCAGCGTCGAAGTACCCAATTCCGCACAACGCCAAGCTCTTGGTGAAGAGCGGCGACCGCGTTCGCGCGGGCGACCCGCTCACCGATGGCCCACTCGACCCACAGGAGCTCCTCGAGGTCCGTGGCCGAGCCGAGGTACAGAACTACCTCGTCAAGGAGGTCCAGAAGGTGTACCGAAGCCAGGGTGTAACAATCTCCGATAAGCACATCGAGATCATCGTCCGCCAGCTCCTGCGTAAGGTGCGGGTCGACAACCCAGGCGATACCCACATGCTCCCAACGGAGCTTGCCGACCGTCTCGCCTTCGAGCGTGAAAACGCCCGAGTCCTCGCCGAGGGCGGGGAGCCAGCAACCGCGGCCCCGCAGCTCCTGGGTGTAACAAAGGCCTCCCTGAACACGGAGAGCTTCCTTGCGGCAGCCTCCTTCCAGGAGACGACCCGCGTGCTCACCGAGGCGGCGATCACCGGTGCCCGCGACTACCTCGTGGGCCTCAAGGAGAACGTCATTATCGGCAAGCTCATCCCAGCTGGTACGGGTGCCCCAGACAAGGTTGCCGCTCGCAAGGAGGCTGAGAAGCTTCGCGCTGCGGCCGCCCTGGCCGGTGGCGACCTACCAACCGACTTCGGCAAGGACGACTTCAACGTCTTCCTCGAGTCCGAAGAGGGTGGAGCGAGCCAGGACGACGTCTCCCAGTTGGTGGCTCTCCTCACCGAGGAGAAGCCGGCAGCCGAGGGCGAAGCCGAAGCCGAAGCAAACCCCTTCCTGGCGGACGCCGCCGAGGCCCCGAAGGGCGACGAGGGGGGAGCCTAAAGGCGAAGCTCAGCCGTCCCGCAAGGGGGGTGCTT
This sequence comes from Candidatus Limnocylindrus sp., assembly GCA_044341795.1. Classification (GTDB taxonomy): domain Bacteria; phylum Chloroflexota; class Limnocylindria; order Limnocylindrales; family Limnocylindraceae; genus Limnocylindrus. The sequence continues at coordinate 8,201 of JBIIRA010000033.1, forward strand.
TGACACCTTTCGTGCTTGACTGCTACGCTCCGCGACCGTGCACAAAGGGCTCATCCGCCCTGACATCACGCCAGTAGTGGAATCGAATAGAGAAGGAGCGCGCGTACAACGTGCCTACGATTAGTCAGCTCGTTCGAAAGGGTCGCAAGGCGAAGGTCTCGAAGATCAAAGCCTCGGCGTTCCGCAAGAACTGGAACGGCATTAAGCAGCGTCAGGAGTCCGCAGAGGGCGCCCCGATGAAGCGTGGTGTCTGCTTGATCGTACGCACCATGACCCCGAAGAAGCCGAACTCCGCTCTTCGAAAGATCGCCCGCGTGAAGCTCACCAACCAGATGGAGGTCACCGCCTACATCCCAGGCATTGGCCACAACCTCCAGGAGCACAGCGTTGTGCTCGTTCGTGGCGGCCGCGTGAAGGACCTTCCGTCGGTGAAGTACCACATCGTTCGCGGCGCACTTGATGCCGCCGGTGTGAAGGATCGCAAGCAGAGCCGATCAAAGTATGGCGCGAAGGCTGAACAAGCCACCGCGAAGAAGAAGTAAGCGATGCCACGTCGTACAACGGTCCCACGCAAGCTTAAGTACGAAGTTGTTCCGCTGAACAAAACCGTTGACCGTTTCGTGGTCAAGGTGATGTTGAGCGGCAAGCGCGGTCTTGCAGAGCGCATCCTTCGCGAAGCGCTTGCACGAGTTGAGTCGCAGGCGAATCGCCCAGGACTTGAAGTGCTCGACCTCGCGCTGCGCAATGCAACGCCACTCATTGAAGTGAAGCCGCGCCGCGTTGGTGGCGCCACGTACCAGGTGCCGGTTGAGATTCGCGGCGAGCGCCGCTTGAGCCTCGGCGTGCGTTGGCTGGTGCAGGCTGCACGCAAGCGCAACGGCAAGAGCATGTCCGACAAGCTCGCCGCTGAATTCCTCGATGCCTCCAACAATCTCGGCGCCGCAGTGAAGCGACGCGAAGAGACCCACAAGATGGCGGAGGCGAACAAGGCCTTCAGCCACTTCCGGTTCTAGGAGGCGACGATGGCACGAGCAACGTCACTCCTGCGAA
>JBIIRA010000003.1:0-29655 GCA_044341795.1 Candidatus Limnocylindrus sp.
ACCGTCACCTACGCTCTGCTCGCATCGCTGATTGTTGCTCTCACGGTGATCCCGGTGCTCGCCTACTTCTTGGTCAAGGTGAAGGGCTCCAAGGCAACGATTCCGTACGCGGTCGACACCGACCACGAAGAGGTCTCCATCTGGGGGCGTCTCTATCTACCTGTGCTCGGGCTTGCGCTGCGACGTCGCGCCACGAAGTTCGTCACCCTGCTCATCGCGTTCAGCCTCTTCCTTGGGGCCACCTCGCTCGCAGGGTCTATCCCAACCCAGTTCTTGAATAGCGGAAGCGAAAAGGTGCTCACAGTGACGGTGAACCCGCCACTCGGCACCTCAACTGAACGCGTGCTCACGCGAAGCCGCGCCGCCTACGAGATCCTTACCAAGGACCAAACAGTTGAGTTGGTCACCACCTCGATTCCGAGCGCTGATTCCACAGGCACGCAAACGCTCGTCGCCGCTACCACGGGTCGGGCGCCGAACGCCGCACGAATGACAGTCGTACTCAGCCCCGATACCGATCTTGCGGAGGCGAAGACCCGGTTGGCGGAATCGCTCGCAGGTATCGGCTCCCAAGGATGGACCGTGACGGTAGAAGAGATCGGCTTTGCCGCAGGATCTAATGCCATCTCGGTGATCGTTACCGGCGAACGCGCCGCTGACGTAGAGGCCGCATCGGACCTCCTCGTTGCAACGCTCGCCGCGAATGGCGACCTCGCAAACGTCAAGAGCGATCTCGTGAAGGCTGGCCGCCAGATTGAGATCACGGTCAACCCATCTGCGGCTGCGATGTCCGGTCTCTCGGCGGCGCAGGTAGCCGGCGAGGTTCGCAATCTCCTCGTCGGTTCGCAGATCGGGCAGATCACAATCAATGGATCAAAGGTGAACCTCTCCATTAAAATTGATAGCAGCGCCATGAGTGATGTTGACGCGCTTGGCGCGTTCCTTGTTGGTGGCACGAAGAAGGTGCCGCTCAGCAGCATCGCAAAGATTGAGGAGCTCTCCGTACCATCGAGCATTACCCGCATTGACCAGGCGCTTGCCGCGAACGTGACGGGTGAGATCGCCGTGGCGGACACGGGCGCTGTAAACACCGCCGTAAAAACAGCAGTCACCGAACTGCAAGATGCAGGAAAGTTGAGCAAGGTTGATGTTCGCCTCGCCGGCGTGACAGAGCAACAGAACGAGTCGTTCAGTGGCCTCTTCACGGCGATGGCTGTTGCAATTCTGCTCGTCTACCTGACCATGGTCCTGGTGTTCAACTCGCTGGTTGATCCGCTCGTGATCATGTTCAGCCTGCCACTCGCCGTCATCGGTGCCTTCCCGGCGCTCCTGCTCACCAATCGTCCGATTGGCATCTCGGCACTTATCGGGTTCTTGATGTTGATCGGTATCGTGGTGACGAACGCTATCGTGCTCCTCGACCGCGTTGAGCAGCTCCGTCACGAGGGGGTTCCAACGAAGGACGCCCTGCTGCGTGCAGGCGCGACGCGCGTACGTCCGATCCTGATGACCGCAGTTGCAACGATTCTGGCCCTCCTGCCGCTTGCGCTGGGACCAAGTGAAGGTTCGATCATCGCCGCCGAGTTGGGAACCGTGGTGATTGGCGGGTTGCTCTCGTCAACGCTCCTCACTCTGCTCGTGGTGCCAGTGGTGTACAGCCTGGTCGACGGGCTGAAGGAGAGCCTCTCGCGTGGTAAGCGGGTAAAGGCCGCCTAATCGGGGCTCCCGCCCAATCCTGATAGGATCAGTCGGGATTACCCCGCACGGTCCAGCAGGGAAGAGGAGGCTCCATGACGGTCGCTAAGGAGACGGTTCGCGACGAACGGGAGCAGTACGCCTTCCACGACGACATCACCTACCTGCGCGAGACAAAGGCCGGCCTCACCGAGGCGACGGTTCGGGAGATCTCCGAGACGAAGGACGAGCCAGCCTGGATGCTGGAGTATCGCCTTCGCGCCTTCAAGCACTTTGAGGCGCGGGCGATGCCGATGTGGGGTGGCGACCTCACCAAGCTCGACTTCTCGAAGATCGTCTACTACCGCAAGCCATCCGAGCGCGAAGAGAAGTCGTGGGACGACGTCCCCGATCAGATCAAGAAGACGTTCGAGCGACTCGGCATCCCAGAGGCGGAGCGCAAGTTCCTCTCGGGCGTCGGCGCGCAGTACGACTCCGAGGTTGTCTATCACTCGGTTCGCGAGGACCTACAGAAGCTGGGCGTCGTCTTCATGGGTACCGACCAAGGGATGAAGGAGTACCCAGAGATCTTCAAGAAGTACTTCGGCACCGTTGTACCGGCAGAAGACAACAAGTTCGCCGCCCTCAACTCGGCCGTCTGGTCGGGCGGCTCGTTCGTCTACGTGCCGAAGGGTGTTGATGTGCCGTTGCCACTCCAGGCCTACTTCCGCATCAATGGCCAGAACACCGGACAGTTCGAGCGGACGTTGATCGTTGTCGATGAGGGTGCAAGCCTGCACTACATCGAGGGCTGCACGGCGCCAAACTGGGCAACCGACTCACTGCACGTCGCGGTTGTTGAGGTGATTGCACTGCCGGGCGCCAAGGTTCGCTACACCACGATTCAGAACTGGTCGAACGATGTCTACAACCTGGTCACGAAGCGCGCCCACGCGCACGCTGGCGCCACGGTTGAGTGGATCGACGCCAACACAGGCGCACAGCTCACCATGAAGTACCCAGGCATCTATCTGCTCGGCGAGAAGGCACACGCCGAGATCGTCTCGGTTGCTGTTGCCTCAAAGGGTCAGCATCAGGACACTGGGGCGAAGGCGGTGCACCTTGCACCGAACACCACGAGCCGCATCGTTGGTAAGTCGGTCTGCAAGGATGGCGGCGTTGCGACCTATCGCGGCACCGTTCGCGTGGCCCCTGGCGCTACCGGTGTGACCACCAGCGTGCGCTGCGATGCACTGATCCTCGACGAGGGGAGCCGCTCTGAGACCTATCCGTACATCGACATTCAAGAGGACGACACCTCAATGAGCCACGAAGCAACAGTCGGTCGCGTCTCCGACGATCAGATCTTCTATCTGATGAGCCGCGGGATGACGGAGAACGAGGCGACGAACTTGATCGTGCAGGGCTTCCTCGAAGTCTTCACCAAGGAGCTGCCGATGGAGTACGCCCTTGAGTTCAATCGCCTGATTCGACTCGAGATGGAGGGGGCCCTCGGGTGACCCGCCGCGCACTCGCTGATCTCCCACTCGAGTGGGCAACCGCCGACATGATCACCACGCTCAGCCCAGGGGGCGCAGGCCTATCTGAGCGCACGGTGGCCCTCGCCGCGTTCCACGCTCTCCCAACGGAGTCAAACCTGCTCTTCACCGGATACGTTGACCTTCGAGCGGCAGAGGTTGAGCGCGCGGCGCCTGCCCTCCTCCCGCAGGAGATTCAAGCACTCCCCGCAACGGCACTGCCGGATGGCGCCGCTGCACTCATTGAAATCTCGAGCGCAGGCGTCGGTGCATACCTTGGTGCGGAGGCGACCGCTGCCGGCCTGAGCATTGTACCGCTCGCCCCATCCACGCCGATGGGTGGCGCAACTGAGGATCGCACCGCCGCGCTCGTCGCCGCACTCTGGAACACCGGTGTCTCCATCACTCTCAGCGCCGGTCAACTCAGCGCACCGATTGTTGTTCGTATCGTTGCCCCAGAGTCCGGCTCATCGCTCATAGCGCGCATTGCGGTGGCTCTTGGCGACGGTGCGCAGGCCTCGATCGTCGAAGAGATCAGCGGCAGCGCTGCAGCGCCTGGAGTCGCCACTTCGCTCTTAGCGACCAGTAGCGAGATCGCGCTCGGCGCCGGCGCATCGCTCTCGCTCTCTTCGATTCAAGACCTCCCCGAAGATCGCGCCTATGTGACGGTGCGTCGACACACCTTTGGCGAGAAGGCGCAACTGCAGCTGGCCGTAGCGCAGGTTGGCGCACGGCTGGTACGCGGTCGCATTGATCACCTGCTCGCAGGCGATGGATCTGGCGTTCGCCAGGTTGAGGTGGTCTTCGGTGCTGGCGATCAGATTCACGACCTCACCACCTATAGCCTGCACTCCGGCCAGAAGACGGTCGGTGACCTCTTGGCGAAGGGCGTCTTCGCGGGAAACGCACGTGGCTACATCAAGGGTGTCACGACGATTCCGCGCAGTGGGCGTGGTACCAACTCGTATCTCGGTGAGTTCGGCATGCTCCTCTCGAAGACGGCGCGCAGTGTGGCGATTCCATCACTCTGGATCGACCAGCCGGACTGCGAACGTGCGGCGCACGGCAGCTCTGTTGGGCCAATCGATCCGGCTCAGATCTTCTACCTGCGTTCACGCGGACTCACTGATGCGGAGGCGCGTCGAACGATTGTGATGGGCTTCCTTGAGCCCGTTGTTGCTGCACTCCCGCTTGATGCAGAAGCGGAGCGCCTCCGTGATGTCCTTGCGGCAAAGCTTGACGCGGCGCTTGCAAAGCAGCCTGCGGCCCTCGCCTCCTAAACTCGCCACATGCCAGCAGAGCGACTCTTCCCTGCAGTAGAGCTTCCCGACGGCACGATGCGTCTCGCGTGGCCAGGTGGCGCGGCGATCCTGGTGGTGAATCGCGGCGGCAAGCTGTTGGCGGTCGACGGCGTCTGCACCCACGAGTACTGCGAACTGGATCGTGGCTTCCTTTCTCCCGCCACCGTTGACCGACCTACCGTGACGTGCCCCCTGCACCTCTCACGATTCGATCTTGAGAGCGGGGAGCCGCTCGATCCACCTGCCGAGATTCCGCTCGGGGTTCATGTGGTGAGCGTTGACGAACAGGGATGGGTGGTGCTTCAGACCTAGCCCTGCGCAGCGCGCTAGGATGGGGGCGACGCGCAGCAAATGCGCAAGAGGGGAGCCCCAATGCAAGAGATCAAGGATCGTGCCGCAAGCCTCGCCGGTCTCGCCCTAGAGCGCGACGCAATCTTCTTGTACGACGCCCTCGCCAAGATTGAGAAGGAGCCCGCCCGCCGGAGCGCCTTTGAGCGCATCGCAACAAGTGAACGTCGCCACGCCGCTATCTGGGAGGCGAAGCTCCTCAGCCTCGGCGAGCAGGTCCCTCCCAGCAAGCGTCCAAGTTGGCGGGTGCGTCAGATCGCCCTCCTTGCCCGCCTCTTTGGCACACGTGCCGTGAGCGACATGGTCAAGGCGCTCGAGGGGTACGAAGAGGAGGTCTACGGCGCTCATAGTGACGTGGCCGAGGTCACGGACATTGCCGCCGATGAGGCGAAGCACGCCGACATCTGGCGCGAACTCGACACGGGGAAGAGCAACGGCGCACATCGAGCCGCCCTCGCGGAGACAAAGGCGCGTGAGCCGTGGCACCGCGCCGGCAACAGCGGAACTGTACGCGCCACGATCTTCGGCGTCTCCGACGGCCTTGTCTCCAATGCCGCCCTGGTGATGGGTATCGCAGGAGCAACCACGGCGAGCGGCCAGAGTGGCTTTGTGGTGCTTGCGGGTGTCGCCGGCCTCCTTGCTGGTGCGTTCAGCATGGCGGCGGGAGAATACGTGTCAATGCGCAGTCAGACTGAGCTACTTGAGCGCCAGATTGAACTTGAGCGTGCAGAACTTGAGGCGATGCCCGAAGAGGAGGAGGCCGAGATTGCGGCCATCTATCACGCGCGCGGCTTCCCTGATGACGAGGCGAAGTCCATTGCCAAGCGCCTCATGGCCGATCCGAAGATTGCACTTGAGACGCTCGTCCGCGAAGAGCTCGGCCTTGACCCAGAGGAGCTCGGTTCTCCGTGGGGCGCGGCAATCGGATCGTTTGTCGCCTTTGCGCTTGGTGCGCTTGTGCCGCTCTTGCCGTTCATCTTGCTGACAGATTCACCCGCGCTACTCGCAAGCATCGCTCTAACAGCGGTCGCGCTCTTTAGTGTCGGTGCTGCGGTGAGCTTGCTAACAGGAAAGTCAGCAATCTATACAGGGCTACGGCAACTTGCCATCGGTGCCGCCGCTGCATCCATCACCTATGCCGTTGGATCGATCATTGGAGTCAACGTCTAAATGTTGCCGTTGCCACCAGACTCCGTTCTGATCGCGATCGGCCCAATTGTCATTCGCTGGTATGGCGTGCTCTATGCGGTCGGGCTACTCGTGGCCTACCTCTTCATGGTGCGAGAGGCGCGTCGCCGATCGTTGAACGAGAAGCTGATCCTCGATGGACTGATCATCATCTCTATCGCGGCGCTTGCAGGTGGCCGCCTCTATCACGTGATCGATGCGTGGGACCGCCTCTACGCGTCAAATCCCATCGCCGCGATCATTCCGCCATACGAGGGGCTCGGCGCGCCAGGCGGACTCATTACGGGAGCAATCGCGCTGGTCGTGATCTTGCGCCGCTGGCGACAAGAGCCGTGGGGATGGGTCGACGTCGCTGGCCCGGCAATCTTGGTCATGCAAGCAATCGCACGCTGGGGGAACTGGTTCAACCAGGAGCTCTACGGCGCACCAACCGACCTTCCCTGGGGGCTGGCAATTGACTGCGTCCATCGAACCGCTAGCGTCTCCTGCGCAGCGGTTGGCGACTCGGCAACGTTCCACCCACTCTTCCTCTACGAGTCGCTTTCGGGTCTCGCGGGCGCACTGATCCTTCCCGCGCTCGGACATCGGCTAAAGGGGCATCTGCTACCTGGCATGGTTGGCCTCGGCGCCGTCGCCTGGTACAGCGTGACCCGCATCGCCCTTGAGGGGCTTCGCCTCGAGAATTGGCAGGTGGGCGGCATTGCGACCGCCTACTTCGTGATGGGTGCGGTGCTGTTGGCAACCCTGGTGGTCGCTATTGCGCGCCTGCGCACGGCCACCCCCGCCAAGAAGCGGCGCCAGCGGTAGGATCAGCGTGCTCGGCGATACCGCCGAGAGAGGAGGGCTCATGGCAAAGATTCAGCGCCGCAAGGTCACCGTTATCGGCGCAGGGAACGTGGGCGCCACAACCGCACAGCGCATCGCTGAGTCCGGGCTCGCCGATGTCGTTCTGATCGACATCGTCGAGGGGCTCCCACAGGGGAAGGGGCTCGACCTTGCCGAGGCCGCTCCAGTCGTCGGCCACGACGCCCACATCATCGGTACCAACAACTACGACGACACGGCGAACTCTGATGTGATCGTCGTCACCAGTGGTATCGCCCGCAAGCCAGGGATGAGCCGCGACGACCTCCTCAACACTAACGCTGGCATTGTCCGCAGTGTTGTCACCGAGTCAACGAAGCGATCCCCCGACGCCATTTTGGTCGTCGTCACGAATCCGCTCGACGCGATGTGCCACGTCGCACTCAAAGCTTCGGGCTTCCCGAAGCATCGCGTGATCGGCATGGCCGGCACCCTTGACTCCGCGCGCTATCGCACCTTCATCGCGCAAGAGGCGGGTGTGAGTGTTGAGGATGTACGGGCATTCGTACTTGGCGGCCACGGTGACACGATGGTGCCGCTCCCGCGCTACTCATCGATTGGCGGCATTCCGCTGCCTGAGTTCCTCGCAACAGATCGCATCGAGGCGATCGTCAAGCGCACCCGCAGCGGTGGCGCCGAAATCGTTGAGCTACTAAAGACTGGCTCGGCCTACTACGCGCCTGCGGCCGCCACCTTTGAGGTGGTGGAGAGCATCCTGCTTGACCGCCGTCGCCTGATTCCATGCGCCGCCCTTCTTGAGGGCGAATACGGCGTCAACGGCCTCTACGTTGGGGTCCCTGTCGTAATCGGCGGGAACGGCATCGAGAAGATCATTGAGATCACCTTGACGAGTGACGAAGCTGCGGCATTCAAGCGCTCGGCCGATGCCGTGAAAGAACTCGTCGATCTGCTCTAGCGCCAGCGGCGCTCTGGATTAGAACCAGCGAGCGGTGATGACCTTCTTCGTAGTGTAGAACTCCACCCCGTCGCGACCGGTCGCGTGCAGGTCACCGAAGAAGCTCTTACGGCGACCGCTGAACGGGAAGAAGGCCATTGGGGCTGCCACACCAACGTTCACGCCGAGCATCCCCGAGGTCGCCTTGCGCTTGAACTCACGCGCCGCCGAACCAGATGCGGTGTAGATGCTCGCCGCATTGCCGTACTCGTTCGTCTCGGCCATCAGCCGGAGCGCCTCATCAAGGTCCTTTGCGTAGAGAATCGAGAGAACCGGCCCGAAGACCTCCTCGCGTGCCAGTGGCGAGGTTGGCGCGATCTCAAGCAGCGTTGGGCCAACGAAGAAGCCCTTCTCGGGCCCGGTGCCGCGACCGTCGCGTAGCATCTTCGCCCCTGCAGCGACCCCTTGGTCAACCAGAGTGTGAATACGCTCACGTGCCTCACCACGGATCACGGGGCCGAGCGAGACACCAGCATCAAGGCCGAATCCCATCTTGATCGTGTCGGCATGCTCGAGGAGGCGCGGCAGCATGCGCTCACGCGCCTCACCAACGAGAGTGAGCACCGAGCCGGCGAGGCAGCGCTGCCCCGCATTGCCGAAGGCAGACTCCGCGATGTTCGGCACGCTCTGATCGAGCACCGCATCAGGCATGGCAATGATGTGATTCTTGGCGCCACCGAGCGCCTGCACGCGCTTGCCACTCTTGGCCGCTGTCTCGTAGACGATGCGCGCGACGCGCTCTGAGCCGACGAAGCTGATCGCATCAACGCCTGGGTTTGTGATCAGGCCGGTAACCGTTTCAACGGCGCCGTGCACCAAGCCAACAACGCCTGCCGGAATACCCGCCTCTTCACAAATCTCAATGATGCGCTGCGATGAGAGTGGCGTGCGCTCGGACGGCTTCAAGATGAAGGAGTTTCCACAAGCGATTGCGAGTGGCAGCATCCACATCGGCACCATGAAGGGGAAGTTGAATGGCGTAATGCCAGCGACGACACCGACGGGGAAGCGCACCATCTCTGAGTCGATGCCGCGCGAAACCTGGTCGAGGTTCTGGCCCATAAGCAGTGTTGGGGCACCGCAGGCGAAATCAACGACCTCAATGCCGCGGCGAACCTCGCCAGTTGCATCGCTGAGCACCTTGCCGTTTTCGGTGGTGACGAGCTTGGCGAGCGCCTCGCGGTTGTCGAGCATCGCCTCACGCAGCTTGAAGAGGTAACCCGCTCGCTCTGGTGGCGGCATCTCGCCCCACTCGTAGGCAGCGGCTCGTGCCGCATCAACGGCAGCCTGTACATCGGCGGCATTCGAAAGGGGTACATAGGCGAGGGGGGCCTCGGTAGCCGGGTTCGGCACCACGAGCCGCTCACTGGAAGAGGATGCGACCCAGTGTCCGTTGATGAAGTTCTTCAGGGTGGCTGGGGCACTCTGTGCGGCCAAGCTTTCAACAGTGGTTGCCATGGCGAGATTCTCGCCGATCCGCGCCTCAAGCGCGGCGCACGGTGTGATTGTCTCGCGCCACGCACCCGTAGAAGGGGGGTATCCTGACCAGCATGCGGGCGCACCTGCGCCTAACCAGCGGGAGGGTCAATGAGCGCAGCCAAGCGAACTCCACTGAGCGGGCCAGAGATGGTCGCCCTCTCCAAGCGCCACACCATGACCGAATGGTCTGCCCAGGCGGCGGCGAACCCGATTCCGATCGCCCGCGCGAAGGGCTCCTGGTTCTGGACCCCCGAAGAGGAGAAGTTCCTCGACTTCAACAGCCAGTTAATGTGCACCAACATTGGTCACGGCGATGAGCGTGTGTTGAAGGCGATCACCGATCAGGCGGCCACGCTGGCCTACGCGAACCCATTTATGGCAACGGAGCCGCGAGCACGGCTCGGCGCGAAGCTCGCCGAGATCTGCCCTGGCGACATTGACGCCTTCTTCTTTACCAACGGCGGCGCCGAAGCGGTCGAGAACGCCTTCCGCATCGCACGCCTCTACACGGGCCGACACAAGATTGCCGCGCGCTATCGCTCGTATCACGGCGGCACATCCGGAGCCCTCAGCGCAACGGGCGACCCGCGTCGTTGGTTCGCCGAACCCGGCATGCCTGGCATCTTCCGCATTCCTGACTTCCACGAGTACGGTGCCGCTGAGCCTCGCCCCGTTGCTGAGGTGCTTGCGGAGACCGAGAAGATCATTCGCTTTGAAGGACCGCACACCGTTGCCGCAATCATCGTCGAGCCAGTTGTGGGAACCAACGGCATCTTGATTCCGCCAGATGGCTACATGCAGGGGCTGCGTGACATCTGTGACCGCCACGGCATTCTGCTGATCGCCGACGAGGTGATGGCCGGCTTCGGCCGAACAGGGAAGTGGTTCGCCATTGATCACTCAGGTGTCGTGCCTGACATGATCACCATGGCGAAGGGTCTCACCAGCGCCTACGTACAGCTCGGCGCACTCGGCATGCGACGGCCGATCGCCGATCACTTCGCCGAGAAGGTGTTTGGTGGTGGATTGACCTACAACAGCCATCCGCTCGCCTGTGCGACTGCCCTCGCCACGATCGAGGTCTATGAGGAGGACGACCTGATCACCCGCGCCGCGACGATGGGGAAGACGCTCCGTGCGCATCACGAGCGCATGAAGGCGAAGCACCCCTGCGTCGGCCCCATCCGCAACATCGGACTCTTCGGCATCATTGAGCTTGTGCGTGATCCGAAGACGCAAGAGCCGATTGCGGCGTTCAATACGAGCGCCCCAGAAATGCTGGCGCTCAGCGCGCACTTCCGCAAGAACGGCCTCTATACGATCGTGCGATGGAATGGCTTCTTCACGAATCCACCACTCATCATCACGAACGAAGAGCTTGACTTCGCGTTTGACGTGATCGACCGCGGCCTGACAGAGGTTGACAAGGCCCTCGGGCTGGCATGAGTGACGTTCGCGTCGGTGACGGCGCGGCACCACCAGTGATAACGGTGGTCCAGCGTGGCCAGATCACCGAGTCGGCACATCGCGGCGATGTCGTGGTGGTGGGTGACGGTGGTCGCCTCGCCGCAAGCGTCGGTGCGCCAGATCGACTGATCTCACTGCGCAGTTCTGTGAAACCCTTTACCGCAGTCGCAGCCTTGGCTGCCGCGGACGTGGCCGGCCTCACGCTCGACGACGAGATGATCGCCCTCGCTTCGGCGAGCCATGCGGGTACTGACGAGCACATGGCGGTAGCGCAACGCATGATCGATGCCTTCGGGCTGAACCCAGCACACCTCGTTCACGGCCGGCCGCAGGGCTCGCGCGGTGGCAGCGGTGAGCTGCTCGCGCACATGTGCTCTGGGCAGCACCTCTCTCTCCTGATCTTGGCGAAGGCACGTGGCTTCGATCCGATCGGGTACGACAGCTTTGATCATCCCGTGCAGCACGAGCTGCGCACCGTGGTTGGTGAGCTCCTCAGCGTTGACCTTCATGCGGCCCCGTGGGGGATTGATGGCTGCGCGATTCCAACCTCGGCGATCCCACTTCGCGCCGCGGCGGAGGGGGCACGGCGCTGGGCAACCCCACACGACCCACTCGTACCCGAGCGCTACCGCGCGTTGCTCGAACGCGTTCGCGTCGCCGCCGTCAGGAACCCCCGTCTCATCTCGGGCGCCGGCTTTCTGGATACCGATCTCATTCGTGGGGGCGAGAGTGTCGTAGTCGCCAAGCAGGGCGCTGAGGGGCTCTGCCTCGTTGGCCTGCCAGGCTACGGCATCGCGGTGCGCACCGAGGATGGCGATGCAGCGGCGCGCTCTGGCCGCGTTGCGACGGTCGCCGTACTTGCGGCGATCGGCGCCAGCGTTGCCGCCGCAGCATCGCTTGATTCGCATCGCATCGTGAACCTTGCCGATCCGCGGGGCGGTGCAGCACTCGCTACCGTACGACCCGGAGAGTCGCTCGCGACACTCAAGGTTTCGTAGACCGTGCCAGTGGCGAAGATGCGCAAAGAGGAGGCATGGCGCGTACTCGGTCTCCCTGGGCAGCCATCTGCGCGCGAGGTTAAGTCTGCCTTTCGCCGATTAGCAAAGTCAACGCACCCAGATGCGATTGGCGGCGGCAGGGCCACTTCGCAGTTTGCGCGGATTACCGAGGCGTACGAGGTTGCACTCGCTGACGCGATTACAGCGGGGCGAATCGGTGCACCTGATCGTGGCCTTCCGCCAGTCCGTCCAGCGCCTGCACCACGTCGCGCTGCGCCGCAGGATCGATCGAGCGCTGACACGAAGTCAACGCCCAGCGCGCACCCTGGATCCACCACCTATGACGGAGCGACAGAGGCTGAGCCGGTCTGGGATGGTGCCGCCTGGGTTGGTGCCGACTCCGGTACGTATTGGACAGTGAATCCGCGCGAATATGCTGACCCACGCAAACATGGACCCGAGTATCGAGCCCGAGGGCGACGCCCCGTACGTCGGACGCCGCGGGAACGCACTACAGCGCAGCCTACTGTTCGACCTGAGACAACAACAAGTAGTCGTGGTGTGGCGCGATCCACCTCACTCGCCGTTGGTGCCGCCTCGCTCGCTCTCATTGCGGTGCTGGTGAGCGGCTCACTCCGCCTACTCGCAGCCGCGGCACTGTGCGCACTTCTCGCCTTTGCGGCCTTGAGTTGGCGGCACAGGTAGGATCAGGGCTATGGCAACCACACGTCGAGCGGCACTTACAGCGGCGGCGCAGGAGTACCTCCTCGCCTTCCGCAGCCACAGCGACGATGAGGGGGTCACCCCGTCCCTCGTCGCCAAGGATCTTGAGGTCAGCAAGCAAGCGGCCGCTGAGATGTTCCGCCGGCTCGCCGAAGACCGACTGATCGCTCCGTGCAGCGGACATGCGCGGCTCTGGAAGCTCACCACCTCAGGCGAGAGCGCCGCAGATGCCGTCTTCCGCCGACACGCACTTTTGGAGTGGCTACTAACTGGCATCGTCGGTATGCCGTGGGCGGCGGCGGATGTCGAGGCGCGACGACTGCACTCGTCGATCTCGCCTGAATTTGAGACGCGCCTCGAAGAGATGCTTGGCCATCCACAAACCTGTCCGCACGGGAATCCGATCGACCGAGCGACCGAAGCACGTCGACCGAAGGGGGAGCCGCTGGCAGCACTTGAAGCTGGCGAGGCGGCCACGATCTATCGCGTTACTGAGGCGGCCGAGGCGGATGCCGCGCTGCTGAGTTACCTCGAGGCACGCGGACTCGTCCCCGGCGCAAAGATCACCGTCCTCTCGCGGAGCACATCTCTCGATTCACTGACGCTCGATGGCCCGATCGGCAAAGCCTCGCTCGGCCTCCGTCCTGCTGGACTCGTACAGGTGATGCGTGGCGCTGTGGACGCCGCCCTCTTCCACCAGATTCCGGCCCGCTCATGAGCGATGTCGTACGCGTTCGTATCGCGCCAAGCCCAACAGGCCCGTTCCACATCGGTACGGCGCGAACGGCGCTCTTCAACCTGCTCTTCGCACGCCGCCATGGTGGCACCTACATCGTGCGCGTCGAAGACACCGACACGGCGCGCTCCACCAAGGAGTTTGAGGCCGACATTCTTGCGGGGCTCGCCTGGCTCGACCTTGGCGCCGATGAGGGTGTAGTTGCAGAGGGGGAGCGCGGCGATCGCGGACCATACCGACAATCGGAACGAAGCGAGCGCTACACCGCCGTGGCGAATGAGCTCCGCGCAAAAGGGCTGACCTACCCCTGCTTCTGCACCCCAGGCGATCTAGACGCTGAGCGCAAGGCTCGTGAAGCGGCAAAGCTTCCGCCGCGCTACTCCGGTCGCTGCGCCGCGATCCCTGCCGAAACCTCTGCCGCCCGCATCGCAGCCGGTGAGTCTGCGGCGCTGCGCTTCCGCATCAAGCCGGGCGTTGTTGTTATCGACGATCTCGTCCGCGGACGGGTCGAGATCGACAGTGATGCACTGGGTGGCGACCTGGTGATCTTGCGCGCCGATGGCACGCCGCTCTATCACTTCACCGTCGTGGTTGACGATGCCGACATGGGGATCACCCACGTCATTCGCGGCGAGGACCACCTCTCCAACACGCCGAAGCACATCCTCCTCTTTGAGGCGCTCGGCGTGCCGCTGCCGAAGTTTGCCCACCTGCCGCTGATCTTGAACCCAGACCGAACGAAGATGAGCAAGCGCAAGAGCCAAACCGCCCTGGCGGACTACCGAGCCGAGGGTTTCCTGGTTGAGGCGCTGGTGAACTTCCTGGCACTGCTCGGCTGGTCAACAGGGAGCGAGGATGAGGTGCTCTCCATTGAAGAACTCCAGGAGCGCTTCAACCTTGAACATGTACAGAAGGCCGGCGCGGTATTTGATCGCACGCGACTGGAGTGGCTCAACGGCCAATGGATTCGGCGGTTGAGCAACGAGGAGCTGCTGGTGCGACTCCGACCCTTCTATGAGAGCGCCGCAGCGAGCGGGGTGCTGCAGCGCCCGGCCACCGATGCTGAGATCGTCGCGCTGATTCCCCTGATCCGCGATCGCATCCCACTTCTCTCGTCGGCCGTTACGCTCACCGACTTCCTCTTCGCCACGGCCTTGGAGCACGATCGTGCCGCGCTGGTGCCAAAGCGGTGGGATGCCGCCACAACCTTGCAGGCGCTCGCAGCCGCACGCCCATTGATCGCCGAAGCGATCGGTGAGGGCGACCAGCCACTGCTCGATGCAGAGGATCCACTCGAGGTGCAGCTCCGTTCGCTCGCCGAGTCGTCGGGCTGGAAGTCGGGCGATCTCTTCATGGCTCTCCGTGTTGCGGTGACGGGGCGAACAGCAACGCCACCGCTCTTCGACAGCATGCGCCTCCTCGGTCGCGCTCGCGTGCTGGCGCATCTCGACGCCGCCGCAGCACTGGTGAGCGGCAGCTAGCGTTTACATGGCGATAACACCGCTCCCTCAGAGTGACGCGGTGGCTGAACGACCGATCAAGATCTTGCTGGTCGAAGATGAGCGAGCCCTCCGTGAGGCGCTCGCCGATGCGCTAGCGAGTGAAGGATTCGTTGTTGCCCAAGCAGAGACTGGTGCCGCGGGGCTCGCTGCGTTTCGCGCCGCCCCACCCGATCTCATCCTGCTGGACTTGATGCTCCCCGAGATGGGCGGCATTGAGGTCTGCCGATCGATTCGGAGCAGTTCACGCGTGCCGATCATCATGGTCACAGCAAAGGCATCGGAGACCGATCGCATTAGCGGACTTGATCTCGGTGCTGATGACTATGTGACGAAGCCATTCTCTTCACGCGAGCTCGTCGCCCGCATCCGGGCAGTGCTCCGCCGCGCCGAAGTGGGGGTCAGCCCCGCAGCGGTGGGCGCTCGTCTCCGTATTGCTGAGGCAGAGGTTGACCTTGAGGGGCAGCGCGTGCTGCGCGACGGCGCCGTGGTGCATCTGAAGCCGAAGGCCTTCCAGCTCCTGGCGTTCCTCATTGAGAACGCGGGTCGCGTCTACTCACGAGAGCAGCTCCTCGACAAGGTGTGGGGCTACGACTATGCGGGTGAAACGCGCACGGTTGACGTGCATATGCACGCCCTGCGTCAGGCCATGGAGGCGATCCCGGCCGAGCCCGTAGCCCTTCAGACGGTTCGCGGGATCGGCTACGTCCTCCGCCGCCCAGCCTGATTCGCACCCCCCTCCTGAACGAGAGCCCCGCGCGCGGGTAGGATTGACCTCATGCGCATGAGCGAACTCTTCTTTACGACCCTCCGGGAGGATCCCGCCGATGCGGAGATGCCCTCTCACCGCCTCCTGCTGCGCGCCGGCTATATCCGGCCGCTAGGGGCTGGAATCTATTCGCTTCTCCCACTCGGCATGCGCGTCAACATGCGCGTCACCCAGGTGATTCGCGAAGAGATGAATGCGATCGGTGCGCAGGAGATGCTGATGCCGGTCGTGCACCCTGCCGACCTCTGGCGCGAGACTGGGCGCTACGACCAGATCGGCCCAGAGATGGGCCGCTTCAACGATCGCGGTGGCCGCGACATGGTGCTGGCGATGACGCACGAAGAGGTGGTGACCGACCTGCTTCGCAAGCTGATCAACTCGTGGCGCCAACTCCCACAGCAGATGTACCACTTCCAGACGAAGTGGCGCGACGAGCCACGGGCGCGCGGTGGACTCATTCGCGTGCGCGAGTTCACGATGAAGGACGCCTATAGCGCCGACCGTGATGAGGCGGGGCTTGATCGCTCCTACAACCTCTACTACCACGCCTACACGCGCATCTTTGCGCGGCTCGGACTCGAGGCGATCGCCGTGGCCAGCGACGTTGGCATGATGGGTGGATCGCTTGCCCATGAGTTCATGGCCTTCAGCCCGTTTGGTGAAGATAGCCTCGTGCTCTGCGATGGCTGTGGCGCTGCGGCAAACCGCCAGGTCGCCGCTGTGAAGCGCGAAATTCCAGCACCTGCGCCACAGGAGCCGCTCAAGGAGATCGCGACGCCAGGCGCCTCGACCATTGTTGAACTTGCGGCGCAGTTGAAGGTTCCTGCGTCGACCTGCGCAAAGGCGGTCTTCTTCGCCGACCGCGATGGGCGACTCATTGTTGCCATCGTCCGCGGCGATGATGAGGTGGAAGAGACGAAGCTCACTAACGCCATCGGTGCACGAGACCTTCGCCCAGCCCGCGAAGAGGAGATTCGCGCCGCCGGCATGGAGCCAGGCTACGCATCCCCCGTCGGCATCAAGGGTGCGACCGTCGTCGTCGATGAGTTGGTTGCGTCGACTGCCAATATGGTCGCTGGAGCGAACAAGGCGGGCTATCACCTGACTGGCGTGAATGTTGGCCGCGATTACACGCCGACGACCGTCGCCGATATCGCCTCAGCAAAGGTGGGCGATGCCTGTCTCGCCTGTGGGGGCAACCTACGCATCGAGAATGGCATTGAGGTTGGCAACATTTTCAAGCTCGGCACGCGATACACCGGCGCGCTTGGTGCGACCTACGCCGACGAGGCGGGGGTCTCGCACCCAATCGTGATGGGCTCCTACGGTATTGGGGTTGGTCGCGCGGTCGCCTGTATCGCCGAGGCGCATCACGATGAGAAGGGCCTCTCCTGGCCAATCTCCATCAGCCCCTTCGATGCGCAGGTTGCGATCGTTGGCGCGAACAAGGATCCGAAGGTGACCGAGATTGCGTTCGCCCTTGAGGCGGAGGCGGAGGCTGCTGGCATTGAGCTGCTCGTCGACGATCGAACCGAGACGCCCGGTGTGAAGTTCGCGGACGCCGAGCTGATCGGGGCACCATGGATGATCACCATCTCGCCGCGCTCGCTGGAGGCTGGCGGCGCAGAGGTGACACGTCGCTCAACAGGGGAGCGCAACGTTCTCCCGATCGGTGCAGTGCTCGACGCCATTCGTGGCGCGCAGGCGAGCGATCGTGCCGCGATTGAGGCGGAGCTGCTCAAGCGCGGGTATCCACCGCGACATGCAGCACGCGATCCACACCCGGCCGCCTGATGCCCGATATCATCATCGGGCTCGCAACGGTCCTGATCTCTGCAGGGATCACCTACCTGATCGTTCGCCGCTTCACAGCGCAAGACGTAGCAACAGAGGCCGATCGCGCAGCACGGGAGAGCAGTCGGGCAGACGTTGCCTGGGATCGCGCCGATCGTCGATCTGAGCGCCTGAACGCCCTCCTTGAGGCGACCGATGACGCCATCCTTCGAGTTGGCTCCGATCTTGTCATCCGTGCTGCGAGCCCGGTCACCGGCGAGATCCTTGCGCGCGGCGATGTGCAGTTCCGCGGCATGCCGCTGATCGAAGCGACGGTTGACTTTCGGCTAGAGGAGCTCACTCGCAAGGCGATTGCAGGTGAGGTACATCGCGGCGAGATTGATATTCGCGACGGTCGCCTCGGGCACTCCGACGAGGCGCGCCACGTCTCCGTGGTGGCGGCGCCCGATGGCGACGGTGGCGCATGGCTGGTCTTGCGCGACCTGACTGAGGTGCGTCGACTGCGACAGATTCGCACCGAGTTCGTAGACAACCTCTCGCACGAGCTGCGCACGCCGCTCTCAACGATTCGCCTCCTCGCGGAGACGATTGGTGGCGCCGCGGCGAAGGGTGACGTTTCTGGCGTTGCAAGCCGTAGCGCCAAGATTGAGGTTGAGGTGCTCCACCTTGTTCAGATGGCCGACGAGATGCTCGACCTCGCCACGCTTGAGGCGGGTGAGATCCCCCTCCGCAAGGCCGAATTTGACCTGATCGCCTTGGCGGAGGAGGTCGCGCGGCGGTTCACTCCGGTCGCGGCTCAGCATGGCGGCGGCATTGATGTGGTCGGCACGGGCCCACTCATCATCACTGGTGACCGCGATCGCCTGCGCCAGGCGGTGGCCAATCTTGTCCATAACGCCGTGAAGTACAGCCGCGAAGGCGGCCGTGTTGAGCTGCAGATAGATCGCCTGACCGATGGCGGATCGCAGATCGCTGTGATTGATCACGGCATTGGCATCGACCGCGCGCATCTTTCGCGCATCTTTGAGCGCTTCTTCACGGTGGAGCGAGTCGATGGTGGCGCCGGGGCTGTTGGCGGCGGCGGGACCGGACTCGGCCTTGCGATCGCACGTCACGCTGTGCTTCGCCACGGTGGTGAGATCACCGTCACCTCAACGACGGGCGTTGGCACAACCTTCACCATTACGCTGCCTGCCGACGGAGCCGCCTCCTGACTCTTCGCCCGAGCGCGATCGGTCGTGCACGTGAGGCACTCCAGCGTCCGATTCTCCTCGCTCATCGCGGAGCCCACGACAAGGTGCTTCAAGAGAACAGCCTCGCCGCTCTCATCGCGGGCGCACAACAGTGCGATGGTGTGGAGTTTGATGTGCGCTTTAGCGCCGATGGAGTAGCGGTGATCGTGCACGATGAGACGCTCGAACGGCTCTTCGGGGTACCACGGCGTGTAGGTGAACTATCGGCTACCAAGCTCGCGGAGATCGGCGTGCCAACACTCACCGACGTTCTTGCTGTCATGCCGGCCACCACACTGATCGACCTCGAACTAAAAGAGCAGCCCACAGACACGCTCTTCGCCGCTCTTGTTGCTGCTCGCGGCCCTGAGGCTGAGGGGGTCGTTGTCTCAAGCTTCTATCCGAGGGTACTTCGCACGGTTGAAGAGCGCGCACCTAGTTTGGCGCGTTGGCTCAACGCTGAAACCGCCGCAGATGCGGATCAGGCGACCGCACTCGGCTGCGTCGGGGTATCTGTTGCGATGGAACTCTTGAGCGACGCGAGCATCAGTCGCTGGCGCGATGCGGGGCTTGAGGTTGCGGCCTGGACACTCAGGGGTGTGCAGGGTGCCGAATGGGCGAGCGATCTGCGCCTTACTGCCCTCTGTGTCGAGGGCGAAGGTGTTACTGCCGCTCGCGCGGCGACGCGCTAGCGCTCGCTCTTCGGAGCGCGAAGGTGCGCGGGTGGAACAAGTGCAACGAGACGGCCGCTTCCTGGCATGTACGGAGCGGGGATGTCGATGCGGATCATCGACCCCTTCTCAACGGGGATTAAGGCAATGCCGGTCAACTCGGCAATCAGGTTTCCAAGATGCGGCTGGTGCCCGACCAGAAGTAGGGCGTCGTGACCGCGTCGAGCGAGGAGCTTGGCGACATGCGCCGCAGACGGGCCGTCGGCGAGGTGCTCGTCAATGGTGGCGGTCGTCTCTAGCGCTGCAGCAATAACGGCGCAGGTTTCAGTGCAGCGACGAGCTGGCGAAGTGCGAAGAGATCCCACGTTGGTGCCAGCGGCAACCAGCGCCGCCGCAAGCCGGGCGGCCTGCTTAACTCCCTTTGAGCTGAGTGGTCGATCCGCATCGGGGCCGATCCATTCGGACGGATCACCAGCGTCGGCGTGGCGAACGATGTAGAGGCGCTTCGACTCGGTGGTTGAAGCTGCGCGATCCGAACTCAAGGATTGAGGTCCTCAACCTCTCCCGAGGCAAGGTAGACAATGTCTTCGGCGATATTCGTGGTGCGGTCGCCGATACGCTCAAGGTAGTGCGCAGCAAAGAGGAGTCGCGTGCCGCGAGCAACGTTCGACTTATCTGCCTCCATCAGGCGAATGCACTCATCAAATGACTGTCGGTAGAGCGCGTCAATCTGGTCGTCGCTCACTGCCACTTCGCGGGCGCGTGCCGGGTCAACGTCGACGAGCGCCATCAAGATGCCGTGGAGCTGGGTGGCTGCCAGCTCGCCAATCTCGGGAAGGTGCAGGTAGCGCTGCAGCGCTGGCTCTGGGGCGAGCTGGACGGCGATCTTCGCCACGGATGCGGCATGGTCACCGATGCGCTCCAGCTCATAGACGACGTGGTTCATCATTAGGAGGTTGCGCAGGTCACGTGCCACCGGGCTCTGAGTGGCGATGGTGGTGGTGATCGCGGTAATGACCTCGTGCTGCATATCGTTGATCTTTCGATCGCCGATGATTACCGCCGTGGCCTTCTCGGCGTTGTGGGTGACGAGCGCATCGAGGGCATCACGGATCGCCGCCTCCGCCATGCTCCCCATGCGGATGACCGTCTCCTTGATGTTGCGCAGTTCGCGGTCAAGCGGCTCGCGGGCACCCTGCGGCGCCGTTGTGCCCCCGTCGGACGCGGTGCGTGCGAGGATCTCCTGGATCTCGCTCTCGACTCGGCCCTGATCGTCTCCTGTAGGCATTTCCCCTCCACGCTGCTCAGGTAATTGGTTTACATCCTACCGCCCCAGCCCCACCGAGAGGGAATCTCCGTTCACGGCTAGGATGCGCGAATGGTGGCAGGGAAGCGTTCACGCAGTGTTCACGCGGCGAGGTCGCGTCTCTCTACCGCCCCTCAGACCCCGAAGCCCCGCCGTGGCCGGGTGGGAAGCTCGCAGGCTGGGGTCCCACGGGTCTGCGCCGTGGTCGACATTGGCTCCAACTCAACGCACCTCTATGTTGCCGTCTCGGATGGAGTCCGCCAAGAGGTGATTGCCGATGAGTCGATGCCGATTGAGCTCGGTCGGCTGGTCGAGCAGGATCGCACCATTGGGCGTAAGGCCACCACAGCGATTAGTGACGCGCTTGCGGCGTTTCGCACGCGAGCCAGCATCCTCGGTGCGGATGAGCTCTTTGTCGTTGCCACCGAACCCTTCCGCCGCGCCCGCGATCAAGAGAGTGTGCTGCGCGCACTTCGCGGGCCAAAGTTTGGTGCACCAATCGTGCTAACCCATGAGGAGGAGGGGCTCCTCACCGTCCTCGGCCTTCATCACGGACACGACCACTCGGTGCCACAGCTCGTCGTTGATATTGGTGGCGGATCAACGGAAGCGGTGGAGCTACACCCTGGCGAGTTGCCACGTGCGATCGGTGTCTCCATCGGCTCGGCTCGCCTCTTGGCGCGTGTCTCATACCAGGACCCACCACGTCCGCGCGAGTGGCAGGAGCTCCGTCGACACGCCCAGATTGCGCTGGCCGACCTTACCGTTGCCGATGTTCACCGTCTTATCTTGGTGGGCGGGACCGCAACGCGACTGCTCAAGCTTGTTCCGGCAACACTGATTAGTCGAACGGTTGAACGCGAAGATCTTGCAGCGATGGGGGAGCGCCTCGTGGGACTGACGGCGAAAGAGGTCGCGGAACGCTTCGCTATTTCTCAGCGCCGCGCGCGACTCCTTCCAGCTGGGATTGCGATCGTAGAGGCGCTGCTGCAACGAACTACTGCGCGCGAGGTCACCGTTGATCGTGGTGGCATTCGTGAAGGCTTAGTTGTCGCCGTAGCGCGCGCGGGTGATGGCTGGCGCGATTCGCTCCCATCGCTCGTCATGGAGACGCGGGCAGGCTCCTCGGACTAGAGCGAGATTGAGAGCAGCCGGGCCGCTCGGCTAACCTTCGATTCGCCGCCGACGGTTACACCCGGCTGTGTTGCGAACCATGCGATGAGCTCGCTCGCTGCACGGTCACGAATCTCGGACGGAATGGTGGCGAGGAACTCAATCTCGAGCTCTGTCCAGCGACACTCGCCGGCAGGTGCGGGTGCCGCCGCGCGTATCTCGTCCACGCTAAGCAGCGCGATCTCCCCGTCGCTTGCTGAGAGCACAATCGGCTGCCGCTCCTGGCGTAGTGTGAGGTAGGGCTGCAGTCGATCGAGTAGACGGGTCATATCTACTCCTGCCTCCGTGAGCATCGCCACAATTTCTGCTGGGAGTTCCTCGTGTGGATCTAGTGTGCGTTCAATCTCGATGCGCTCAGTTAGTGGGCCTGACGTGCTATCCAATCGTTCGGACTTGAGCGTGTACCGCAACGCTTCACCATCGGATCGACGTCGTCGTAGTCGCCAGCCTGCGGCCAAGATTTGGCCACGATAGTCAAGGTACTCATCAAGAAGGTGGAGCGTAGGCTGAGGCTGCGCCAACTGGTAGCCGCTCGGAAGCGCGGGGGCGTGCGCGTGCTCGAGGAGAAATTTCAACTCGCGCTCCATGGCGAGATTATGCCTGAGACGCGGTGAGTGCCACCTGTCGCAAGGTCTCAAACGCCGAGGTGCCCGTGTCTGCGAGACGCTCCCAGGCCCCGTCTGGCTGTAGCTCCCAGGCGTTGGATGTGTCGGCGAGGAGCGCGGCGAGGATCTCGTCGACCTTGCGGCGAACCTCATCGCCTTCGAGTGGGAAGAGCACCTCTACGCGTCGGTCAAGGTTGCGCTCCATTAGGTCGGCACTTCCGGCGAAGAGTTCAACGCCATCGGGCCCCGCGAAGCGATAGATGCGACTGTGCTCGAGGTAGTCGCCGATCACCGAGCGAATCCGCAGGCGAGCGCCATGGCGCTCTGGGCTTGGCAGGAGCCCACACATGCCACGAACGATCAGGTCCATGGAGACTCCCGCCTCGGCGGCTCGATCAAGAGCCGCGATCATTTCGGGATCGATTAGGGCATTCACCTTGATGGTGATCGACGTCGCGGCACCCGTTCGTGCCTGCTCTGTGAGGCGCTCAATGCGTCCCTTGATCTCACTGCGTAGGTGGTCTGGTGCCGCCAAGATGCGCGTGTACGACGAGGTGCGAGCGCCACCCGTCAGGAAGTTGAAGAGGTTGGCCACATCGGTGCCGATCACGTCGTTTGTTGTGAAGAGGCCGATGTCGGTATAGCCGCGTGCCGTCTTCGGGTTGTAGTTCCCCGTAGAAAGGTGCACGTAGCGACGAATCGCGGCGCCCTCTCGTCGCGCAATCAGCGTCGCCTTGCAGTGCGTCTTGAGGCCCATCACGCCGTAGACCACATGTGCGCCCGCCTCTTCAAGTCGTCGTGCCCACTCAATATTGGCCGCCTCGTCGAAGCGCGCCTTCAGCTCGACGAGCACCACCACCTCTTTGCCTGCTTGGGCGGCGCGGATCAGGTGTGCAGGGATGCTAGAGGTCGCCCCGGTGCGATAGAGCGTGGAGCGGATCGAGAGGACATCAGGATCATCAGCCGCCTGGGCGAAAAACTGATCGACACTCGCCTCGAAGCTGTCGTACGGGTGGTGGACCAGCAGGTCGCCTTCAGCGATCACCTTGAACATGTCACCGTTGGGGGTATCAGCTGACGTACTCGCAGCGATGCGCGCCGGCGTGACCGGCTGCCAGCGCGTAGCACGTAGATCAGGGCGGGGGAGGCTGGCCACCTGCAGCGCAACAGAGAGGTCAAGCGTCCCCTCAATAACCTGCACCTCGCTCTGGCTGATCTCAAGTCCGACCAAGAGCGCCTCGAGTAATGCGCTCGGCATCTCGGCCCCAACCTCGAGGCGGACCACGCTGCCAAACCGCCGTTGACGGAGCCCCTCTTCGATCGCTTCAAGAAGGTCGTCTGCCTCCTCCTCTACGGTGTCGAGGTCAGCGTCGCGCGTTACCCGAAAGAGGTGTGCGTCAAGAATCTCGGTACCAGGGAAGAGCAGGTCAAGGTGGGCGAAGATCAGCTCCTCTAGCAAGATCCAGTCGCCGTTACCGAATTGCACGATGCGCCCGAGGATGGTTGGCACCTTCACGCGCGCCAGTGAAATCTCTCCGCCGCCATGTGCGCGGAGCCGTATCGCGAGTGAGAGGCTGAGCGAGCTAATCAGCGGAAACGGATGGCCTGGGTCCACTGCGAGTGGAGTGAGTACGGGGAAGATCTCTCGCGCGAACCGCTCCGTTAGGACCGACTGCTCGGCGGCATCAAGGTCGGTCCACCTTCGCAGCGGCAACCCAGCGCCGGGCAGTTCTTCCACGAGAGTGCGCCAACTCTCCTGCGCTGATTCCGTAAGGAGGTTAGTCGCCTCGCGGATCAGTGCAAGTTGCACATCGGGAGTTCGGCCGTCAGGTCCAGGGGTTCGTACGCCAGCGGCCTGCTGGTCCTGAATGCCGGCAACGCGCACGCCGTAGAACTCATCAATGTTCGATGCGACGATGCCGAGGAAGCGGAAGCGATCGAGTAGTGGGCGCTTGCTGTTTGACGCTTCCGTCAAAACGCGAGCGTTGAAGGCGAGGAGTGAGAGTTCGCGACTGACGCCAAGCGTCATCGCGGGGTGCTCATGCAACTAGCGCAAGAGCAGCGCTGTCGCAACAGCGACCAGGTGTAGTAGCCGGTGCGATGGCCATCTCCCCAGAAGAGGCAGAGCGCATAGCTGCCCACCATTTCGCCACCCTCAAGCTTCGTCTGGCTTGGGCTCAGGGTCGGATTAGCGTCAAGCCAGCCAGGGAGGCCAGCCTCGCCGCGGCAATAGGCACAGGGGCAGAGCCATCGCAGCGGGGTCGCCTCGTAGACGCTCTGGTGGCCATCGCGCCAATCCAGCTCAAGGCGCTGCTGCTCGCGGAGAATGCGAATAGCGATGGGGGCTCCCTGTGCTGGTTCTTGCATAGGGAGATTCTAGGGTTCGAAGGTAAACGCCAGATGAGCGGCTACGATGATGCAGATAAGTGGGGGTATTGATGCCAGAAACGCGCACCAGCACAGGACGAGCGCTTCGCACGAACCGAGCGCGGCTGGCCGTAGTTGCCCGCGTGGTCGCCTCGGCGACGCTACTCCTGGCACTCCTTGTGGCCCCAAGCCCCTGGACACTACCGACCGATCCGAATGCGCCCGTTCTCCTGCGCGCCGTTATCGTCTCCCAGCCGCTCCCAGGTGAGGGGGCATCCTCGGGTAGCGCGACCGTTGAACTACTTGAGGGCCCGCGGCTTGGAGAGCGCCTAACCGCCTCAGTTGACCAGGCGAGCGACATTGCTGGCTCGATTCCGTACAACAAGGGTGATGAGGTCCTCCTCGCAAAAATCACCGACGTCAGCGGAGGAGAGGTCTTCGCCGTGGCGGATCGCTCCAGAGGGACTGCGCTGCTTATCACCCTTGCAATCTTTGCAGTCGCCGTCGTAGCGATTGCGGGAGCAGTCGGCGCGCGCGCACTCCTAGCGCTCACTGTTACGGGTGTCGTACTAGTGCGGTTCGGGATTCCTGCGCTCCTCTCCGGAGCCTCTCCGCTGATCGTCGCCGGGGCCATTGCTCTGGTCGTCGGCGTCTCTTCTGTCGTGATTACGGAAGGGCTCAACCGCCGTGCAACGGCAACAATCTTGGGGATCGGGGGGAGCCTCGTCGCCGTTGCGCTCATCTCCGCTCTTCTTGATCGCCTCCTCGCCTTTACGCCATTCGCTGGCGACCCAGACCTCGTCAACCTCATTCCGATCCTTGGTGGCAACGTTGACCTTCGCGGCATTGGTCTGGCCGCTGCAATGATCGGCACACTCGGGATTGTTGATGACGTCGCCGCCACGCAGGTTGCGGCGGTTGAGCAGATTCGCCGGGCAGATCTGCGGGCTGGCACGATCGATGTTGGCAGTCGCGCGCTGGCCATCGGCCGCTCTCATGTTGGAGCGGTAATCAACACCTTGCCGCTCGCCTATTTCGCAGCATCACTTCCACTGGTGGTCGCCGCCTTGATCGCCCCCGGTGGTCTCGCGAGCCGACTCAGCACGGAAACCGTTGCTGTGGAAATCGTTCGAGCAATCGCTGGCACCGCCGGTGTGCTCTTGGCGATGCCGCTCGCCACAGCGAGCGCACTCCTGATTGGCGTGGGCGAAGAGTAGTTAGCTCCCCCCTAGTCGGTAGCCAACCCCGCGGATCGACTCAGGGAGTGGACCGCCAGCCTCCTCAAGCTTGCTTCGCAGGCGTGCTACGTGTGGCTTCAGGAGGAGAGGGTCCGGCGCGGCCTTGTTGGGCCAGGCGGCGACGAGGAGTCGCTGCTGCGTTACGACGCGGCCCTTGACGGATGCGAGAGCCTCCAAGATGTTGAACTCCGTCTTGGTGAGGGCGAGGAGGTGCGATCCGACGTGCACCTCATGTCGACCGATGTCAATGCGCAAGCCGGCAGCGCCAACGATCGTGCGGTCGCGGGCAGAGCCGTCGGCCGGCTCACCACCGCGACGAAGGGCGGCGCGAACCCGAGCGAGGAGCTCCTGGCGGCCGAATGGCTTGGTGACGTAGTCATCGGCACCGGCGTCCAGCGCATCGACCTTTGCCGCCTCATCCGCCTCGCCGGTCAGCACGATGATTGGCGTAGCACTGCGAGTGCGAATCTCGTGAATGACGTTGAGCCCGTCGCGACCTGGCATGGCAAGGTCAAGAAGCACCAGTGCAGGCTTCGTGGCATCAAACTTCTCAACCGCCTCAACTCCGTCATATGCGGCATGAACCTGGTAGTCGCCAGCGGTCAACAGGGCGGAGATCGCGCCAACGAGCGCTGGGTCGTCATCGACCACCAGGATCGCGACGGGTGCGGTTGGCGTTGCGGTGTTCATAAGGCAAGTATGCCGTGAGATGCGGTGGCTAGTGGCAGCGTGAGAAGGAATCGGCTCCCCCCGAATCCGTTCGGTTCAATCCTGATCTCACCACCCATCGCCCCCATAAGGCGGCGCGCCGCGTACAGGCCGATGCCTGAGCCGCTCGCAGATGGGCGCTGCGTTCGGCGCACGAATGCCTCAAAGATCTCCTCCCAGTCTTCGCGCGGGATCCCCACCCCATCGTCGGTGAGATAGAGCTCTGCTTGACCGTCGCGAACCCAGCAGCCGATCGAGACTGGTTCTCCCACGGGGGCGTACTTCGCCTCGTTCTCAAGGAGGTGACTGAGCACCTGGCGGAAGCGGCTCTCATCCGCTAACACAACGATCTCGGGCTCCGGTTGCTCCCAACGAAGCGAGTGGTTACGCAGGAGTGGCGCCATATCCCGAATCACCGCACCGGTGATCGCACCGAGGTTCATCGGGGCGGCCTGCAGGGGGAGGCTTGAGCCGAGCCGAGCCGCCGTGAGAATGGAATCTATCTGCAGGTTCAGTCGACCGACCTGCTGCATGGCTGCCTCGCGCCAAGCGGCGAGATCTGCTGGCTTTGCTGGTGATGCGCCAGTTGCTGCGTCTGAGAGCAACTCGACGTAGGCGCTCAGTACGGCGAGCGGCGTGCGCAGCTCATGGGTGACGAGTGAGAGGAGTTCGGCACGTGCGGTGTCGATGAGCGCGATCTCATCTTCACGACGCGACATTTACGACTTCGAGGCGTCGCGCTCCGCGAGCCAGCGCTCCGCGTCAAGGGCGGCACGACAGCCATCGCCTGCGGCAGTAACCGCCTGACGATAGCGGTGATCGTGCACATCACCGGCAATGAAGACACCGTCAATCTGGGAGGCGGTTGTGTCGCTCTCAAGCTGCAGGTAGCCCGCGGCATCCACTGGGAGCGCGCCACCAAGGAGTGCCGTGTTCGGCTTGTGGCCGATTGCGACGAAGAGCCCTCCTGCTGCGAGTCGCTCGGGGGCGCCCGTTGCGCCAGGAGTGGTGTCGCGCAGCATCACGGCCTCTGTGCTCTTCTCGCCGAGCACCTCAATGACTTCACGGTTCATGTGCAGCTGAATCGATGCATGAGCCTGAACACGTGAGATCATGATCTTGCTCGCGCGGAAGGAGTCGCGGCGATGCACGAGGTGCACCTTGGTTGCAAAGCGCGTCAGGAAGAGCGCCTCTTCGAGGGCCGTGTCGCCACCACCCACCACCACGACCTCTTGCCCCTTGAAGAAGAATCCATCGCAGGTTGCACAGGCGCTGACGCCACGTCCGCGAAGGCGGGTCTCAGACTCGAGTCCGAGCCAGAGTGCCGATGCACCGGTTGCGACGATGATCGCCTCGGCGTGGAATTCACGACCAGCGCTCCAAACTCGGTGCGGCTCAGCACTGAGGTCAACGCGGTCAACATCTTGGTCCACCATGATCGAGCCGAAGCGCTCCGCTTGTGCGCGCATCTTCGCCATCAGCTCTGGACCGTCAATCCCGTCAGGGAATCCGGGGAAGTTTTCAACTTCACTGGTGAGCATCAGCTGGCCGCCAGGGGCGTACCCACCGATCACGACAGGGGCGAGACCGGCGCGTGCGGCGTAGATGGCCGCAGTGAGCCCAGCGGGGCCAGAGCCGAGGATCAGAAGCTTTGCCTCCGTTGGGGCGGAGGGAGCGGCCTTGGTGGCGACAGCAGGATCAGCGGCTGGCGCGGCAGCGCCGAAGTCAATCGCTAGTCCGAATCCCTTAGGGGTCTCTGCGCTGGTCATAGGGCGATTCTACGCCCCCCGCAGATCTGGGTTGGTCGCCTAGCGGAAGAGGTCCCAATCAGGGGGCATCAGGCTCGACCGCGCGCTCCCATCCTCTGCGACCTGAGGGTGCGCGCCGCGGATCAGGGCGAGAGGGCGACGGGCGGTCTTACCGAGCGCGAGTTCGGCAGTGGCGGCGATCTGGTCGGCAACAGCTCGAACGGTGGCGGCCATCGTCCGCCCATCGGCATCGGGCTTGCCGCGCAGATCTTCCAGCGCCGCAATTCCAGCCACACCGATCGCCACGTCGGTGATGCCGAGGCGCCACGGGCGACCGAAGGAGTCGGTGATGATGACTCCGGGCGCGATGCCAGTGCGCAGGCGGATCGCCTCGCGAATCGCGCGCGCCGATCCATCGGGGTCGCGTGGCAGGAGCGTTACCACCTCGCCGCTACGCGGGCCAACGTTGCTTGCGTCAACGCCAGAGTTCGCGAGAACAAATCCGTGTGCGGTCTCGGTGATGATCACGCCGCGATCCATGCGTACAACACGTACGGCCTCTTGCAGCACCACTTCAACCTGGCGCGCGTCGCGACCCCACTTCGTTGCGTACTCCACCGCCTCTGGTCGTGGCGTGATGGTGGTCAACTCAACGATGGCCCCCTCCGCCTTTGAGACGATCTTCTGCGTCACGGCGATCACATCGTCGCTTCGCAGTCCACCGATCGCACTTGTCCCTGCGATCGTTGCCACACAGCTGGCGATCATGGCTGGCAGGTCGTCGCCCGGTTGGATCTCACCAAGTCCGTCAACGGGAAGTGCGAGCAGGCCCGCTGTTGGCGCTGGCGTGGCTACAGCCCGCTCGCGCTCCATGGCGGCCTTCAGGTCGTTGGGTGTATCGAGGTCGGCGGCGAGCGGTGAGTCGAGCGCCTCGACGTGGGCACCGTCACGGCTCAGCTCGGTGCGGTGCGCCGCTGCACTGTTCGCTCCGAACTGCGGCGTAAAGTCGTGTGGGAGGGGTACCAAGAGCGCCGAGGTGCCGCCATCTGGCGATGCAAGGAGTCCCGGCTGCGAACTCGACCAACCGTTCACAAGCGCATCAATGTTTGCTGCGGAAATTTCGGCAAGGTCCACGGGCAGAACTAGCGCCGCAGATGCTCCACCAGCCGTGGCGTGGCGTACGCCGAGCGCAATCGCCGCATTCAAGTCAACACCACCATCATCGAGCGCCTCATGTCCGCCGCTGCGCGCGAGGGCGCGGCCGAGCGGATCTG
>JBIIRA010000004.1:0-29019 GCA_044341795.1 Candidatus Limnocylindrus sp.
CTCTCGGCCGCATCGCGCAGCTTCTCAATGGAGCCACCGAAGCCAAGCTTCGTCGAGATGACCTTCATCTCCTCCTGGATATCGGCCCACTCCTGGAGACCAATCTCATGCAGCTCCTTCGGATCCAACTGCAGACCGGTCCAGCTGCGGATCGCCACCTTGTAGAGCTCGGCGCCGTTTGGTGCGGAGCAGAGGCCCGGCACTTCGCGCGCCTTGGTGCGGTAGCTACCGCTGACCGCCTCGTAGTAGCGCTTGATCTGTGGGTCAACGTACTCCGCAACGATCTTGACCAGTTCAGCCCGCTCGGCAACGCCCGCAACATTAGCGGCGGTGACGATCGGCGACTGGTCAGCCGGAATTGCCATCAGGCCATCAAGCTGAGCGATGAGTCGCTCAGTTGAAATCTTCGAGGCCACGAGGCCGCGCTTCTCCGCCTCATGTACGTCCGCGATCACCCCGTCCATGTACTTCGGGAAGGCCTTGAGTCGGCTCACCAGCTTGGCAAACTTCTCCGGAGTCGTTGCATCCTGGAAGGTGACGATCTGCGGCAAGAGTGTTTGCACCCCATCCATGTGGTCGACCGCGGAGAGGAGGCCCATGCGGTGATCGTCCTTCTCGATGGCGATCGAGCCACCGACGGAGATCAGGTCGCGCGTGATCTTCCACTCAATGTCGAGCCCGTCGTCACCAATGGCCTTCGCCGCCTTCGAATACTTCTCCCACATGGCGCGGTCGCGCAGGCGCGCAGCATCAGAGGTGTCGTCGAGTGCGCCATCGTTCACCTCAATGCCGAGGAAGGTTCCCCAGATTGGAGAGTGCGAGAGCATCTCCTGCCAGAGGTCATCGGCGAGGGTCTTCACGGCCTGGTCGTTCGCTGAGAGTGGCTTCGACACGATCTGGGCTCCTCCCCGGGGTTCCGGGACTCCTGCGCTCAAGGGGTGAGCGCGTTCCGCTCAGGATACGGCTTGTGCCCCTTCTCGGGGGTGACGGGGGCGCAGGGCGAGGTGCAGGAGGAGCCCGAGTGGCCCGAACATGAGGGCAAGCGTCAGCGCCGCAATGCGCAGCGGCGCGCCCACGCCTCGGCTGAGGCCATCGAGCCAAATGAATCGCCCCGCGATGAGGTCAAAGGCGAGCACGTGCAGCCACACGGCAAGGCTCCCCTCTGGGGTCGCAAGTGAGGCGGAGATTGCACTCAGCGTTGGGTTGAGCAGGGTCTCAAGAATCGCACCGGCGCTGGGAATCACCAGGGCTGCATAGATGAGTCCAATAGCAACGACGGGCCACGGGGTCATCATGGAGCGCCGAGTGACCTCGGCGTTTGGACGTACGGCCATCAAGAACCAGAATGGCCCAACGCCAATCGTTGCAACGAGGAAGAGTGCACTAAGGACATCAGCTGAGAGGTTCACGATTCACTCCTTCTGGCGTTTCGCCACGTTCTACGCCCCAGCCCATCGAGCCGAGGTCGAGTTGTGCCGCATCTCGGGCGGGCGGCTCGGCGCCGAGGTGCCCTTCGAGATCGGTGAGTCGCGGCGCTGCCAGCCGGGAGAGTGCGGCGACGCGATCTGCAGCGAGGAGGTGCCAGTTCCCCGACTCCCACGCCGCGCTCAGTCGCTCATCGCGCGCGAGTCGGAGTTGCAGCAGTGGTACCAGCGCGGGCGCTAGCACGAGCAGTCGCACCACTTCGCGATCACTCGCAATCAGCGCGTGCCGGTGCAAAAGGAGTTCGCCGATGGGGAGCGGACCGGTCACGACTTCACAGAACAGCACCGCACGCCCACGGCGGTAGAGAACGGCATCTACCGCATCGTACGCGGCGCGATCGGAGCGAAGGCGGAGCGGTGGCGACGAGTCAATCGGATCCACCGTGGTACGCGCACTAAGGGTGCGTCCGCCGACAACGGTGGGAGCTAGTGCGGGTGCAACGGAAACGTGCAGGCCCATACGCGGGCCCAACTCCAAGAGGCCCGCAACCGTGGCGAGGCGCTCCTCTTCCATCTCGGCCAGCATGCGGAGTGGGCGTCGCAGGCCATCAACTACCCGTCTATAGGCATCCAGCATTGTGCTGCGCAGCTCCGGCTCCATACCGATTGGATCGGCATCTAGCGCAACAAGCGCCTCGTCTACCCCCTCCCCTGCTTCGAGTGCACCAGCGAACGTGAACGCGGCGGCATCGGCACGATCGGCAGCTGGCGTTGCCAAGCGCTCACGCTCCGCCCGCCCTTCAACGAAGATGCGTCCGTCAGCTACGGCGATCAGCTGATCAAAGGATCCGGCGGGACGAAGCGTTGCGTGGAGATCGGCAACATCGCGCAGCTCATCTGCAAGCATCGACGCGTCAAGAAGCTCCCCTGTTGCATGAGCGGCGCGGGCGCGCACGGCCGCATATGCGGGGAGGAGTTGTTGCGGTGTGACGGGTTCACCATGAGCGACTACGAGGTCCGTAATGAGACCAACTTGACTGCGGATCGGTAGGTCGGTTGCAGGTGGCGCACTCATCCGCGCCGTTACCGTGAGGCCAGCGGTGCGGTCATCGTCGAGACGCCGAGTGACGTTGCCTGCGGCACCAGCAAGGCTGATCGCCGTCAAGACGCCAGCTAACTGTTCAGGGTGATCGTCGAGATCGACAACGAGGAGTGGGTCATGGACCATGATCGGGTTCATCGCCACAAAGAGGCGTGCCAAGGCGGCGGCGATCGTTACGGCGTCATTTGACTGCAGGGCAGCAAGGAGTGGGTCCGGGTCGCTCTGATCGCCTGCCCATCGCGCGGCGATCGCACGGTCGCTAAATTCGTCGGCACTGCCGCCCACGGTGACGCGCAAAAGTGCGACACGGATCGCCGGAGTGCGAGTGATGAGCGTTGCCAGCGATGTGCGCGCGGCAACGCCACCACGCACGACAACTGCCCCACCACCTGGGTAGGTGA
Source organism: Candidatus Limnocylindrus sp. (assembly GCA_044341795.1). Lineage (GTDB taxonomy): Bacteria > Chloroflexota > Limnocylindria > Limnocylindrales > Limnocylindraceae > Limnocylindrus. The sequence goes on from JBIIRA010000004.1 coordinate 2,928, forward strand.
GCGCAGAGAGATCACTACTCATCGTGAGCTGCGACGGAATAGGGTGCGCCGTCAGGTAGATACGCCGGCGGACATCGATGGCATCAAGAAGCGCCTGCCACGGGGCGACCTCCCACCATGTTCGCCCAGCTCGCTGTGGTCGCGCCATCGCCGCGGCCGCTTCGCTCACGGTGAGGCGCAGCGCCCCCAGCATCACGGCGCTCTCGCTCGAGCGCTCCAGCGCGCTGCTTAGCGCATCAAGCGAACGCAACTGTCGGGTGCTCCAGCGCGCCGCAGCCCCGTCAACCGCGCCGGCGAAGCGACCATCGACTCGGGCACGAACGGCAGGATCCAGGAGCCCGGCAGAGGCGACCTCATTGGGGGGCATGGTTGCGGCGTCACCACCGCGTCGGCCGAGCGCACGACAGGCGGCACAGGTGGCGCGCCGCGCTGTTGGCTGCCCGCGCTCCTGGTCGGCGTCGAGCGCCTCCTCCCAGCGCCACGCAGCAACACGAACGGCCTGTCCGCACGCAGCGCAGCTGCTCTGCCATCCGGCGTCGAGCGCCTCCGATGCGGCGGCGAGCAACTCTGCCGCGGCAGCTTCATAGGCGCGCACCGTTGGCGGCCGAAGCTCAGCGGCGATCGTCCACTCGTCGGTCGCATCGCGCGCGTGCAGGATGCTGCGGTGATCGCGCTGGACGCTCGCCAACGCCAACACGCCATTGCGCGCGGTGAGGTCGATCGTTAGTTGGTCACGTGCCGATGTGACTGGGCCTGCTGTAGGTGACGCAAGTGCGGCGATGAGTCGGGCGGCACTGCGATCCACGTGAACGCCCTCCGCCTATCTGCGACTAATCGTCGTTGCTGCCAGCCTCTTCGCTCTCAGGAAGGAATGCGTCTTCAGAGGTCTTCTCTGGTGGCTCAACGCTTGGTCGCTCGGCGACTGGCGTCTCCTCTTCGTACGTATCCTCATCATCGTCGCCAAATCCCTCGTCATCGCGGAAGAACGAGCCCTTCGTGTAGGGTCGCTCGTCGCTGGTGCGCGTAGCGGTTGGGAAGGAGACCTTGCCTACATTGCCTGCGCTGACATGCTCTTCACGAATGATGATGCGAATGTCGCCACCGCTAATCGAGGTGATCCCCGAGGTGTAGCTATTGCCGTCGCCGATCAGCTTGACGAGTCGCGCAGCAATGCGCGGCTCAACTCGACCAATCTCAACTCCGTTGGCCTTAGCGATCAGTCGGTTGCCAAGAACGATCAGCTCGACCGAATCGCCAGGATTGACCTGTGCAAGGGTTCCCGCATCGGCAACATTCGTCAGTGCAGCGAACCCCGTGGTGCCAGCCTCTTGAATAAAGATGCCAGCGGGAGTCGTTGCCCCCTCGGTGCTTGGCGTGGTCTTCTTGCCAACCTGCTTAATGAGGCCCTTCAGGCGCTCAAGGTTGCGCTCGGCAATGCGATTGAGTGGATCGAGAGCGAGGGTCGCCTGGTACTCCTTCTTCGAGCCGGCGAGGTCGCCCTGCTCCCAGAGGCACTTGGCGAGACGGTTCTGTGCCTCGACGCGCTCTTCAACCTTGATGGTGTCGCCGAGGGCGAGGATTGCCGTGTTCGCCTCGCTCGCATCCTTCCAGCGCCCTTCAGAGGCGGCCTTCAACGCGATGTCGGCCTGTTCCTTGGCGGTGCGGCTCGGCTTCTGGGTGGTTGGGGTCTCGTTGGCGAGGGTCACGGGCGCCTCCTCAATTCAGTGCATGCGGGCTGATGCCCCCCGCTCTGCCGTTGCGGAAGGATAGCCGATCGCTAGCGACCGACCCCGATCCAGAGAAGGGCGACCCCTGTAGCGAGCGTGAGTGCGAGGATTTCAAAGATCAGACGTGGGTCGCGGCGCTCCCCCTCAGGGGTTGCCGCCCAGAGTTCGCGGGCATAGAAGAGAACGGCCAGGCCAGCTGGTCCAGCAAGCCGCGCGACGCCGACGCTGGCGAAGAGGAGGGAGGCGGCGCCGTTCAAGGCCGCAGCGCCGAGGGCATCACGCACGATCGCCGAGGTCCGTTCTCGTCGAAGGCTCGACATGCCTGCAGCAAGAAGGGCGGCGACTGCAGCGCTCCCGATACCAACAGCAAGGACGGCGAGGGGTCCAACAGGGTCCGGACGTGCCGACGGGGTACTCGGCAGGGTCACGACGCCTGGGACGAGGGCCGAGATGCCAATCGAGGCGGCGAACAGGACCAGGGTGAAGACCGCCAGGCTTACCACGCGATCGCGGTGCAACGATCCATTACTGCTGCGGCGCAGGCGCAGCTCCCACTCAATCACGGCGCGTAGGATGCCGATCCCTGCAGTGATTGCGATGACTAAGCCGATCCCCGTGGGGACGAGGCGCACGACGCCGGCGATGGCGAGGGCGATGAGGCCACCGAGCACCACTTCAGCGCCCACAGGGAGATCGCGCGCCTCGGCGCGGCGGACGGCGTTCACTCCGACTGCACCAAGCAGGGCGGCGCCAGCGCCGGCCAACACGGTGCCCGGGCCGGTCGCGAAGTGGGCAACGCCTGCGGCAACGGCAACGGCAACGATCGTCTCCGCCCAGGGGCGTGAGACCTCTACCTCGCCGAACTCCGCCGCTGTATCCGTGAGGGCGGCGAGGCGCGCAGTGGCGAGGGAGCGGGTGCGACGGCGGGCCGATGTTGGTTCACGCATAGGGTCAGGGTAGCGCGAGCAGGGGCTCCCGCGTAGACTCCTCGTGACCGCAGGAGCCGGCGCACAGTATTGGAGGGCAGCATGCTCCACCTCTCACGACTCATTGGACAACCCGTGCGTGACAGCAGCGCCGACACGATCGGCGTCATCGACGACCTGATCGCCGCCGTTGGTACAAGCCACCCCCCAATCACCGGGCTTGTCGTTCGAACTGGGCGCCGTCGCATCTACCTCGGCTGGGACAGCGTGGAGCGTATGGATGCCGCAGGGGCCACGATTTTGGCGACGCGCGTCAACATCAGCCGCTTCCGACGCCGCGATGACGAGATCCTGCTGAAGGGCGACCTCCTCGATAAGCAGATCGTGGACATTGACGGCCGTAAGGTCGTGCGCGCCAACGACGTGATTCTCGACTTCGTTGAGGGGGCAATGCGCCTGGTTGCCGTTGATGTTGGCACCGCCGGACTACTGCGCCGACTCGGCCTCCCTGACACCTGGATCAATCGCCTCTCAGGCGAGCAGTCGCGCGTCGCCTCGTACATTGATTGGGAAGACGTTGACCCACTCGGATCCACGATCGCGAGCGTGCGACTGCGCGTGCCACACGCCGGTCTCTCCGAACTACACCCGGCCGACCTTGCGACGATCGTTGACCAGCTGACGCCGCGCGACCGCGCCGACATCTTCAGCACCCTCGATGAAGAGGTCGCCGCCGAGGCGCTGGAAGAGTTGGAGCCAGAGACGCGCACCGACCTGCTCGAAGACTTGGAGCCAGAGCGCGCCGCTGATCTGTTGGAAGAGATGAGCCCCGACGAGGCGGCCGACGCAGTCGCCGAACTCTCGCCACTCAGCCGCAAGGAGATCTTGCGTCTGATGACGAAAGAGGAGCGCGACGATGTGCAGGAGCTGTTGGCACACCCAGAGAAGAGCGCCGGTGGTTTAATGACTACCGAGCATGTGGCGCTACGCCCACAAGCAACTGTCGCTGAGGCGCTCGCCGCCATTCGCCGTCACGAGCCCGATGCCGAGGTGGCCTTCGCCGTGTATGTCGTCGACGGCAAGCGACGGCTCTTGGGCGAGGTGACGCTGCGCGACCTGGTGCTTGCTGCACCGAACACCGCGGTCGGTGAGTTGATGGAAGACGAGCCGGTCGCCGTTGAGCTGTTGGCGCACTCCGATGAGGTTGCCCGTGTCGTCACGCGCTACGGTCTTGTCGCCGTGCCGGTCGTTGATGCCAACCATCGACTCATGGGAGTGATCACCGTGAGCGACGCGCTCTGGGATGTGCTCCCTGAGGAGTGGCGCCGTGAGATGCCACGCCGCCTTCATGCCGATAGCCTCGCCGCAGCCGGACCGCAAGAGCTGCCGACGCGCACCACGACAAAGCGCGGCCCAAAGGCGCCAACGAAGCCACGCAAGACGCAGGCGCGCAAGAAGAGCTCGGTGAAGCGTGGCTAGCCTCAGCCTGCGTGACCTCTTTCGCCGTCGCCGCGGACCACTCGCCTTCTTGGCAGTGGTTGGCCCAGGCCTGATCGCAGGCGTCGCGGGAAACGATGCGGGCGGCATCACCACCTACGCGACCCTCGGCTCGCAAACCGGCCTGCGCTTCTTGTGGATTCTTCCTCTCACCGCACTACTCCTCGCCCTGGTGCAAGAGTCGGTGGCACGCCTCGGCGTCGTCACTGGGCAGGGGCTCTCTGACCTGATCCGTGAGCGCTTCGGCGTGCGCTGGGCACTCTTTGCCATGGTCGTCTTGCTGCTCGCAAACCTCGCCAATACCGTGGCGAACGTTGCCGGTGCCGCATCGGCGATGGCGATCTTCAACGTGCCGATCCTGCTGACCGCGCCGCTCTCTGCCCTCATCGTCTGGTTACTCGTGGTCTACGGCAGCTATCGCAGTGTGGAGCGGATCTTCTTGGCACTGACCGCCGTCTTCCTGGCGTACATCGCCGCCGCGCTCTTGGCGAATCCAAACTGGGCGGCGGTTGCTTCATCGCTTACGACACCAAGCCTTGCTGGCGTTTCGGGAGCTGAGATGCTCCTGCTGGTGGCGGTGGTTGGTACCACGGTGACGCCGTACATGCAGTTCTACCTGCAGTCGGCGGTCGCCGAGAAGGGGGTCGGTGTTGAGGAGCTCGGGGCCGCGCGCGCCGACGCCATCCTTGGCTCCATCTGGACAAACTTCATCGCCGCCTGTGTCGTGATCGCCACGGCGGTTGCGCTCGGATCGCTTGGCAAGCCGATCGGTTCGGCGGCGGAGGCGGCGGTCGCCCTTGAGCCGCTCGCCGGTGAGTTCTCGAAGATTCTCTTCGGCGCTGGCCTCTTTGGCGCAAGCCTGCTGGCGATGGCGATCATGCCGCTCACCACCGCCTTCGCCCTCTCCGAAGCGTTCGGATTTGAGTCCGGCGTTGATAAGCGCCTGAGCGAAGCGCCGATCTTCTACGGCATCTTCACGGCGATCTTGGCGATTGGCGCGATCGTAGTAATGCTTCCTGGGCTGAACCCGGTCGGCGCAATCATCAGCAGCCAGTACCTGCAGGGGCTCTTCCTACCGATCGTGCTCGCCTTCATCGTGAAGCTCACAAGCAGCAAGTCGCTCCTTGGTGATCACGTCTCACCGCGCTGGTTGCGCCTGGTGGGCTGGAGCTCCGTTGCAATCCTCGCCGTGCTGAACGTGGGGATCGTTCTGGTAAACGTCCTCGGCCTCGCCGCCTAGGCGAGTCGATTCGCGCTATGGCGCGACGGGCGGTCCTTCATTGAGATGATCGGCCACCGGCCCAAAGTAGGGGGCGAGCCACGCTTGCGTGCACTTCATCGTCGCAGCGAGCTTCGCCGCCGTTGGAGCGAATCGCATCTTGGCTCCGGCAAGCGCGCACTTCTTGGCGCTGTAGGTGCCCCCCGACATAAGGAGTGACGTCCAGCCCCCCGCCACATCGGGGCCGAGCAGAAGCGCAGGCTTCGCGTACGCGACCACATTAAAGATCGCCTCGACGTTTGCGGTTGTGATGGTGCCGCGTACGAGTGGTGGTCCCTTCTTGTACCAGCGTAGATTCATCACTGAAGCGAGTGCCGCCGCACGGAATCGGTCCGCCTCAAGCACCCGCAGTGTGATGCCCGCGACGATTCGTGGGTGGCGCTGTGCGCGTGGCCCAACATCATCATATTTTCGTGACCGCCCGAAACCGGTCCACAGATTGCTCGGTACACGGAACGAGCAGCTCTCGTTAGTGGCAGCGCTGAGCGGAATCGTAATGTCGCACGAACCCTCAACGAAATACGGACTCGTCGTGCGCACCGTCTTGGTGGTGCTCGGCTCCTTACAGTTGGCGTAGCTCCACCCAATCACCTTGCTCTTCGGGTAGTTGTCGGCGCGGCCTGGGCGCAGGAAGAGGAGGTCGCCATACATCGCGTTTGAGGCGAGGTTTCGATCAAGGTAGGTTGACCCACCCCCCTTGATCTTGCGCACGGTGTTGGTGCGGCAGGCGGCAAATCGTGTCTTCTCGTTGAGTTGCACGATGGTTTCGGCGGGGGCGATGCGATCGAGCATGGCACCCATGATGTCGGAGGTGCCGAAGGTCGTCAGGGTCCAGTCGTCAATTTCGATGCCGAGCCCCCAGGCAATGTTCTGAGTCATTAGATCTGCCGCAACGATGCTCCGCTCCCAGGCGAGCTTCTTATCCCACGCGGTTCGCTGACTCGCCGTCATGTTGGAGCGCGCACACTGCTGGGCGCGCACGATCATGGCGTTGATCTTGTCGGTGAAGATCTTGGAGCCTGCTCGACAGAACGATTTCGCAAGTGCTGGCTTCAAAGGGAAGCCGTACAGGTCACGCGGAATGCTGTAGGCAGCGGTCTGGCCACTGAAGGGATCGACAGTGAGGAGCAGGATCACGTCGGCGCGCTCAGAGCCGATCTGATCTCGGGGTACGCCTGCCGCCTTGTCGTTCGCTGGTGACCAGGCCCAGCCATCCTTCGTTAAGTCCCCTTCGCCGCAACGCTCCGCGGTCTTATCTTTGAGTGGGCCCGCGCAGCGCTTGTCGCTGCCGAGGAAGAGGAGCGTGTAGCGACCATCTTTGCCGAGGATGTTCGCTGGCGTTGCCGCCGCGGGGTTCGGCGGCGTGCTCGCCCAGATGACGGTGGCGGCGAAGATCGTCGCCAGCAAGGCGACGGCGATGGCGTATGGGCGGGCGGTACGAATCGTCACATCATCACCAAGCCACCGTCGACGCCGAGCACCTGCCCGGTGACGTACGAGGCCTCGCGTGATGCAAGGTAGATCACGGCTGCCGCGATCTCGTTCGGCTCACCGAAGCGGCCGAGTGGGGTTGCTGTCTTGACACCCTCTTTAATGGCCTCGGGAAGATCGGCGGTGAGCTCAGTCACGATGAAGCCCGGTGCAACCGCGTTCACGGTGATGCCGCGGCTCGCCACTTCGCGCGCCGTTGCCTTGGTGAGGCCAATCATGCCGGCCTTCGCCGAGCTGTAGTTCGCCTGGCCGGCGTTCCCCGCCTGGCCCGAGACGCTGGTGATGTTGACGATGCGGCCACTCTTGGCGCGCAGCATCTCCTTCACCGCAGCCTTCGTCATGTAGAAGGCGCCCGAGAGATTCGTATCGATGACTTCGCGCCACTGCTCTGGGGTCATGCGCAAGATGAGTGTGTCGCGGGTGATGCCGGCGTTGTTCACGAGCAGGTCGACCTTGCCGAACGCTTCGATCGCCTTCGCCACCACGGCAACGGCGGCGTCAGGATCAGCGGCGTCAGCCTGCATGGCAATTGCCTTGCGACCCTTGGCGGTGATCTCGGCGACCACGGCATCGGCGGCGGCGGTGTTCCCCTTATAGGTGATCAACACGTCGGCGCCAGCATCGGCAAGGGCAACGGCGATCGCGCGACCAATGCCGCGGGCACCTCCGGTGACGATGGCGGCATACCCATTGAGTTCAAACATGGAACCTCCTCTGTTGGGGCTGTTGTGGGTAGTGTCGCGCCTAGCGGCGCTTTGCGTCTAGCAGCGCCTTGAGCGCCGCCGGCACCACCGCCGCCTTCGCTCCCCCCTCGGGGCGTCGAATCGTGATCGTGCTCGGATCAACCGCCGCCGCACGTGCGCCGTTGGCAGGGTCGGCATCCCAGCGCGTGACGAAGGCGCCTGAGGTGTAGCCGCCGCCGAAGGCGACGGTGCAGAAGACATCGCCCGGCTTCAGCCGGCCGGCGGCAACCGCCTCAGAGAGGGCAATCGGAATGCTCGCCGCGGAGGTGTTCCCGTAGCGGTCGAGGTTGACGAAGATCTTCTCCATCGGGAAGTCGATCGCCTTGGAGACGTGCTCAATGATGCGCAGGTTCGCCTGATGCGGGATGACGAGATCTACCTGGGGAACGGTGAGACCGGCGCGCTCGATCGCCGCCGTCGCCACCGCCGCCATGGTGCGCGTGGCGTACACATACGTCTTCGCCCCATCCATCTTGATCAGCGGATCGGCGTCGTCGCCTGCGCCACCAGGGATCCAGAGCGCAAATGCCCCCGATGGATCGGCGGAGAGTTCAAAGCTCAGCGTTCCTGGTCGTGTCGCAATGTTCTGATCATCATGCAGATCCAACGCATCCAACACGATCGCGCCAGCACCATCGCCAAAGAGGACGCAGGTGGAACGATCGCTCCAGTCGACCACACGCGAAAGTGACTCGGCGCCGATCACGAGTGCACGCTGGCCGAGGCCAGCGGTGAGGAAGCCGTGCGCCACGGCGTACGCGTAGGCGAAGCCAGAGCAGGCCGCCGACAGATCGAAGGCGGCGGCGCGATGGCTACCGATTGCCTCCTTCACCAGCACCGCAGTGCTCGGCATCGGATGATCTGGTGTGAGCGTCGCAACAACGATCAGGTCAACCGAGTCGGCAGAGACGCCAGCAACGGCGAGTGCGCGGGCTGCGGCAATCGCGCCCATTGATGCGGTGGTCTCGCCGTCACCGGCAATGTGTCGCTCGCGAATGCCGGTGCGCGTGCTGATCCACTCATCACTCGTCTCCACGATCTGCTCAAGATCGGCGTTGGTGAGGACCGCCTTCGGCACCTCGTGCCCCCATCCGACGATGTGGGTGGTGCGATTCGGAAGCGCCGCTAAGCCGGTCTCGCCACCAATGCGCGTGGCGTCGCCGTTGGTCACCGGTCCGCTCATGCTGGCTCTACCTCAATGATCGGCGTCTTCGCCTTTACCAGGAGTCCGTCTTGCGCAATGATGCGCACCACGCGACCCGCCTTGTCGCTCTTGATCTCGTTGAAGAGCTTCATCGCCTCAATGAGGCCAATCGGCTGACCAACCGCGACGATCGATCCAACACTGATGAGCGGTGCAGCACCGGGCGATGGGGCGGCGTAGAAGATGCCGGTAAGCGGCGCGTTCACCACTGAGCCACTCGCTGGAGCTGCGCTCGCGGGCGCGGCCGGCACTGGCTTTGCCGTCGTTGGGAGCGGCACTGGCGCGGCGCTGGCGGTGGTTGGTGGCACGGAGGCTCCAGTAACCACCACGTGGCTCCCCTGCACAGCGCTGCGGCTGCGCACCACCACGCGAGTGCCGCCAGATGAGAGTTCCACCTCGGCGAGACCACTCCCATCGGCGACGACGGCGAGGCGGTCAATGATCTCAATCAGGGCGGCGTCATCGGTTGTGAGCGGCAGGTTCGCTGAAAGGCGTACGCCGCTGCGGCTCTCCCCCTTCCGAGGTCGCGGCGGCATGTTCTGCACTGGGGCAGCCGTAGCTGGGAGGGCACTTTCAATCAGCCGTGAGGGGTTGCGCGGCGCGAGTCGCTCAATGGCTGGGGTCGACGGTGGAGTGACCTGACCTGATGGCGCAACCTCAGGGGCATCACCGCGCGCGCGGCGTGCCGCATCACGCGCCGCCTCAAGGGCACGGCGCGCGCTCTTCTGTAGTCGAACGCGGCGCTTCTCGGCCATTACTTCCCCTCCCACTTCGCAAAGAGGAGAGCCGAATTCTGACCGCCGAAGCCGAAGGCGTTCACGAGCGCGAGGTTCACCTGCTGCGCAACTGGTGCGCCGGTGACAATGTTCAGCCCAGCGGTTGCAGGGTCTGGCGCGGTGAGATTCAGCGTTGGGTGCACGCGACCGTCACGCATCGCGCAAATCGTGGCGATGGAGCCGAGGCCGCCCGCGGCGCCGAGCGTATGGCCGATGGCGCTCTTCGTTGCGGTGACACTCGCGCGCGACCCTTCACCGAGAATCGTACGGATCGCTTCGAGCTCCGCCTTGTCGCCCTCTGGTGTGGAGGTGGCATGTGCATTGACGTGATCAATCTCTGCGCCAGTGCGACCCGCCTTGGCGAGTGCGCGACGTGCGGCGCGAACGGCGCCAGAGCCACCCGGTGCTGGCAGGGTGATGTGCAACGCGTCGGCAGTGGCGCCGTAGCCGACCAACTCGGCAAGCGGTGTTGCACCACGGGCGAGTGCTACGTCGAGTCGCTCCAACAGCAGGATGCCCGCACCTTCGGCCATCACGAATCCATCGCGACCGCTGTCGAACGGTCGTGATGCGGCGGCAGGGTTGCCACCCGTTGACGAGGCGCCGCTACGCGAGAGGGCGCGCATGTTGTTGAAGCCGGCAATCACGACTGGGTGGAGTGCCGCCTCGGTGCCACCGGCGAGTGCCACGGTGGCATCACCGCGGCGAATCATTTCGTAGGCTTCGCCAATCGCGTGACCGGCGGTGGCACAAGCGCTTACCGCGCCGAACGATGGCCCTTGCGCGCCAACATGAATCGCCACTTCGCCCGAGGCCATGTTGCCAATGGCGGCGGGAACCAAAAAAGGCGAGATACGACCGGCGCCACGCTCGGCGAAGACGGCGGCCTGTTCGAAGAGGGTGGTGGCGCCACCCAAGCCCGAGCCGATGATCGTGGCGACACCTTCAGATGATGCGCCGGTTTCAAAGCGTGGCGGCAGCCCGGCTGAAGCGAGCGCCTCAGCGGCAGCGGCGATGGCGAAGTGCGTGAAGCGATCGAGGCGCTTGATCTGCTTTGGCTCCAAAACATCAGAAGGATCGAAGTTGATCGCCTGGCCGCCGAAGTCGACCTCTTGGCCGGTGAGGTCGAGGCCCTGCAGCGCGCGAACGCCAGAGCGTCCGGCGAGAAGACCGTCCCAGAGTGCGGTGACGCCACGGCCGAGGGGCGAGACCGCCCCCATGCCGGTAACGACGACGCGCTGCTCGTTGCTCATCGCACCAGCTTTCCGGTGCGCAGCGTTGCGGCGCGATACGTGTCGCCGGTCAAGCCACGGACGTTAATCGCATCGGCAACCTTCTCGGTGTCGTAGCTGGCGCGATAGACCTCGGCGTTGATCGTCTTCTCCTCAGGATCAATGTCGATCACGGTGAAGGCGGCGGTGGCATCACCGTCGTACGGCATACCAACAGAACCTGCATCAACGAGCACCTTCCAGCCGTAGTCCTTCACGCGCGCCGTGTGGGTGAAGCCAACGCAGACAACGCGCGAGTCGGTCTGACCGAGCAGCTCCAACGTGGTCGACGGATCAAGGTCGGCGCTCAACGGAATGGTGCGCGAGCCGGGCGAGGCGTGACAGAAGGTGACGGCAATCTCGCCGTAACGAATGCGTCGCTCACTTGGCAGTGAGCGCAGCCACTCAATGCGATCGTCATCGAGCGCATCCGACGCCCACTCCACGGCGGCCTTCAGTCCTGGCGGCAGGCCACCGGCGAGGCTCGGGAACGAGGCGGCGTAGTCGAGGTCGGCCACAGCGATGTCACCCGTACCCCCAGTCACGAGCGCACCCTTCTTCTGCAGCTGCTGAATCAGGTCGATCGTTTCGGAAGGCTGCGGCCCGAATAGGGCGTGATCGCCAAGGATCGCCACCTGATCGGGCTTGAGGGCCGGGAGTCGCGCGACAACCGCCTCGAGTGCGGCGAGGTTGCCGTGAATATCTGAGAGAACGACGACGCGCTTCATATCTGTCCCTTCGCTATTCGGCTGAACCGGCCGGGCGCGGAAGCGCCGACTCGGGTGGAATCACAAACGTAATCGTGACGGTACAGGCGACGGCGCCATCGACGCTCGCGGTGCCCTTGGCGGTGCCCATGCGTGAGCCGAGCTTCTGCATCTGAATCTCTAGGCGCAACGTCTCGCCCGGAACGACCATGCGCGTAAAGCGGCACTCCTCGATCTTGGCGAAGACGCCAAGGCGGTTGCCGAACCCTTCGGTGCGCGCAACGTAGACGCCCATCGCTTGGGCGAGCGCCTCGACTTGCAGCACGCCGGGCATGATCGGCATGCCTGGGAAGTGCCCAGGGGTCCAGAAGGCGTCCGGTCGCACGTCGAGCTCGGCGATTAGTGTCTGTGTCTCGCGGTCTTCGGAGACGATGCGATCGAGCAGCAAGAACGGCGCGCGATGGGGGATCAGTGCCTCAATGCCGGCCTGGTCGAGTAGTGGGGCGGTCATGCGCGAGCCTTCGGCGCGGCGGCCAAGATGTCGGCGGTGCCGATCGCGTCGAGCATGCCGGTGGTGGCGGTGCCGTTCAAGAACGATGGTGTCTCAAGAAGGCCAAGGAAGAAGTCACGCGTGGTAACCACGCCGCCAATCTCCACTTCGAGCAACGCCGCACGCGAACGCGCGATCGCCTCTTCGCGCGTGTTCCCCCACACAATCAGCTTGGCGAGCAGGCTGTCGTAATACGGCGGCACTTCGTAACCGGCGTAGAGATGTGAGTCGAAGCGCACCCATGGGCCGCTCGGTGATCGGAAGGTCGTGATCTCACCCGCCTGCGGACGGAACTCGTGGACAGGATCTTCGGCGGTGAGGCGGAACTCAATCGCGTGACCGCGGCGCTCCACCTCGGCTTGGGTCATTGGCATCAACTCACCAGCGGCGAGACGAATCTGCAGCGCAACCAAGTCCACCCCCGTCACCATCTCGGTGACCGGGTGCTCCACCTGAATGCGGCAGTTGATCTCGATGAAGTACGGCTTCCCGTCGGGGCCAACCAAGAACTCAAGGGTGCCGAGATTTCGATAGCCTGCGGCACCGATCGCCTTGGCTGCGCGTGTCAAGAAGTCTTCACGCACTTTTGGGGTGAGTGCCGTCGATGGCGACTCTTCGACGAGCTTCTGGTGGCGGCGCTGCACGGAGCAGTCGCGCTCACCGAAGTGCAGCGCGGTGCCCGCCTTGTCAACCGCAATCTGCACCTCCACATGGTGCGTATCAATCAGGTACTTCTCGATGTAGAGCGAGCCATCGCCGAATGCTGCCTGCGCCTCTTGGGTGCAGATCGAGAAGAGCCGCGCCAGATCGTCGGCGCTCTGAATCACGCGCATGCCGCGCCCGCCGCCGCCTGCCGACGCCTTCAAGATGACCGGGTAGCCAATCTTCTCGGCCGCCTTTGCCGCCGCGGCCTCGTCGGCGACCACGCCATCGGAGCCGGGAATCGTTGGCAGGCCGTGCTTGGCCAGCAGGGCGCGTACCGCCGCCTTGCTCTCAAAACGCTCAAGCACTTCGGCAGAGGGGCCGATAAAGGTGATGCCGTGCGCTGCGGCCGCCTCGGCGAAGGCGGCGTTCTCGGAGAGGAAGCCGTAGCCCGGGTGAATGGCATCGCAGCCGGTGGCGAGCGCCGCGGAGATCACCGCGGGTGCCGAGAGGTAACTGCGCTTGGCGTCGGCGGGGCCGATGCAGATTGCCTCGTCGGCAACGAGCACGGCACGCGACTCGCGGTCGGCCTCGCTATAGGCAACGACCGCCTCGATTCCGAGCTGGCGGCAGGCGCGCAGAATGCGCAGCGCAATCTCACCGCGGTTGGCGATCAGCACGCGCTTGATCACAGCTTCCCCTCACCGACTGACTCAAGCAAGAACAGCTCCTGGCCGTACTCGACCGGATCACCGGTGGCGCAGCGCAGCTTGGCGACGATGCCACCATGATCGGCACGCACCTCCACGGCGACGCCGAGCACATCAACAGTGGCAACGAGTGAACCCTTCGCGACCTTGCCGCCTACGTGAATATCTGGGGCGAGTTTGACAAAGCCAACGGCAGTGGAGCGCACTGGGTGGCGTCGATCATCGGTGGCGGTCGGTGCTAGCGCAGCCGCAGCAGACACTCCCCCGCGCGGAGCGGCTGGTGCAGGTGTAGAGGCAACCGGCGCGCCGAGGTCTTCGGCGCGCACGCGCACAATGGCGCCGTCGCGCTCAATCTCAATCTCTCCGAGTCCAGTCTCGTGCAGTCGCTCAACCAGCACAGGAACGAGCGAGTCAAGAAGTTCGCCGAGTCGTTCCGTGTTGTGTGGCATCAGTTATGCCCCCGCACTATTGCGCTCGATCTCATCGAGCCACTCGTCGTTGATGCCGGCTGGCACCTTGTCGCGATCCATACCGAGGATCGAACGAATTGCGCCAACGAGACCCTTCTTCGTTGGGGCCGCCTCATCGAATGCGCCGTAGGCGCGATAGCGCGCATACCGCGCGTCGAGCAGCGCGTTCAAGTCGCTCATAGATTCCAACTCATCAAAGGTCTGCGAGACGCGCTCCCACATCGCGCGCGCCAACGTGACGGTCGATTCGGCGGAGAGCGTCTCTGGTTCAGCAATGATGCCGTCAACCACGCCGAGTGCAACCTGCTCTGGTGCCGTGATGCGCAGCGCGCGCGCCGCGGCGGGGGCCTTCTCGGAGGTGCGGAACAAGATGGCGGCGCACCCCTCGGGGCTGATCACCGAGTAGTAGGCGTGCTCAAAGGCGAAGACACGATCGGCGGCGGCGATGGCGAGTGCGCCACCCGAACCACCCTCACCGGTGACGACCGTGACGATTGGGGTGCGTAGTTCTGTCATCTTGCTGATGGCGGCGGCGATCGCCTCGGCGATGCCGTGCTGCTCCGACTCAGGGCCAGGGTGCGCACCAGGGGTGTCGATCAGGGTGAGGAGCGGCAGGTGGAGTCGCTCGGCAAGCTCAAAGGCGCGCATCGCCTTGCGATACCCCTCAGGATGCGGCATGCCGAATCCGCGGCGAATGTTGCTCTCGGTGTCGGTCCCCTTCTGGGTGCCGACCACCACAATGCGTCGCCCATCGATGCGCGCAATGCCCGCGATGATTGCGCCGTCATCACCGGCACGTCGATCACCACGCAACTCTACAAATTCTGCACCGAGCGCTTCAAGCAATTCGGCGGTGCGTGGTCGGTTTACGTCGCGCGCGCGTTGCACATGGCTCCACGCTTCGGCCTCATCAAGGTGTGGCCCAAGCTCTGGCGCCAGGTGTCGATCGCGCTGGTTCTCGAGAATCTGGTCGGCACGATTCGCCACCTTGTTCGCCGCGTCGGCAACAGGCGAGAGCACCGAACCGATCATTGCGCCAGCACCCTGCGCGACACCAGTGACCATGCCACCGATCAGGCCCACACCAGGAATCGGAATCTGTCGATAGAGCGGCACCGCTGGTGCGGGGAGTGGCTGCAGGAGTCCGAGTGCGCGCGTCAGCCAACCGCGCAGATTGCCACGCGGCACGATCGCATCGATGAAACCCGTCTCCAGCAAGAACTCGCTGCGCTGGAAACCAACGGGGAGTTCGTCGCCAATAGTGCCGGCGGAGACGCGCGCGCCACTGAAGCCGATGAGTGCATTCGGTTCTGCGACATTGAGGTCGCCGAGGGCGCCGAACGAGGCGATGGTGCCGCCGGTGGTTGGGTCGGTCAACACGCTAATAAAGGTGCCGCCGCTCAACTTCAGTCGTGCGATGGCGGCGAGGGTCTTGGGGAGCTGCATTAGGGCGTAGGTCCCCTCTTGCATACGGGCGCCGCCCGATGCCGAGACGATCACGAGCGGGAGGCGGCGGGCGGTGGCAAGTTCGGCGGCGCGGGCGACCTTCTCGCCCACGACCGAACCCATTGAGCCACCCATAAAGAAGAAGTCCATGGCGACGAGGGAGACCTCAATGCCGCCGATCAGGGCGGTGCCGCGGATGGCGGCGTCGCGCTCGCCGGTGGCAGCTCGGGCGGCGGCGGCCCGCTCGGGGTACCCCTTGGAGTCGGTAAAGACGATCGGGTCGAGCGAAATCAGGCTGGCGTCGGCCTCAACGAAGGTGCCCTCGTCGACCAGCTGCGCAATGCGCTCGCGGGCGGGCACGCGGAAGTGATGGCCGCAGGCCGCACAAACCTGCAGGCTCTTCTCCAAGGTCTTCTTGAAGAGGAGCTCTGAGCACCCGGGGCACCGCACCCATAAATCGGGCTCGGCTCCGGGGGTCGCCTTGCGGCGTTTAAACGGGTTCCGAAAGCTGGGCATTAACCCTCCCCTTAGAAGGAGATGGTACCCGCTATGGGATGGCGATCCGCACGACCTTGGTCACCTCACCCGCCAAAATGGCACGCTCTGTGCCGTTTACGCTCAGAATCAGCGCCCCCGAGGCCCCGTCGTGCCCCACCACGCGCCCGCTGATCGCCTCCCCTGCCCCGCCCTCAAGATCTACCTCGCACCCCTCGAGCAGCTGCCGGGAGCGCCAGTTGGCCACATCGAATCGCCCCTCGGTCAGCGCACCGAGCCGCCCCTCCAGGCGCGCCACCGCATCAGTGAAGAGCGCCTCACGATCAATGGGTCGCCCGGTGGCGATCTCCAAACTCGTCGCCGTCGCGGCAAGAGCAGGATCAAGCTTCGACACGTCGCCGCGCACATTCAACCCGAGGCCAACAACTAACCAGGCAGAGCCACTCCCGGCGTCACCCGCCTCGGCCAGTACGCCGCCTACCTTGCGGAAGCTGCGCGTCACGCCCCCCTCAATGTTGCGAACGACCAGATCGTTCGGCCACTTCAAGCCAACGGTGCCGATCTGCATTCCGGCGGCATCTTCAATTGCGTCGGCAACCGCGAGTGAGAACTCAGCGGCAACGCGCCACCAACGATCTGCCTCAGCAGGAAGTGGCGAACCAGCGCCAGCGCGCAGTGCAAGGCTCATCAAGAGACCAGTGCCTGGTGCGTCGAGCCAGGTACGACCGCGGCGGCCGCGACCGGCGCTCTGCGTTTCCGCGCGAATCAGTAGAGGTATATCAGCGGCAACGAGCTCCGCAGCAAGTCGTTCACGTGCAACGTCGTTGGTTGAGGCAACCTCGGTGAGTCGCTCAACCGTAATGGAAGTCAGGGCAACTACTCCGCGTCAATCGGGTCGGGCGTTGCCAAGTCGAACGCATCGTGCAACGCCTGCAGTGCGCGCGGTGCGTCGGATTCACTCACGATGCAGGTAATGCGAATTTCGGAAGTGGAGATCATCTGAATGTTGATCTTCGCGTCGGCGAGTGTACCGAACATGCGCGCGGCGTAGCCTGGCGCATTCTGAATGCCCGCGCCGACAATCGACACCTTCGCGACGTTCTCGTCAATCTCAAGTGCGCGCGCACCAATTGCGGCGCGAATCTTTTCGAGCACGGGTCGTGCTGCCGCAAGATCGGCGCGCGAGGTAGTGAACGAGAGGTCGGTGGTGCCGTCATGCGAAACGTTCTGCACGATCATGTCGACGTTGATGTTTGACGCCGAGAGCGGGTCAAAGACCGATCGTGCGATGCCGGGCTTATCGGGCACGGCAACCATGGTCACCTTCGCCACCTTCGTGTCGGCCGCCAGGCCGCGAACCTTATTGCGCTTCTCCACCTGCGTATCCTCCTTGATTACTGTCCCTGGCTGCTCCTCAAACGAACTAAGCACCTCAATGGCTACGTTATTGACCCAGCCGAGCTCCACGGCGCGGGTCTGCATGACCTGGGCCCCCTGGTTGGCGAGCTCCAGCATCTCCTCGTAGCCCACCACGGAGAGTTGGCGGGCCGCGGGCACGGCGCGGGGGTCGGCGGTGTACACGCCACGCACGTCGGTAAAGATCTGGCAGCGATCGGCCCCCAGGGCGGCAGCCAACGCGACCGCCGAAGTGTCGGAGCCGCCGCGTCCGAGGGTGGTGGTTTCGGAGCCCTCGCTCACCCCCTGGAATCCCGCCACGATCACGACCCGGCCAGCGTCGAGTTCGGCGCGCACGCGCTTCGGCTCAATGCCCGCGATGCGCCCCTTCCCGTAGGTGCCGTCGGCGCTGATGCCAGCTTGAGCGCCGCTCAGCGAGATGGCATCGGTGCCGCGCGCAATAAGGGCCATGGCCAGTAACGCCGCCGATTGAATCTCGCCCGTGGCGAGCAGCGCATCCTGTTCGCGCGCGTTCGGCAGTGCGCCGCCCGTTACCGACGACGCAAGTGCAAGCAGGTCGTCGGTGGTGTCACCCATGGCAGAAACAACTGCGACAACATCGCGGCCCGCGGCGCGATCACGCGCGATGCGCGCCACAACAGCAGCAATGCGCTCAAGAGAGCCGACCGAACTCCCGCCGTACTTCTGAACGAGCAGTTTCGACGACGCGGTCACTTCACTCCGACCGAACGAAGGATGCGTACCCCCTCTTGGTCGACCTCAATCTGTTCGGCGTGTCCGCCAACGCCCGTTGCAGCGGCGGCCTCATTCAGTGCCGCGATGACGGCGGCAATGCCGTCGTCACCACGCTCGTCGTCAACGATCGCCAACACTGAAGATCCAGATCCGGCAAGGCAGGCGCTCGTGGCACCCGCGTTGAGTGCCGCGGCAAAGAGCTGCGGCAGCGCCGTGTACTTCTTGATGCGGTACGGCTGGTGAATGCGATCGTCGGAGAGAATCGCAAAGCCGCTGACTTCACCCGCCTCAAGGGCGGTGATACCCAGCGCGAGGCGCGAGGCGTTATGCACCGCGTCGTTGATGGGAACGATCTTCGGCAACACGGCACGCATCACCGCCGTATCAAATCGCACGTCAGGGATTAGTACCACCGGAATCGCATCGTGCGGCACATGAATGATGCGCGCGGTGAGTACGCCGTTGGCGCGACCGCTCGCTACCGCCCCACCGAAGATCGCCGCAGCCACGTTGTCGGGGTGCCCTTCAATCTCATCCGCCGCCGCAAACAACTTGTCGGTGAGCGGATCGCTAAACGACTCAAAGCAGGCACCACTCGCCCCCGAGGCGCCCGCAGCGGTGCCGGCAAGCGCGGCGCCGGCGAAGAGGCCGCCGACAATCGCCGCAGCCGAGGAGCCCAAACCGCGCGAGAGGGGGATCGTGTTGACCGCCGTGACGGCAAGGTCGAGCGCATCGGCGCCAGTCACGCCCGCAATCGACAGCCCTCGGTAGATGGCATCGAGTGCCATGTTGGTGCGGTTGGGCGCGAGCTCCTCGGCACCCTCGCCTGAAGCGCCGTAGGTCACGGTCCCTTTGCCGGAAGCAGAGACACCCGTGACCTGCACGGTGAGCTCATTGGTCATTTCAAGGGCGAGGCCAAGCACGTCGTAGCCGGCGCCAAGGTTCGCCACGGTGGCGGGGACCGCTACGGTGACGGAACGACCAACCAAAGCTTCTGCCTTCATGACGCCTCCTTCGCTCCTCGCTACCAACCGAGCGCACGGCGAACGCCGGCGACGGTTGCATCGGACTGTCGAATCTCGCCAACGAGGCGCGAGGCGGTGTCGGGGTCCTTCAAACCGAAGCCTGTCATCACCGCAACAATGCGAGCACTCCCATCAATGGATCCGTCGGCGATGGCGTTGCGCAAGCCAGCGATCGGCGCGGCGCACGCTGGCTCTACGAAGATGCCGCCCAAGCGAATGATGTCGGCCTGCGCGCGCAGAATCTCGTCGTCGGTGACGGCGCGAATGAAGCCGCCCGACTCGTCGCGCGCGGCAATCGCCAGGTCCCACGACGCAGGCTTGCCGATTCGAATCGCTGTGGCAATCGTCTCAGGATTCAACACAGGCGCACCAGAGACAAATGGTGCGGCTCCGGCTGCCTGAAAGCCGGCCATGCGCGGTCGTCGCTTGGTGCTACCAATGCGCACCGCGTCGGTAAAGCCGCGCCAGTAGGCGCTGATGTTCCCCGCGTTGCCCACCGGGAGCGCCAACACGTCGGGAGCGCCACCGAGGTCGGCAATGATCTCGTGCGCCGCGGTGGCCTGGCCAGCAATGCGATGCGGGTTGATCGAGTTCACGATCTCGACTCCACCACCACCAGCGCCGAGCTCGCGCACGATCTCGAGCGCGTCATCAAAGTTGCCATCGATAGAAATGACTTTCGCGCCAGCGGCAAACGCCTGCAGCAACTTCCCCGCGGCAATCTTGCCGGCGGGCAACAACACAATCGCTTCGAGCCCTGCGGCGGCGGCGTACGCGGCGGCCGATGCCGAGGTGTTGCCCGTGCTCGCACACACAATGGCGCGCGCTCCCGACTCTGCAGCCTTGGCAACGGCCACGACCATGCCGCGATCCTTAAAGGAGCCGGTCGGGTTCGCCCCTTCTACTTTCAGCCACAGGTCCGACGCACCAATGGCGGCACCGAGGCGCGGCACCTTGACCAACGGAGTAGCGCCCTCGCCAAGCGTCAGCAGGGGGGTCGCACTAGTAACGGGGAGCAGGTCGCGGAAGCGCTCCAGCAGGACCGGGCGTGCGCCAAACGAGTCGCTCATCGCCACACCCAGCTCGGGAGTTCGGCCAGGACTGGCCCCTCCCAGATCCCCCAGTCTTCGCTGGTAACGCCACCGAAGTAGTTAATGAAGTGCAGCCCCTCAGCCTTCCAAGCATCGGCAAGTGCACGACGCTGCTCCTCGTTCAGCCCGCGCACGGCGAGCACGGTGCGCCCAGACATGCGTGCCCCCTCGTACACGATCAAGTCAGCCGCCTGGTCGGTGCTCAAGTGGCGCAACAGGTTCATGAAGCGGCCGAACAGGCCCGGCTTCGCGAGGGTGGCAACACTCGGGCCAGCAACGTCGAGCAGTAGCACCTCACCCACACCCACCAGCTCGGCACGCGCGCGACCGCGCTCAGCAGCAGCATCGCTGTTCGCCACGGCGAGCAGCCAACCGGTCGGATAGGTAATACGCAGCGGTGCGGTCACTTGGCGCCGCGCTTTGCAGCCTTGATCCACGCCGGTGCTGGTGCCGCGATCGCCGCAGGCAGATCGCCCCACGACGAGCCCTCGCCGCGCGCAATCGCCAACAAGTCATTCAACACACCAGAAGCGGTCGACCCTGGGCCAGCACCTGCGCCCGCCATCGTGAGATCGCCAATCAGATCGCCCGAGATCACAATCAGGTTTCCACCACCAACGGTGGTGCCGAGTCGCGAGTCGGCGGGCACTTCGGTCACGCGCACCGACAACGAATCCTTCGATGCATCGTCGCCACCGTTCTGCCACTCCGCGATCATGCGCAGTCGTGCACCGCGCGTTGCCGCATCGGCAATTGCTGCAGCCGTCACACCGGTAATGCCAGGCGCATCATCGAACTGCACATGCGAGAGTGCCGGCCACGCACCCGCGGCGAGGCGCGCCAACACTACTAATTTGGCAGCGGCATCTTCGCCCTCAACATCGCTCTTTGGGTTCGCCTCGGCGTACCCAATCTTCTGTGCCTCGGCGAGCGCTTGGTCGTACGACCAGCCCTCGCTCTCCATCTTGGTAAGGATGTAATTCGTGGTGCCATTGATGATGCCGCGAATCGAGGTGATCTCATTCGCCGACATGTCACCAGCCAAGACACCAATCACTGGCACACCGGCAGCCACCGCCGACTCAAAGCGCAGCGCCGTATCGGTTGATCGCGCCAGCGACTCGAGTCGCGCACCAAACGTTGCCAGCAGCAACTTGTTCGCCGTGACAACCGGCCGACCAGCTTTCAGCGCCGCCTCAACGATCGGCATCGCTGGGTCGAGCCCGCCCATGAGCTCGACGACAACATCAACATCATCAGAGGCGGCAAGCGCCGCAGGGTCGGCCGTTAGTGGTGCAATGCGGTCAAGCCCAGTGGCCTGCGCCTTGGCCAGGTCGCGCACCGCGATCCCCGCGATGCCAATCCCCCACTCTTCAGCCCGGCTCGCAAGCCCGCGCGCAACCGCCGCCCCGACCGTGCCTCCGCCAAGGAGTCCGATCGTGAGGCGCTCACCCTGCCAGCCCGTCTGCTCTGCCATGGGGTAAGGGTAGCGGAGGGGGGTGCATTCATTTGTGCACTGCACCGCCCTCACGACCCTCGCCGGCGTGCAAATTCGGAACCGCGCCTAACGGCGCGCGGAGCTCGCTCGCGAGGGTGGGATTCACGGGGGCGTTGTACCGTGATGGGAACTCACATATCATCACCCAATGATTGCAAAGGCTTCCAAAACTGAGAGGCAGAGCGCAAGCTCCCTTGCTGAAGAACTTGAACGTGCTCGATATCGAGAGCGGACCCTTGAGTCGGCCCTCCTTCGCAGCCTCAAAGACCTGGCCGAATCGGAGGCAAGAATAAAGGCTCTCCGATCCTCTCTTTCATGGCGCGTCAGTCGCCCCCTGCGATTGGTGGCTGGAGTACTGCGCCGAATAAAGCGCCTCGCCAAATCCCAACCAAAAGCAAGTTAACCTGCGCAGGCTTCCCTTGATTGATGTTGTAATACCAGTCTACGGACAGGTTGACTTAGCGCTGCGCTGCATTGAGAGCGTGCTGCAAAGCACATGCAAGACTCCATACCAACTGATCGTCATTGATGACGCCAGCCCAGATCCTGATGTCTTTACCAGGCTTACCGCCTACTCTTCGTCGCACCCTTTTACGCTCCTGCAGAACTCGAAAAACCTTGGCTTTCCCGAAACATGCAACTGGGCATTTGCCCTAAACCCCACAAACGACGTCGTCTTGTTGAATTCTGACACTGTTGTATTTGGTGACTGGCTAGATCGACTATCTGCAATTACGAACTCAGACGCCTCAGTTGGCACCGTAACACCGCTCACGAGTAATGGCACGATCGCCGGCTACCCAAACTGGATGACAGAGAACACAACCAATCTTGAGATTAGCAGTGCGGATCTAGACACATTGGCTGGAGAGCTCCACCGAGGGGTCTGGGTCGAAGCGCCAACAGGCGTTGGCTTTTGCATGTTGTTTACGAGGGCATGCCTTAATGAAGTCGGCTACTTCGATGCAGAAACATTTGGCAAAGGCTACGGTGAAGAGAATGATTTCAGCCAAAGGGCCCTTCGCCTTGGCTGGAAGCAGGCGATTACTCCAAGCGTATTCGTGCACCATGAAGGCGGAAGCTCCTTTGGCACCTCCGGGGCCGAACGTAAAACTGCAGCTCGAAGAAAAGTGGATAAGAGATATCCGGGTTACAGTTCGGCACTTCGCACCTTTGTGCGAGAGAATCCACTTTCGAAAGCACGCGCAGAGATTGACTGCGCACGAATCCGACGCCGCACAAAAGATAAAGCGGTGCTGATGGTCGCGCATAATTGGGGCGGCGGAACCGAGCGCCACCTCCAGGAACTTGCAGCTCGCCTGGAATCGGATGGTACGCCAGTGCTCTTCTGCCGACCAGACGTCGAGAATAGTAATGTCTTCCACATATCTGATCCAAAAATTTTGACTACTCCGAACATGAGAGCGCTCTATATCTCCGAATCACCAGAGTTGTTTCTTGCACAGATTCGGGCACTTGGCGTTGAGCGTGTGCATATACACAATCTGGTTGGGTACTCAAAAATGATGCCGCAGTACTTAGTCGCTGCGCTAAAAGGCTCTACCATTAGTTATGACATAACTGCTCATGATTACCAGCATTGGTGCCCCCGAATCAATCTGATGGGTTTAACCGATGAGTATTGCGGTGAGCCAGATGAGTACTCATGTCAAACCTGCGTGAGCCATTTGGGCTCTCCGTTCGGCAAGGTAAGCATCTGGGAGTGGCGGGTGGGGCACGAGCAGTTACTTCGAGGCGCGCGCGCAGTGTTTAGCCCCTCACAAGACGCGGCGACGCGCCTATCCAGGCAGATCCCGGGCTTACCAATTCAGGTGCGGCCACATGAGTCGATCACCATCTCACCACGCGTTACGACCGAGGAACCCGCGGCCCGTGACATGGCTCAGGGCAAGCAAGATGACATCCTGGGTACTAGGCGTGTTCGTGTTGGGGTTATCGGGGCTATTAGCAAACATAAAGGGAGTGGGGTGCTTCTGCGTGTAGCAGCGTATGCGGCAGCAGAACGATTACCTCTGGAGTTTGTAGTTATTGGGCAGGCCGACAGATCGTTCCCACAAGTAATGACTAACGTTCAGGTATACGGTAGCTACGTAGACTCTGAGCTCGATGCAATCCTCGTACGCGAGCAACTTGATGCGATCTTCTTTCCGGCGGTGTCGCCAGAAACCTACTCCTACACCCTTACAGCTGCGCTGAGGAGCGGTCTCCCAATCGTTGCTTTTGATCTGGGTGCAATCGCTGAACGTCTGCGAGCGCATCAAGTGGGCACGATATTACCTCCTGAGCTCGCCTGGAGCCCGGAGGCGATCTCTAAGCATCTACTCGCCGTGGCCAGCGAGGAGCATCGCCTGCCCACCAAATCCCACACGCTTCCATACCTGAACATGGCCACGGATTACTACGGCTTACCCGCTCAAGCAATCAAAGCTACTAAGAACCCCCCCGGTGCATAGGATCTTCATGCGAAGTGGGGCTGCTAAAGTCCCACAATGACCACAGTTCGCCAGTTCCTTGTCGCCGCGCTAGCCGCTGCGACCCTGGTGATCACGGCGGCGCCGGCCGCACCCGCGGGGCCTGACCTCAGCGGGTATAGTTGGAAGTCCATCTACGAGACAGGCGAGGCGCCCCTGGCGAACGGCACGATCTATGCGATGAAGTCGGTCGGCAACGACCTCTACCTGGGTGGCAACTTCACTGACTTTGCTGGCATCAATGCGGCCGACCGGCTGGTGCGCTGGAACGGCACCGTCGAGGAGTGGCAGGCGATCGGATCGGTCGGCGAAGGTGACGGCGCGATCACAGGTGGCACCGTGAAGGCGATCGAGGTATCGGGCAGCACCATCTACATCGGCGGCGATTTCACCGTGACGGATTACCTCAACAACCCGCGCGCCAATCTCGCCTGGTACACGCTCCCCGACCCAACGTTTACCGGGTACTGGGATTACGCGTGGCGCGGATTCGATAGCGCCGTCGGTTTCGGCGACGATGTCATTGACAACGGCTCCGTCAACACGATCTTCGCCGACGAGCGGAGTGGGGTCCTCTATGTCGGGGGCCAGTTCAGCAACGCAAATGGGAATGCGAGCGCCAATCACTTGATCGTGGGAACGAGCTTCTCGTGCACCATGCCGCTCGGGGCGTGCAGCGCACCACCACCCGAGGTCACTGCGTGTGGGGGTGTGGGCATCACCTGCACCATCTCCGCACCAAACATCTGGAACCCTGCAGGCGACAATGGCGCAGGTGGGCCGGCGCTGGACAGTTTTGTGAGCGGCATCGCGGCACACCCAGACGGTGGTGTGATCGTGTCGGGAAACTTTGGCGCAGCAGGTGGCGTGACTGGCGCAAACTCCATTGCAGAGTATTCCGGTCCGTACACCTCGCCGAACATCTGGTCTGCGCAGAGCGGCGTGCCTGCAGTAACGATGTACCCCACCGTCAACTTCGAAGGCACGCTCTACGTTGCCGGCTGGGAGGGTGCGTATCGCCGTACCTCTGGCACCACCTGGCAAGAGATTTGCCCAGAGGCCCTGCACATCGGTGGCGAGCAGTGGACAGGCCTAGCGGTGATGAGCAACTCGCTCGTGTTTGTGGGGAGTGACTCGGGACTCTTCGCCTGTGATCCAACGACGGGTGTCGCTACGCAGGTTCTTGATTCAGGGCAGGTGCTCCGTCTCGGGGTACACAACGGCGAGCTCATTGTGACCGGCGGGTCGGTCGTTGGCGGTCTGGGTGACCCAAGCAACTTCGTGGTTCGCTATGCCGCCGATCTGCCCCCAACCAACCGCGACGCCAGCCGCAACACCAACACCACGCTGATCCTGATCACCCTCGCCGCCCTCACCGGCCTGGCGGGCGTGCAGCTGCGCCGCCGCGCCTAGGGGCGCCGCCCGCGTGGCCTTCGTCGCGGCAGAGCGGCGGCTATAATCCCCCGCATGAAGCGAGCCCGTCAGCTAGTTGCCACCGTCCTTGCCGCCGCCGCCCTCGTCGTCACGGCTGCGCCGAGTAGCCCACCCTCTATTGATGACCTGGTCTGGAATCCGATCTTCGGCACGACCAGTGCCCCGCTGGCGAATGGCGCAGTGTGGGCGATCACGGTCGATGGTGACGATGTCTATGTGGGCGGCGCCTTCACTAACTTTGCCGGCATTGCCGCCGCAGATCGCATTGCCAAGTGGGACGCCGCGAGCCAGGCGTGGGAGGCACTCGCTCCAGCCGGTGCCACCGATGGATCGATCATCTCGGG
The DNA here is from genome assembly GCA_044341795.1 of Candidatus Limnocylindrus sp. Taxonomy (GTDB): domain Bacteria; phylum Chloroflexota; class Limnocylindria; order Limnocylindrales; family Limnocylindraceae; genus Limnocylindrus. The sequence continues at coordinate 28,897 of JBIIRA010000004.1, forward strand.
AACCATCTACAACATTGCCGTTGACGCTGGCGTTGTCTACGTGGGTGGTAAGTACACCGTCGACACGGGCACTGTTGACTGCGACAACCTTTCCACGTTCACCACTGCCACGAGCACCTGGTC
>JBIIRA010000034.1:0-8520 GCA_044341795.1 Candidatus Limnocylindrus sp.
GGGCTTGTTGGACGAACCATGATCTCCGTGCTTGAAGAGCGCAACTTTCCTGTGCGCACACTTGTTCCACTTGCTGCGACGAGCGGTGGTCGCACTGTTCAATTCCGTGGCGCAGAAATCCCCGTGCGACAGGTGCAACCTGACTCCTTCGCTGGCGTAGACATCGCAATCTTTAGCGCAGGTGGGGCAGCAAGCCTGCTGTACGCGCCAGAAGCGGCAGCCCGAGGTTGCGTTGTTGTCGATAACTCCAGCGCCTGGCGCATGGATGCAAATGTTCCGCTCGTCGTCTCCCAGGTAAATCCAGACGCATTGAAGACCCACAACGGAATCATTGCGAACCCGAACTGCTCAACGATGCAACTTGCACCACTCCTCAAGGCGCTCTCTGGAGCAGCCGGCTTAGAGCGCGTCGTTGTTGCAACCTACCAGGCTGTTTCTGGTGCGGGCGGGAAATCCGTAGACGATCTCATTCAGCAGCGCGCTGCGGTCGTGAGCGGCGGTAACCCTACGTCAACAATCTACCCGCACGCTGTTGTATCGAGCCCAATCCCTGCCATCGACGTATTCCTCCCTGATGGTTCCACCAAAGAGGAAACGAAGGTCGTGAACGAGAGTCGAAAGATTCTCGACCTACCAAATCTCCGCATCTCGGCAACGGCAGTACGTGTTCCGGTGGAGCGCAGTCACTCTGAGGCTGTGCATGTAGAGCTCTCCCGTGCGTTGAGTCCCGATCTGGCTCGTGCGGCTTTTGCCGCGATGCAAGGGGTCACGGTTGTTGATGACCCTGCGAACCACTCCTATCCGTTGGCAGCAGATGCGGCCGGGAGCGACGAGATCTTCGTTGGCCGAGTGCGCACCGATGCCAGCGTTGAGCACGGGCTTGCCTTCTGGGTTGTCAGCGACAACGTACGTAAGGGTGCTGCCACTAATGCCGTCCAGATTGCAGAGCTGCTTGTCAGCATGAAGTTAGTCCATGGAGCGAACCACGACGCCTAGCCGGGTCGCTCTCGAGCTCGCCTCGGTAGCCCGCGACGCCTCCACCTGTACGGCGTGCGGCCTCTCAGAGACGCGAACGCAGGCGGTCCCCGGAGAGGGGAGCCCGACCGCAGCGCTGGTCTTTGTTGGGGAGGCTCCTGGGGCACGAGAGGACCTGGCTGGCCGACCATTTGTTGGAGCCTCTGGTCGCCTCCTGGATGACCTCCTGGCTTCGATCGGCCTTCGGCGCGAGGAGGTCTTCATCTTGAACACCGTCAAGTGTCGGCCCCCAGAGAACCGCAACCCTCAACGCTCTGAGACCGCTGCATGCGCTCCATTCCTTACGCGACAGCTGCAAGCGCTCCAGCCACGGGTGATCGCCACCCTCGGCAAGCATGCGCTTGCTGTCTTTGCGCCGACCGCAAAGATTGCCGAGGTGCACGGGCGTCCGTACGCACAGACAGAGATCGACCAGCACGGAGGCGCCGTGCTCTTCCCGCTCTATCACCCTGCAGCGGCACTGCACAACGGGAGCCTGCGGCCCACTTTGGAGCGCGACATGGCGGCCTTGCGGGCGTATCTCAATGCGAGCGCTCGCGAAGGGGCGGGGGAGGCTACCCTACGCGAGGTGGATTCGGTGCCGACTCGGCCCCGTTCCAAGAGGACAGGGGAGGCTGAATGACGCGACGCCCACAACCGGCACGCCGACCAGCTGAAGCGAGGCAGCCCCAGGAGACCCGCCGCCCCCATAAGGCGTCCGCGAGCGGACCAGCGCTTCGGCTCATCCCCCTCGGCGGCATGGGGGAGATCGGGAAGAACCTCTACCTCTACGAGTACCAGGACACCATCATCTTGGTCGACTGCGGCCTCGCCTTCCCCGACGAGACCACCCTCGGCGTCGACATCATCATTCCTGACATCAGCTACCTGCGCGCACGACGCAGCGCCGTGAAGGCGGTCCTCATTACCCACGGGCACGAGGATCACGTCGGCGCGCTCCCGCACATTCTCCCTGAGCTCCCTGGGGTGCCCGTCTACGCCAGCACCCTCGCACGCGGGCTCCTTGCGAACAAGCTGAAAGAGTTCAAGGTCACCGCCAATCCGCTGCGCCCGCTCGACCCAGGCGGCAAACTTGAGGTTGGTCCCTTCACGATCGAACCCTTTCGTGTCGGTCACTCCATCCCAGATGCAATGGGCTACGCAATCCATTCACCTGTTGGAACGGTAATTCACACCGGCGACTTCAAGTTTGACCAGACTCCAGCCGACGGAAAGACGGCAGACTTCGCCATGCTTGCAAAGTTTGGCGCACAGGGCGTGCTTGCGCTTGTGTCAGACAGCACGCGCGCTGAAGCTCCGGGATACACGCCGAGCGAACAGGTCGTTGGCCAGGCGTTCAAGGGGATCATCAGCAGCGCACCTGGCCGCGTCATCATCGCGACCTTCGCTTCAAACATTGCTCGTATTCAGCAGGTGCTTGACGCGGCAGGCGAGTTCCACCGCAAGGTCGCAGTTGTTGGTCGATCGATGGAACAGAACGTCAAAATTGCCCGCGACCTTGGTTATCTGAAGTTCCCAACCCCACTCCTTGCTAAAGAAGAGATTGCGCGCCGCACAAAAGAACCGCTCGTGATCGCCACCACTGGTGCACAGGGCGAGCCGATGGCCGGACTGGCGAAGATGGCGAATGGTGAGCATCGCAACGTGGAGATTCAGAACGGCGATACCGTGATCGTCTCTGCATCACCGATTCCAGGTAACGAAGAGGCGGTTGGCCGAACGATCGACAATCTCTTCAAGTCTGGTGCGAACGTGATCTATCACTCCATTGCACAGGTGCACGTCTCGGGTCACGCCTCGCAAGAGGAGCTGAAGATGATGCTGGCGCTCACCAAGCCGAAGTATTTCGTACCGATGCACGGCGAGATGCGCATGCAGGTGGCCCACGGGCGACTTGCGACGCAAATGGGGGTGCCCCCATCCGCTGTGTTCATCATTGATAACGGCACGCCAGTTGAGTTCGCCGCTGACGGCAGCGCACGACGCGGCAAGCCGGTCGAGCATGGATCTGTCTTTGTTGATGGTTCTTCGGTAGGCGAGATCAGTGAGATCGTCCTTCGCGATCGACGCACCCTTGCCGACGACGGCATCGTTGTCGTGATCGCCACCGTTGATGCGCGTACCGGCAAGCCTGTCGGTCGCCCAGCACTGGTTACTCGTGGATTCCTCAACGGCGACGAAGACAACAAGCTCGTTGAAGAGGCGATCACCATCGCGCTGAGAGCGATCCAGCACAAGGGCGATCGCGGTGCAGAGGTTGGTCTGATCAAGGCGCAGCTCAGCGAATCGGTCTCTCGATTCCTTGGCAAGGAGACGCGACGTCGCCCACTCGTCGTCCCTGTGGTGGTGGAGGTTTAAGCGATGGCAAAACGGGGAGGGGAGAGTACCGGTCGCCAGACGCGACGTGGTCCGCTGGCATCACGCTCAGCGCTCCGTACGCTACTCTCGCTCGCCTTTGCCGTCACAGGCGTCATCTTTGCTGTCGGCCTGGCTCTTCCAGGTCGCGGGGCGCTCGCCGATGTGCTTCGCGACGTGCTTGCGCCATGGTTTGGCGCGGGTCGCTGGCTGGTCCCAGTCTTGCTCGTCGGCTTCGCCGTCTGGATCGAACGTCGCGCCGCCACCGCCTCTCGGGTCCCGCTGCGCATTGCGTTATCGCTACTCGCACTTGTCGGCTTGCTTGCACTCGTTGAAATCGTCTTCCCAACCCATGGCGGACGCATCGGAAACATCGCTGGCGGCGGTGCTGCGAGCCTGCTCACTGGCATTGGTGCGTTCGCAGCATGGATCGGAATCCTGATCGCGATCGGACTCATTCTCGCCGAATCCACGGTGCGGAGGATCTTCGCCACGCTCTTTGCTGGGGCGAAGGTGGGGGCAGAGGTGATCGGTGATGGCGTTGAAAAGCTCGCGGCGGAACGCGATCGCATCATGCAAGAGCGTGAAGCTGCACGCGCCGCCGAGGAGGCACGGGCGCTCGCAGCAGCGGCGAATCGACCAGTCATCAGCGTGCCGCCAGTACACGTCGCGCCCGCAGTTGAGCTGGACGCTACAGACGTCCCTGAGGAGCAGGGGGGCGCAAACGTACGATCTGGTGGTTCCCTGCGAGGTGCCGAAAGCCCAGCGACGAGCGCTGCCGCTGCACCTGCAGCTAAGGTCCGCGCGGACGGGGCCGTCTCCTGGGAACTCCCCTCTACTAGCCTTCTCGATGCGCCTGGAAAGGCTGTCGGCCCGAATGCCAGTATCCACCAGGCCAATGCCGCAATCATCGTGCAGAAACTTCGCGATCTCGGCATCGAGATCATTTCGGTCACGGCGAACCCTGGACCGGTCGTTACGCAGTACGAGCTGACACCTGCGCCGAACGTGCGCATTAGCCGTATTGAAGGACTCGGCGATGACCTGGCCATGGCGCTCAGCGCGCGATCGATTCGCATTGAGGCGCCGATCCCTGGAAAAGCGGTCGTCGGTATTGAGATCCCGAATCAGGAAGCTGAAGCGATTCGCTTTAAGCCGCTCTTGACGCCCATTGATAAAGCTGGGGCATGGGTACCAAACCTGTCGATCCCGTTTGCGCTGGGGAAAGACGTAGGTGGAACGCCACAGGTGCGCGATCTCGCCAGCATGCCGCACCTGCTGATCGCAGGGGCAACGGGCTCAGGAAAGAGCGTAATGGTTAACGCCATCATCGCGTCGTTCCTCTTTGCGCGAACTCCTCAAGAGTTGCGCATGATCTTGGTCGACCCGAAGCGCGTCGAGCTATCTGGATACAACGGTCTGCCGCACTTACTCGTTCCAGTAATCACCGAATCCGATAAGGCTGCCTCTGCCTTGAAGTGGGCGGTTCTTGAGATGGAGAACCGCTACCGCATGTTTGCAAGTGCTGGCGCACGCAATCTTGAGGGCTACAACTCCAGCCGTGAGGATGTAAACGACCGAATGTATTCCATCGTGATCATCATTGACGAGTTGGCAGATTTGATGATGCAGGATGGACGAGAGACGGAGGAGTCCATCGTTCGCATCGCGCAGAAGGCGCGCGCCACAGGCATCCATTTGATCCTCGCAACGCAACGACCCTCGGTCAACGTCGTCACGGGCCTGATCAAGGCGAACATTCCAAGCCGGATTGCCTTCTCGATGGCGAGCCAGATTGACTCACGTACGGTTCTTGATGCGCCGGGGGCTGAGGATCTAATTGGTCGCGGCGACATGCTCTTCCAGCCATCGGATGCCCCTAAGCCCACGCGCATGCAGGGTGTGTTCGTGTCAGATCGAGAGATCAACGCTGTGGTTACCCACTGGCGCGAACAAGGGCTACCCGATTACCAGCTGGGGATCGTCGCTGCTGCGGAGCGTAGTGGCGGAAGTGCGGTAGACCGTGGGCGTGACGAAGAGCCGGCAGATCGCCTATTTGATGAGGCTGTGCAAGTGGTCGCCGAACATGACCGCGCCTCTGCGTCACTACTACAGCGGCGTCTCCGCGTCGGCTATGCGCGTGCCGCCCGCATCATCGATCAGCTTGAAGAGAAGGGCTACATCGGAACGTTTGATGGATCGTCTGCACGAGTAGTGAACCGCGACAAGATCGCCGCTGATACAACCGGCGCCCCTGGCGGCAGTGCAGGTGGAACGAGCGCAGCGGGGGAGACCGGGGAGGACGCGTAGGTATGAGCGATCAGGCACCCCTGGTTCCCCAGCCCCAAGGATCGCTCGAAGACGCCGCGCCACAGGCCCCTAGCATTGGCGATCGCCTTCGCCAGGCTCGTGAGCGACGTGGCGTAAGCATCAATGAGGCGTCTTCCACGCTTAAAATCCGTACGCCGATCCTGGAGGCATTTGAACGCGAGGACCATAATCAACTTCCGCCACGCGTCTACGCCCTCGGACAACTTCGAACCTACGCTGCATATCTGGGCCTGGATCCAGCCACAGTTGCTGCGGGGTGGCAAGCTCCCCCAGCCCCAGAGGGACCCGCCCTGACGCCGTCGCAACGCGCAACGTCAACAGCAGAACGCTTCGCCGCGCTCCGTCCGGGTGTTATTCGCTCTACACGTGGAGTGCTGGCAATCGGCGGATTAGGGATCGCGGTGCTGGTGATCAGCGGTTTCATGGTGCTCCAGCTTCTGCGCTTTATCTTGCCACCCTCTATCGCGATTACCTTTCCGATTGAGGCGATTAGTAATCTGGAGCCAGGGACGCTCTCGTACGAACTCAAAGGTACGGCTGATGCTCGCGTAAGCATCGTCGTGAATACCAGCGCTGGGGCACAGCTAACGACGGAGGCAGATGAGAGCGGCCTCTGGAGTCTCATTGTGCCTCTCGGTACCGGCCGCACGGAGGTTGTCGCAAACTCCGTGAAGCCTGGTACTGGCGGTGAATCAAGCACGACAGCGGAGCGCGTGTTCGTGGTGGCGCTTCCCGATGAGGTTGCTCCCGAAATTATCGTAACGCAACCGTCTGCGAACCTCGCCGTCGAGAACGGTGATGTACCAATCTCGCTTGTCACGACACCGAACAGCGACGTTGGGGTTACAGCTACCGATACCGCAGGGGGGCTCATAACCTCCACGCTTATCAGCGACGCGACTGGAACAGCAATCGGGGCGATCGCTCTCCCGGCAGGGCGCTGGACCTTGAGCTTCAGCATCACCACTGCCGATGGTGCGCTCGGTCAGGCTACCCGCACGGTGGACGTCTCCTTCACTGGCGTTACAGTGAGCGTCACCGGCGGCACCGCCTCTACATGGATTCGTGTCTGGGTAGACGGTCAGGCCGACCCTACGATCAGTGTTTCGGGAAAAACCGTGGCCCCTGGCGCCCGACTAATGTTTACGGGGGCGAAGCGCATTGAGATTCGCAGCGGGGACCCCGGTGCACTTCTGTTCACGCTGAACGGGCGTACCATAAGCGGGATTGGGAGCGGCACGGGAGCCGAAACCTACGCCTTCCGCAGCACGGGGAAGGTGGAGAAGTCATCAAGGAGGTAGCGCATGGCAGCCGATAATTCATTTGATGTAGTCTCGGAATACGACGAGCAAGAGCTCAAGAACGCTCTCGACCAGACCCGGCGAGAGATTGCTACGCGATACGATTTTCGCGATGCCACTGCCGAAATCAAGGAAGAGAAGGGCGAGCTGATCATCCGCGTGGACGGTGATCTGCGACTGAAAGCCCTGCGTGACATCCTCGAGTCAAAGTCGGTGAAGCGCGGCATTGACCTCCGAACCTACGATTGGGGGAAGGCCGAAGCGGCCGGTGGGGATACCCTCCGTATTCACGTCAAACTCCGCAAGGGGCTCGACGATGTTGCCGCGAAGAAGATTGCCAAATTCATTCGTGACACCTTCCCGAAGGTGAAAACCCAGATCCAGGGTGAGGCGGTGCGGGTCACCGGCAAGTCACGCGACGAACTCCAAGAGGTGATGACCAGCCTGAAGGACCTCGATGTTGAACGGCCGCTGCAGTTTGAGAACTACCGGTAGCTTGTGACGCGTTCAATTAGCGAGATCGCCGCTGGGCTCGACCCTTCCCGTGGGGGAGTGCCACTTCCCCGCGGGTCTCGTCTCCATATCATTGGAGTTGGTGGCACAGCCGCACTCGCAGCCGCGCTACATGCCAAGGCGCTTGGGGTGATCGTCTCGGGGTACGATCAAGCTTTGGCAGGGGAGTCCGCAACGATACTCATGAACGCAGGGATTCCAGTCGGCTCTGCAGCGAGCCCTGAGGTACTACAGGGCTGTACCGCGCTCAACGCCGAGAGCACGGTCGCGATCTCGAAGGCGATAACCAGCACGCAACCAAATCACCCTGAGGTCCTTTTGGCGCGTGAAGCTGGTGCTCGTGCCGTTTCCGTGCAACAAATCATCGCCGATGCTGCGGCAACGCGCGGCGGGCTACTCATTGGCGTCGGCGGCACACACGGCAAGACAACCTCTACCGGATGGGTTCTCGATGCGCTGATCCACTCTGGCATCAACCCGTCAGCCTTTGTGGGCGGCCCACTTCCCGCGCCCCTGGGCACACCTGCAGGATCGCCAATCCACATCAGTGGTGAGCCTGGATTCCTCGTTGAGGCTGACGAGTATGGTGGCAATTTTGATACCTACAACGCTGATCGCGCATTGATTCTGAACGTGGATTGGGATCATCCCGATATCTTTGCGGACCGTCAGGCTGCTGTGGAGACGTTTGCAAGATGGGCGGCTCATCCGGCAAAGAGCGGTGCGATCTTCATTAACAGTGGGGATCAGGGCGGCGCTGAACTCGCAGCACTGCTTGCTGCGGGAGAGCACCGCAATATCTACACCTTCGCAGCCTCAGCGACGCCTGGTACGCCGCAGGCAGATGTGGCCGCGACAGTAGCCTCGCGCGGGGAGGGGACCTTCTCGATCACCATACGCCACCTCTCCGACCGCGCCGCTGTCGCAGCTCCAGCACTTCGCGATCTCCTGAATCGTGAGCTTCCGATCGGACTCCTTGGCGCAC